>NZ_AP024452.1:0-318750 GCF_016865485.1 Luteitalea sp. TBR-22 | reverse complement strand
GGACGACTTCCGCGCGACCTCGGAGATGGAGGGCACGGCCGCCCCCCGCGCATTGCAGGACGCCCTGCCCCCGGTGGGCAGCATGACGATGGAGGAGATCGAGCGGGCGATGATCCTGAAGTCGCTGCGACACCACGGCGGCAACCTCAGCCGCGTCGCCGAGTCGCTGGGCTTCAGCCGCGCCGCGTTGTATCGTCGGCTCGAGAAGCATGGCATCGCCGTGTGACCCGCTCTCAGGGCTAGCCCACGACTCACGTGAGTCCAGCACGTCGTGGGCGGGCGACCGGGAGCCATGAGCCTGAAGCCACACAGGTGAGCCCGGGTCTAGGGCGTGGCCGGCGGCCGCCAGTTGAGGATCAGCGTGATGGGTGGGGCCGCGGCGTCGGTCACCGGCTGGTTGACCAGGAACCGACCGTCGGCCGCGACCGCGTACTGCGGCCGGCTCGTCGCAATCGTCCCGCCCTCCACGATCCGCGTCGGAAACAATGCCACCGGCGGGCCAGCGGCGAACGTGGCGCCCGCGGCCGTGACGGGCGCGGCCATCAGCGTCGCGTCAGGCGCCAGGAAGTAGAGTTCCTGGCCGTCGGCGCGCCAGCGCGGCGCCACGCCGCCGGCCGTGGAGACCTGCCACCGGCCGCTCCCGTCGGGAAAGGGCTGCACCACCACCTCGGAGCGCCCCGACTCGTCGGTCTGATACGCCACCCAGCGCCCGTCGGGCGAGAACTGCGCAAGAATTTCTTCCGCGGGCGTGTTGGCGACGACGCGCGGCGGGGCGGCCGGGGCCGACATGTCGAGCGCCCACACGTCGCGGCCGGTCGTGGGGTGCAGCTCGTGGTAGAGCAGCCACCGGCCGTCCCGCGACCAGGCCTGCGGGAGCTTGGGATGGGGCGAGGCCAGCACCCGCGCTTCGGCGCCTGCCCCGTTCGAGGGCTTCAGGTACAGGTCGAGCACGCCGCTGCGGTTCGAGGCGAAGGCGATCCGCGTCCCGTCCGGCGCCCAGATGGGAACGTGCTCCGACGCCGCGTCGAACGTCAGGCGGGCCAGCCCGCCGCGGAGCAGGTCCCCCAGCCAGACATCGCGGTTACCCTGCACCGTGCGTTGCATCGCCACGCGCCGGCCGTCGGGCGACAGCTCGGGATAGCCGAGATCCTGCCCGTCGGGTGCGCCGACGACACCGACGACCTTGCCCGTCCGGTCGACCCAGGTGAGCTGGCGTGCCCCGCTCCCGCCGGCGCGATAGGCCACCAGGCCTGCGCCCGCCACGTCGAAGCCCCGATGGCCAAGCAGGCTCACGCTGATGCGATCGGCCAGCCTGACGGGATCCCCCGTCAGCACCCGACGCACCAGGTCCAGGCGGCGTGCCACCAGCGTCCCCTGCTGGACGAAGACCACCTGATCCGGCGGCAAGAACGCGCCCCCCGAGTCGGCCGGCGTCAACCGCGTGGGCGGGGTGCCGTCGAGCGTCCCCAGGTAGATCCCCGCCGCCGCGGGCGTGCCGCTGACGTAGAACAGAAACTGCCGGCCATCGGGGAGGAACTGCGGCGCGCGATGGGCGACCTGGTGGGGCGCATCGAGTTGCGTCACCGCTACCGGCGTGCCGCCGGCGGCCGCGACGCGCGCCAGGGTGCCGAGCGCCCGCGGCGCGAACAGGATCGTGCCCTCCGCGTTCCAACTGCCCGCGATGGTGACCCCCGTCGCGGCCGCCAGCCCCTGTGGCGCGCCCCCGGCGAGATCGAGGCGCTGGAGCGTCCGGTTGGCGAAGAAGCCGACCACGCGGCTGTCGGGCGACCAGAACGGCCCGCGCGCGCCCTCGGTGCCGGCCAGCGGCCGCGCCTCGGCCTGATCGAACCGACGCAGCCACAGCCGCGGCGGCCCGTCGCCCGAGGCGACGAAGACCAGGGCGCGGCCGTCGGGCGACAGGGCGAAGTCCAGCGGCGCCTCCGTGGTGGGCGTCGCGATGTCCAGGCGCATCTCCGGCGGAGCGGGGGGAGGCGTCTCGCGCAGATGGCGCAGCGCTGGGACGGCCAGCGCCGCGGCCACGACGGTCGCCACGGCGGCCACCATCCAGGGGAGGCGCCCGCGCGCCGCGGCCGGCGACGGCGCGGTCGCGGGGGCCGCATCCGTCTCGAACGCACCCGCGAGCGCGAGGCGCATGTCCCCGATGGCCTGCAGCCGTTGCCGCGGGTCCTTCTCCAGACACCGTTGGAGGTGCGTGACGAGCGTGGGCGATACGCCCGGCGGCAGCCGCGTCCAGTCCGGCTCCGCCCGCACGACGGCCGCGAGCGTCTCGGTGACGTCTTCGCCCGGGAACGCCCGCTGCGCCGTGAGCATCTCGTACAGCACCGCCCCGAACGCCCAGATGTCGGCACGCCGATCGACGGCCCTGCCGCGCGCCTGCTCGGGGCTCATGTACGCCGCCGTGCCGAGGATCATGCCCATCGCCGTCATCGCGGGCGAGGTCATCGTCGGCGACATCGACGCGCTCACGCCGCCCGCCGTCGCGCTCCGCCCTTCCGGCCCGAGCGCTTTGGCGAGGCCGAAGTCGAGCACCTTCACGGTGCCGTCGCCGCGCACCTTGATGTTCGCGGGCTTCAGGTCACGGTGAATGATGCCCTGCTCGTGCGCGGCCTCGAGTGCCTCGGCGATCTGCGTCGCGAGCGGCAGCGCCTCGTCGATCGGGATCGGCCCGCGCGCGATCCGCTGCGACAGGTCCTCGCCCTCGACCAACTCCATCACGAGCGCCGTCAGGCCGTCACGCGCCTCGAGGCCGTAGATCGCCCCGATGTGCGGGTGATTCAGCGCCGCGAGCGTCTTGGCTTCGCGCGTGAACCGCGCGACCCGCTCACCATCCGCGGCGAACGCGTCCGGCAGCACCTTCAGCGCCACGTCGCGATCCAGCGTGGTGTCGCGGGCCCGGAACACCTGTCCCATCCCGCCCGCGCCGATCGGCGCGAGGATCTGGTAGACACCAAGTCGGCTGCCGGAAGTCAGGGCCACGTGCGGCGAGTATAGACGCGACGGTCAGGGGTGGGAGCGTGCGCGGTCTGTCCGGACGCGAGGAGTGAGAACGCTGTCGGTGACGCGGGGCTGGAACAGCCGGCCCTACCGCCACGGCCTGACGGCGAGACTCCGGCGAGTGCCGGCGCGTCGTTCTTCATCGTGCTTGCTCCCAGTACCGTGCTCGATGGCAAGTACACTGCGTCAGGCCGTGTGGTGGGCGGGATGCAGGTGGTTGAAGCGATCGAGCAGGTTCGGGTGAAAGGCGAGACGCCGCACACGCGGGTGGAAGTGAGACGAGTCACCGTCGAGCGCCGCTGATCCAACAGCAGAATGAGCGGTCAGGAGGGCCCTCCTGTCGATGTTTCCTCCAGGGCCCGGGTTTCCGCCAAGTGAGGTGGTATGCGATTTGTGTATGCGCCGATCGTGCTCTCCTTCGTCTCCATGGCGTCGCCGGCCTATGCGCAGCCCAGTTCGAACAGCGTGTTCCTGGAGGATCTGACGTGGGTTGAATGCCGCGATGCCATCAAGGCCGGCAAGACGACAGCGATCATCCCGACTGGCGGCACCGAGCAGAACGGCCCGCACATGGTGCTCGGGAAGCACAACTTCCTCGTGAAGTACAAGGCCGGCGATATCGCGAAGCAGCTCGGCAACGCGATCGTGGCGCCGGTGCTGGCATATGTTCCCGAAGGTGAGATACCCGGACCGAAGCCGGCGGCCGGCCACATGCGTTTTCCCGGGACGATCACAATCCCCGAAGCGGTGTACGAGGGCATTCTGGAATATGCGGCCAGAAGCCTGCGGGCTGCGGGTTTTGTCGATATCGCGTTCATTGGCGACAGCGGCGGAAATCAGGCGGGACAGAAAGCGGTGTCAGAAAAGCTGAACAAGGAGTGGGCGTCGACGAACGTCCGCGTCCACCACATCACCGACTACTATCCGGGGCGTGGCGATGCGATCGCCATGGCGAACGGCTTGACGATGGAGGAGGTGGGCGGTCACGCGGGCAGCCAGGACACGACCAGTCTTCTTTATCTCGATCCGTCGAAGCTCCGCATGGACAAGTTCTTCGCGGGCAAGCCGAACGACGGACAGGGGCACACGGGCGACCCGCGCAAGGCAACGGCCTCCATCGGCAAGCTGATTGTGGAGGCGCAGATCGAGGACGCGACGAAACAGATTCAGAGATTGAGAGTCGAGAGTCGGAAGTAATTCAACCGACCTCACGCTCGATCAGCAAGACGCGCGCTGGGATGCCCTCGAGCGCGATGACGCGGAGGCCGCCGCGCGCGCCATCCGTACGGAGGCTCCGTGACTGCCATCGACTCGCTCGTGTCCGCATTTGAATCCGGCCGCCTCACCCGCCGTCAGCTCGTGCAGGGACTGGCCGCACTCGTCGGCGCCACCTCGGCCAGCGAGGCTGCCGCGCAGGCGCCGCCGATTCCCGCCCTGTCGCTCAATCACGTGTCGCTGGCGGTGGCCGATCCCGAAGCCTCGAAGCAGTTCTTCCAGAAGACCTTCGGTATGCCGGTCGCGTCGACCCAGGGCACCGGCATCAACCTCGCGCTCGGTACGAGCTTTCTCGGGCTCTACAAGTTGCCGAACCCGGGCCGCGTCGATCACGTGTGTCTCGGCGTCGACAACTACGACGTGAACGCCATGGCGACGAAACTCGAGGCCCAGGGCATCAAGGCGACGATTCGCAAGGACAAGCCCGAGGTCTACTTCACAGACCCCGACGGCATCCGCTTCCAGCTCGAGAACAAGGACTACCGCGGCTGAAGCACGAGGATGAGTTAGCGCCTGCTGCGCCGAATCGAGTCAGCCCCGCCGGCAACAGGGCGAACAAGAGTCCCCAGGGACGGCAGGACGCTCAGAGGCCGCCCGCGACCGCAGCGATGTGACGCGACTGTCATTGGCCAGAGAGCGCGCAGGCTGCTGGCCTGGCGCGAGGAGTAAGAACATGGCCCGACACCACGGATCTCCCACGTGACACTTCGTCGACTCTTCTACGCCTACCTCCTGGTGCTGCACGGCGTCGCCGCCGCGCTGGCGTGGCACATTGCGCGCGGATCGGTGTGGGGACTGCTCGGGCTCGAGGCCGGTCTCGCCGTGTCGGTCGCTGTCGGCGCCTGGCTGATCGACCGGCTCCTGCGCGCCCACGCCCTGGTCCGCGAGAGCGCCCAGCTGCTGGAGGAGAGCGACTACACCACCCGCTTCCTGCCGACCGGCCAGATCGAGATCGATCGGCTCATCGCGATCTACAACCGGATGGCCGACGCCCTGCGCGCCGAGCGCGTGCGGGTGCGCGAGCAGCACCACTTCCTCCAGAGCCTGCTCGAGGTGTCGCCGTCGGGCGCGGTGATCCTCGACCACGACGCCCGCGTCGACTTCGTGAACCCGGCGGCCGCCCGCCTGCTCGGCCCGGACGTGCGGCCGGGCCTCCCCGCGCACGCCGAGGGGTCGGTGCTCCACGACGTGATCGATGCGGTCGCCACCGCGCCGTCGGCGCTGGTGACCCTGCCCGGCGGCCGGCGCGCCAAGGCGAGCCGCGGCACGTTCATGGACCGCGGCTTCAGCCGGACGTTCCTGCTGATCGAGGAGCTCACCGAGGAGCTGCGACAGGCCGAGAAGGCCGCCTACGAGAAGCTGATCCGGATGCTGTCGCACGAGGTCAACAACTCGGTCGCCGCGTCGAACTCGCTGCTCGGATCCTGCCTGGTGCTCGCCGAGCAGTTGCCCGGCGAGGCACGCAGCGATCTGGAGGGCGCCCTGCACGTCGTGATGAACCGCACGTCGCAGCTCGGCGCCTTCATGAAGGCCTTCGCCGACGTCGTCCGCCTGCCTGAGCCGACGCTGGCGCCCTGTAACCTCCACGACCTGCTCAACCATCTCCGGCGATTGATGGCGGCTGAGGCCGACCGGCGACGAATCGCGCTCGTCATGGAACTGGAGCCGGTGCCGCCGGTCGACCTGGATCGCACCCTGATGGAACAGGCCCTCGTGAACATCCTCAAGAACGCGATCGAGGCGGTGGACCACGACGGCCGGGTGGTCGTGCGCACGGGGATCTCGGGCGCCCAGCCGTTCCTGCAGGTCGAGGACAGCGGCCCGGGGCTCGCGCCGGAGGTCCGCGCCCACCTCTTCACGCCGTTCTTCAGCACCAAGGAGTCGGGCCAGGGCATCGGGCTCACCCTGGTGCAGGAGATCCTCACGCGTCACGGGCTGGCGTTCACCCTTGACGGCCCCGACGGCGGCCCCACCCGATTCACCATCTGGTTCGGGTCGCACTAGCGCCGATGGCGGGTGGCGCGGTGGCCCGGCCGTGGGCGCCGATGACTTCCGCGCGTCGTACTCGTCTCTATGAGCATGAGCGCGCCCGCCGCGCGCCGGAAGGAAGCCCGCATGTCCCTCAGGTCCGTGACCCCGTACCTCCACTTCAGTGGCAACGCAGCCCAGGCCATCGCCCTGTACGTCGACGCCCTCGGTGCCACCGTCGAGTTCCGGCAGCAATACAAGGACGTCCCCGGAGGGCAGTTCACTGCTGAACAGGGCGAGCAGATCATGCACGCGACGCTGAACATCGGCGGCTCGCAGCTGATGCTGAGCGACGCCTACCCCGGCCTGCAGGTCGCGCCGGGCACCAACATGAACGTGGCGGTCCACTACACGGACACCTCCATCGTCGAGGCCCAGTTCGCGAAGCTCGCCGAGGGCGGCCGGGTGGAGACGCCGCTCCAGGACACCTTCTGGGGTGCGCGCTTCGGCCAGCTCGTCGACCGTTTCGGCATCAGCTGGATGTTCAATGCCGAACTGCCTGCCAGGTAGCCTGCAGGCCGCAGCCTGTCGCCTGTGACCGCCGACGACGTCCGCGCCGTGCTGCTCGCCCTCGAGGGAGTCGAGGAAGGTGCCCACATGGGCCACCCCGACTTCCGGGTGGGAGGCCGCGTGTTCGCGGGACTGCTCGCCAACGACACGGTGGCCTCCGTCGGCCTCGACCCCGACACGCAAGCGGGCCTGGTCGAGGAAGCCCCGACGTGGTTCGCACCCGCGGCCGGCGCCTGGGGGCGCCAGGGGTGGACGCGCATCACGCTGGCCGGCGCGCCGCCCGAGCTCGCCCGCGCGGCGCTCGAGGCGGCGTGGCGGCTGGCGCGCACCCGGTCGCCCGCGCGTCCGCGGCGCCCCAAGCGCTAGCGAGGCGAGGGTGGTCGGCCTCCGCGACGGGCGTGGGGCGTCTGACGTCAGTCATCAAGCGTCAACCGTTAGGCGTTAAGCGTTAAGCGTTAAGCTGTGCAGCCATGCTGCACCCGCATCGGTACTTCGATCCGGATCCCGCCACGCGGAAGATCGCGCTCGACCTCTACACGCGTGTCGAGACGCTCCCGCTCGTGTGCCCGCACGGCCACGTCGACCCGAAGCTGCTCGCCACCAACGCGCCGTTCCCCGACCCGGCCGCGCTGCTGGTCATCCCCGACCACTACGTCACGCGGATGCTGTACTCGCAGGGCATCCGGCTCGAGCAGCTCGGCATCCCGACGCTGGACGGCACGCCGGTGGAGACCGACCCGCGCCGCATCTGGCAGCTCTTCGCCGATCACTTCCACCTCTATCGCGGCACGCCGACCGGTGGCTGGCTGAAGCACGAGTTCGAGGGCGTGTTCGGCATCACCGAGACGCTCACCGGCGCCAACGCGATGGCGATCTACGACCGCATCGAGGCCTGCCTCAGGACGCCGGAGTTCCGGCCGCGCGCCCTGTATGAACGCTTCAACATCGCGGTGTTGTGCACGACCGACGCGGCCGGCGACACGCTGGAATGGCACAAGGCGATGCGCGACGAGGGCTGGGGCAACGTCAGGCCGACGTTCCGTCCCGACATCGCCGTCACGCTCTCGCACCCGGGCTGGCGCGCCGAGATCGATCGCATCGGCGCCCTGACCGGTGAGTCGATGGGCAGCTACGCCTCGTTCATCAGGGGCCTCGAGGCGCGGCGGGCCTTCTTCAAGTCGATGGGTGCGACGGCGACCGATCACGCGGTCGTCGTGCCGTACACGGCGCGAATGGAGGATGCCGACGCCGAGGCGATCTACGCGCGCGCCCTGGCCGGCCCGGTGTCGCAGGCCGACGAGGTGCGGTTCAGCGCCCACATGCTGATGGAGATGGCGCGCATGAGCACCGAGGACGGGCTCGTGATGCAGCTGCATCCGGGAAGCTTCCGCAACCACAACCAGCAGGTCTTCGATCGCTTCGGCCCCGACCGCGGCTGCGACATCCCGCTGGCCACCGAGTACACGCGCAACCTCCACGCGCTGCTCAACGCGTACGGCAACGTCCCGGGCTTCACGCTCGTGCTGTTCACGCTCGACGAGACGGCCTACAGCCGCGAGCTCGCGCCGCTGGCCGGACACTACCCGGCAGTCGTGCTCGGGCCGCCCTGGTGGTTCCACGACAGCATCGAGGGGATGCTGCGCTTCCGGCACATGGCGACCGAGACGGCGGGCTTCTACAACACGGCGGGGTTCAACGACGACACGCGCGCCTTCCCGTCGATTCCGGCGCGGCACGACGTGGCACGGCGCGTCGATGCGACCTTCCTGGCCCAACTGGTCACCCGACACATCATCGAGGAAGCCGAGGCTCACGAGGTCATCGTCGATCTGAGCCAGACGCTGGTGAAGAAGGTGTATCGGTTGTAAAGCGCGGATCGGGCACCGGGCACCGGGCACCGGGCACCGGGCACCGGCACCGGCACCGGGCGGGAACGTCGGGCCGGGGCTGGCGCGACGACGGTATTCATGCCGTCGCAGCCGTGGTGTGTTAAGTCTGGAGGATGGCCACGACGCGCAAGGATCCGGGGGTTGCAGCAGTGCTCAGCCTCGTCGTGCCGGGAGTCGGCCAGATCTACAACGGCGACTTCCTGCGCGGCATCTTCTGGCTCATCGTGACACCCGGCTTCTGGCTCGGGACCGGCGGGCTGTTCGGGTGGGTCTGCCACGTGCTGGCCGCGTGGACGGCGCACAGGCGCGCACACTGGCACAACGGTCGACTTGCCGCCAGCGCCGCCTTCTCCTAGGGCCCCCATGATCACTCGCGGATTCCTCGTCGCGTCGCTCCTGCTGGCTGCCGCCTGCACCAGGGAAGCGGCCTCGCCTTCCATGCCCGCTCCCCCTCCTGCGCCCGACATCCACTCCTTCGCACGCCCCGCGGAGGCCCGTGTCACCCACGTCGCGCTCGATCTGCAGGTCGATCCGGCCGCCCGCGTCCTTCGCGGCACCGCGACGCTCACGCTCGTGCGCCGCGCCGATGCCGGGGAGGTGGTGCTCGACACGCGCGGACTGCGAGTGACACGCGTCACCGACGAGGCGGGGCAACCGTTGGCCCACCGCCTCCAGCCCGAGGTGACGTTCCTCGGACAGGCACTCGTCGTCGCACTGCCGGCCAGGGGCGACCGCGTGACGGTGCACTACGAGACCAGCCCCTCGGCCGCCGCGCTGCAGTGGCTCACGCCGGCGCAGACCGCCGGCAAGACGCACCCCTACCTGTACTCGCAGGGACAGGCGATCCTCACCCGCACGTGGATCCCGACCCAGGACAGCCCCGGCATCCGCCAGACGTACGAGGCCACCATCAGGGCTCCCAGGCCGCTTCGTGTCGTGATGTCGGCCGAGATGCTGACGCCCGATGGCGTCGACGCCGCCGACGGCCAGCGCGCCTTCCGCTTCAAGATGGACCAGGCGGTGCCGCCCTACCTGATCGCGATCGCCGCCGGTGACATCGCGTTCCGTTCGCTGGGGCCGCGCACCGGGGTGTACACCGAGCCCGCGGTCCTCGACCGCGCTGCCAACGAACTCGCCGATCTCGAGAAGATGGTGGCCGCCGCCGAATCGCTCGGCGGTCCGTATCAGTGGGGCCGCTACGACGTGCTCGTGCTGCCGCCCTCCTTCCCGTTCGGCGGCATGGAGAACCCGCGCCTCACGTTCGCCACGCCCACCATCCTGGCGGGCGACAGATCCCTCGTGTCGCTGTTGGCGCACGAGCTCGCGCACTCCTGGTCGGGCAACCTCGTCACCAACGCCGTGTGGAGCGACTTCTGGCTCAACGAGGGCGTCACGACGTACTTCGAGAACCGCATCATGGAGGCCCTGTACGGCAAGGACCGCGCCCTGATGCTCGCCGCACTCGGACGCGCCGAGGTGCTGCGCGACATGAAGGACATGCCACCGGCCGACACGAAGCTGGTGCTCGACCTGGCCAACCGCGACCCGGACGAGGGCATGAACCAGGTGGCGTACGAGAAGGGCGCGGCGCTGCTGCACACGATCGAGGCGGCCGTCGGCCGGGATCGGTTCGACCCGTGGCTGCGCGGCTACTTCAACCGCCATGCGTTCACGTCGATCACGTCGAGGGAGTTCGCCGGCGACCTGAGGCGCGAGTTGATCCGCGGCGACACCGCCCTCGAGGCGAAGATCGCGCTGTCGGCGTGGCTCGACGAGCCAGGCATGCCGGCCGTCGCGGTGGTGCCGCAGTCGCCCGCGTTCAGGCAGGTCGAGGCGCAGGTGGCCAGGTTCACCGGTGGCACGCCGGCGTCCGCGCTCGTGGTGGACGGCTGGGTCACGCAGCAGTGGCAGCACTTCCTCGAGCAACTGCGCACCGCGCCGCTCTCGCCCGCGCAACTGCGCGACCTCGACGCCACGTTCGGTTTCACCGCATCGGGCAACAGCGAGGTGCTCTTCGGCTGGCTCCGCATCGTCGTCGCGCGCCACCACGAGCCGGCCGTTCCTGCACTGGAGAAGTTCCTCACCTCGCAGGGCCGTCGCAAGTTCCTGCGCCCGCTGTACGACGACCTCATGCAGTCGACATGGGGACAGCCGATTGCCCGGCGCATCTACGCCACGGCGCGCCCGGGCTACCACGCCGTGTCGGCGCAGACCATCGACGGCATCGTCAAGTAGTCCATGCGGGCCCTGCTGCAGGCGACCGGTCCGGGGCGCGTGGTGGCGTGGCAGCCGTGTCCGCTGCTGAGCGGGTGCGTCGATCACTACTGGCTCGGCATCGACAGCGAGCCCGGCTCGACCACCCTGCTCCCGGACGGACGGGTCGATGTCGTGCTGGAGCTCACCGGTGCCGCAACGACGGTGCGCGTGTACGGCGCGGTCACGGCACGCGCCGAGGTCCCGCTGCAGGCAGGCGCCACCTACGTCGGCGTGCAGTTCCGACCCGGACGCAGCCGTCACTTCCTCGCGTCGAGCGCCGTCGAACTGACCGATCGCTGCGTTGCGGGCGCGGATGCCCTGGCCTGTTCGCTCGAGCGCGTGCATGACCAGGCGAGTCCCGACCGCGCCATCGCAGCGCTGGAGCAGGCCCTGGCGGCGCACCTGCACCGGAACCCGCCGCAGCCGTCACGAGTCGACCACGTCGTGGCGACGCTGGAGGCCGGATGCGGGCCCTGGCGCATCGGCGATGTGGCGCGGGCACTCGAGGTCAGCCCCAGGCAACTGGAGCGCCAGTTCCTTCGGGACGTCGGGCTTCCGCCCAAGCAGTTCGCCATGATCCGGCGCTTCAACGAGGCCGCGGCCCACCTCCGCGCCCGCAGGCCCGCGGTCGTCGCCGCCACCGACGCCGGCTATGCCGACCAGAGCGACATGTGCCGGGCGTTCCAGCGCTACATCGGCCAGACCCCTGCGGCGTACGGGCGCGGCGACGTCACGTTCCTCCAGGACGAAAAGGTCTGGCTCGACGGACCGGCAACATGCCTGCCCACCGACGCCCGGAGCCATACGGCCGCCCGGTCTTCCGGCCCGAAGGTCGGCACGGACGCAGTCACGACGTGAGGCGCTCGACGACGTCGACACCGATGCCGTTCGGATCGCGGAGCACGAAGTGGCGATCCCCCCAGGGCTCGTCGCGCAGCGGTTCCTCGATGGGTGCGTCCAGAGCCAGCAGACGCTGGTACTCCCGGCCGGCGTCCTCGACGTCGATGGCGATCCACACGCCGGCGCCGCCGAACGCGGCCCGGAAGATGGGCGCTTGGGATGCGAGGCCCGGCCGCATGAAGGCCAGTTCTCCCTCGCCAATTCCCAGCACGACGACCCAGCCGTCCTCTCCCTCGTAGATGACCCGCGCGTCGAAGAAGCGGGTGTAGAAGGCCTTCGATGCCTGCAACTGATCGGTGACGATGCCGGTCCAGAGCTTCATGTCGGTCTCCATGGCAAGTGCGTGACGCCACATCGTCGCCAGGCGGCCGGCGCGGCGTCTTGTGCAAATGCGACATCGGCGCGGGCCACCGCCGGCATTGCCCCTGGGGTGGGCGGCTGGGTCACGCAGACGCGAGGTGAGACCGCCGAAGGGCAGGCCCTGGCTGGTCCGCGCTAGGCCGGCCGCGGCACCCGGCCTCGCGGTTCCCGGACCGCCGCGGCCACTTCCTCGAGCAGCCTGCGAGTCTCGGCCACCTGCTGCGCCCCAAGCCTCCTGGCCAGCTCCCGCTCGTAACGGGCGTGAAAGGCCCTCGCCCTGCGAAGGGCGGCGCGGCCGCGGTCGGTGAGCTCCAGCCGCTTGACGCGTCGATCGTCGGGGTCGGCGTGCCTGGCCACGTAGCCCTTGTCCACCATGTCGTCGACGACCTTGAGCGCACCGGGCGAGCTCATGCCGAGTCGCGACGCCAGTTCGCTCAGGCTGCAGGGTTGGTCGGCCAGCAAGCGGAAGACGTAGCCGAACGACGAGCCGATGTCGTCGAAGCCTGCTGCCGCGAGGTCGGCGTCGAGCGCGTCCTTGAACGCGACGAAGGCCAGGTTGAGCAGCACCCCGAAGTCCAGCAAATCCGCCCTTGACATCGTTATCTCCAGTTAATTAACTTAGGTTAACAGAATGGAGAACCGCATGCCAGTCCTGTCCCGTGACAACGCTCCCACGTTCAACCTGCCCGGTATCTGCTTCACCACCCTGTCGTCGCCGAGCCGCGGTGCCCGCGAGAACGCCGTGTGGGAGGTGACGATTGCTCCTGGCGTCTCCGGGGCGCCTCATCGCCTGACGCGCGAGGAGACGTTCGTCGCGCTCTCGGGAAGCGCCATGGTCGAGCTCGACGGACAGCGCTTCGACCTTGTGGCGGGGAGCACGCTCGTCGTCGACGCAGGCCAGATCCTGAGCGTGTCCAACGTCGGGACCGAGCCATTCCGTGCGCTGGCCGTGTTGCCCGTCGGGGGGCAGGCGGTGGTCGGGGATCGGCCCGCGTTCACGCCACCCTGGGCGGCCTGACGTCCCTGGAGGAGCACGGTTCGCAGCCGGATTCGCGTGGCGTGCGCCTGGCGGTGCGCCTCGCTCGACAGGATGACGGCATGTCATGGCTGACCGTCGCAGACCGCCTGTAGCCTGTAGCCTGTAGGCTGTAGCCCGATGAAGATCGCCACCTGGAACGTGAACGGCATCCGCGCGCGCGGCGCGCAGGTCGAGCAGTGGCTCGATGCCGAGCGCCCCGACGTGCTCTGCCTGCAGGAGATCAAGGCGTCCCCGGAGCAGGTGCCGATGACGCTCGCCGCGCGCGACGACTACTGGACCTGCTGGCACGGATCGGGCGGGTACTCGGGCGTGGCCTTGCTGGTGCACCGCGATCTCGCGGGCGCCGAGTGCAGCGCCGCGCACCCGGCCTTCGACTTCGAGCATCGCGTCGCCAGCGTCACCCGTGGCGATCTCGAGATCCTGAGCGTGTACGTGCCCAACGGCGGCAAGGACCTGGCCGCCAAGATGCAGTTCCTGCAGGACCTCGGCAACCACGTGTCCGAGGCGCACCGGGACGGCCGCCGGGTGATCGTCTGCGGCGACCTGAACGTGGCGCTCACCGACCTCGACCTGCACCCGAAGGAACGCAAGCCCAACGCGATCGGCCAGCGCCCCGATGAACGCGCCCTGCTGCAGCGCGTGATCGACCTCGGCCTGACCGACGTGCACCGTGCCCTCCATCCGGCAGACGAGGGCCTGTTCACCTGGTGGGCGCCGTGGCGCAATCTCCGTCAGCGCAACATCGGCTGGCGCATCGACTACGTGCTGGCGACCGCGTCGATCGGCGTCACCGCAACGAGCGCCGTCTGCCAGCGCGAGTTCGGCACGAGCGACCACGCGCCGTTGGTGGTGGAGTTCCAGTGATTCCTGTAATGCCGGAATGCCGCGATGCCGGAATGTCGCGGCATTGCAGTCGTTCGACAACAGGTCCTCGGCATTCGGCGGCGTGAACCAGCATGATTGCGTCGACCTGAAGGTCGACGCCTACTCACCGCGGGTTGTTGCCGGTCGTGCCGAGTGCCGACCAGGCCGGGGCTAGCCCCGACCTTCGACATTCCGGCATCGCGGCATCGCTGAATTACAGGCGCGGTCTGCGCGTGTGGTAGTCCGTGCCTTCCTGGAACCGGTGCGCCAGCGACAGCAGCAGGTCGTCGGCATACAGCCGACCGACGAAGGTGCCGCAGATCGGCTGCGGCTGCAGCGGCGGCGCAGGCGTGGAAGGAGCGGCAGGCGCCGGCGCGGCAGCGGCACCTCGCCCGCCCGGCGGGCGTGACGGCGGCACGTCGAACGCGTACGGCAGCACCACGCACGGATGGCCCGTTTGCGCGTTGGCCGCGACGTCGGCCCCGGGTGCGCCGACGAACAGGTCCAGGTCCTTCATGAACTCGCCCCAGCGCTGCACGAGCACGTGGCGGCGGCGCTGCAGTTGCAGGAAGTCGAAGCCCTTCACGAGTCGGCCGTTCACGAAGCGCGGGTTCCAGTCGGCCGGCGCCATCGGGTTCTCGGGCGTCGGCGGCGGCGTCGGGGCCGGTGTCGGCGGCAGGTTCGCCAGGTCGAGGCCGATCTCCTTCGCCTTGCGCACCACGTAGGCCTCGAACGCGGCGGCGTACTCGACGTTGAGGCTGCCCTGCCCGATGCCGGGTACCGTGGGCCGCGGGCCAATCGGCTTCGGCACCACGCCCATCGCACGCAGGCGCTCCACCAGGGCCGGCGGCGCCTCGGGATCGACGCCGACGCTCAGGCGAGACACGTCGATGCCCCGGTCGTACTGGAACGGCGTGGTGATCGTCGACGGGTCCTTCTCGTCGACGCCGTGGATCACGCTGAAGACCATCGCGCAGTCCTCGGCCGTGCGGCACATCGGGCCGACCCGATCCTGCGACCAGGCCAGCACCATGCCGCCGTGCCGGCTCACGCGCCCGAACGTCGGCCGCAGCGCCGTGATGCCGCACCGGATCGCCGGCGACACGATCGAGCCCTGCGTCTCGGTGCCGATGGCGAACGGCACGCAGCCGGCCGCGACCGCCGACGCCGGGCCGGCCGACGACCCGCTCGACCCCTGCGACAGGTTCCACGGGTTGTTGGTGCGTCCGCCGAACCACTGATCGTTCTGCGCGAAGAGGCCCGTCGAGAGCTTGGCCACCAGAACCGCGCCGGCCTCGCGCAACCGCACGACGATCTCGGCGTCCTCCTCGATCCGGCGATCCTTGAAGTCGGGCGCCCCCCACGTCGTCGTGAGCCCCCTGGTCGAGAAGAGATCCTTCAGGCCGTAGGGCACGCCGTGGAGCGGGCCACGATGGCGACCCGCGGCGATCTCGCGATCGGCGCGCGCCGCCTCGGCCAGCGCCTGCTGGCCCAGCAGGATGACGACACAGTTGAGGACCGGGTTGAGGCGCGCCAGGCGCGCGAGGAACAACTCGGTGAGCTGGGTCGAGGTGACGCGGCGGGCCCGCAGCAACGCCGAGAGCCGGTGCGCCGGCAGGAACGCGAGGTCTTCCTCTGATGTCGGGACCGCGCCGTCCCACGCCAGCGGCTCGACAGGCGTCCGGGTGAACGCGGCGGCGCCGCGCTCGCGAATCAGGCTGTCGAGCAGGGCGCCGGTGCCGGCCGGCCAGGGCTGGAACTGCAGCGCCGGCGGTTCGCCGTTACCGAGCGGGAGCGGCTCCGGTGCGGCGGGCTGGGCGGGCGCGGGCCCCTGCGGGGCGGGCGCACCAGGCGCGGGGGATGGCGGCTGCGCGCGCAGGGCCTCCGGCGCGGCGAACGCACCGGCGGCCGCCGCGACGAGCGAGTAGAAGGTGAACGCGCGCCGATCGACGGGTGCGAGGCCAGATGCGGCCGCGGGTTCGTGATCGACGTCGGCCAGGTCGGACTGCAGGTGGTCGAGGTAGTCGTCGGGCGTCATGTCGGTTCCTGGTAGCGCGTCGCGCGCCGGTGCGGGTGCGCGCCACGCCGGGCGGCGCGGCGGATCAGCGCGTGCCGAGCGGCTGGCGGTCGGCGTCGCGCAGGCCCACGAGCAGCGACGTGCCGTCGGGGCCGACGCGCAGCTCACCATAGCGCGCCGGCGCGTACGTGTCGGCCGCGCCCTCCTGGAAGTAGAAGGCGTTGGTCCCGATCTGCAACCGTCCGCCGCGCAGGCGGTACGCGAGCCGCGTCTCGCCGGCCGCGAGCGGTTCACCGCCGTCGCGCCGGCGGAACTGCGCGACGCCCTGATCGTCGGGGCTCACGACGATCGCGCCGTCCCTCGGCCAGTCGTCACCGTGCGCGGTGCGGCGGGCGATCGCGTAATCGAGCTGCATGTAGTCACCCTGGATCAGCGATCGCGGATCGCGTGGCGCCAGTTCCAGGAGCACGACCTGGCCGGTCGCCAGCAGGCGCTCCTTGCCGGCCGTCTCGAACCCCACCAGCCCGAGCACGATGGCCAGCCCCACGACGATCAGGGCGCGCCTGATCATGCCTCCACCCCCTCGACATGTCGCCTGAAGAACGCCGCCGCGGCGAGGCAGACCAACCCCGAGGCGACGAGCACCCCGGACTTCTGCAGCAACGTCAGCGACAGGCTGTAGTAGTAGAGGCCCAGGAAGCCGATCAGGAAGGCGGCGCCGACGGCGATCAGCCCGGTGCGTCGTCGATCGAACCCCAGCATCACCAGCAGCAGCGCCCCGGTGATGGCAGGCGTGGACCACGTCAGCCCGCCCACCAGGCACACCGCGACGATGGCGACCAGCGTGGTGTGCGAGGCGGGCGAGCGCCGATGGTCGGCCGCAACCCGCAGCGCCAGCCATCCGAGCGCGACCACGAAGACCACCGTGAGCGGCCACGGCTGCGGCAGCAGCACCTTCACGAAGTCGGGCGAGAAGCCGACCGTGCCGGTGACCACGTCGATCACGATCTGCAGCGTGAGCAGCCCGCACGCCGCCAGGGCACAGGCCCACGCGGCCGGGTCGAGCACCCGGTGCCATCGGGGCGTCGCCGGCAGCAGGCGCCAGGCCACCACCGGCGCGAGCGCGAGCAGCGCCGTGGCGGCGCCCATCGCGTAGGGCACCCTGGCGTCCACGGCAAGGTAGACCGCCGAGCCAACCGCCAGGAGCGTCGCGCAGAACCGGTACACCCCGTCCTCGTACAGCAGGATCAGCACGAGCGAGGAGGCGATCGCGGCGAGAGCCGGCGCGCGCACGCCGTCGGTGATCGAGCCGATGGCACCGAGCAGCAGCATCTGGCCGGCGAACACGCAGACCAGCGACGACTGCCGAACCAGCTCGCCGCCCTTGCGGCCGCGCAGCGCGATACCGAGCGGCATCAACCCGATCCCGAGGACGAGGGCGGCCAGGTCGACGCGCTCCCCGAGGATGACCGAGACGATCCCGAGCCCGCTCGCCAGCAGGAAGAGCGCCCCGACCCACGCCGCGCCGCCCATCAGCACGCGGAGGTACCACGGCATGTCCTCGTGATCCATGGCGAGGACGGCCGCGCGGGCGTCCGTCTCGATGCCGGCCGGCACGAGCCCGAGGGCCGTGCCCTCCTGGAGCACCTGCGCCAGCGTGCGCCTCGCAATCATGCCGCCTCTCCCCGCGACTGCCGCCGCAACCAGGACACCACCAGGGTCACCTCGCCGACGATGAAGGCCGTGATCAGCATCAGCCCGAGCAGCCCCAGGTCGAGCGTCTCCATCAGCAGACGCGACACCGCAGTGGTCACGATGGTCATGACGGCGCCGGCGGCGAGCGTCAGCATGAAGGTGTCACGGCGGATCGCGGTGTGGTACACGCCGAACGCGACCACGAGGAAGCTGACCGCGCCGAGCGCCGCGGCGCCGAGCGTGTCGGCATCGCCCGGGTGCAGGACCCGGACGAAGGCCGGGACGAGCAGCGGCAGCACGGTGGCGGCCGCCACCATGCGGGGCGCCCACGTGTCGGTGAGCCAGGGCCGCGCCTGCAGGTGCTGCAGTTCCCAGGCCATCAGCGCGAGGACGTGCATCGCCAGCAGGCCGAGCAGCAGCGACAGCGCCCACGTCGGCGACGCGAGCACCTGCGAGACGTACAGCGCGTACGCGAGATCGACGAGCGCGAGCCACAGCAACCAGAGTGGCGTGAACGCCGCCGCGACGGTCCACGGCAGGATCAGCAGCGCCCAGACGCCGAACAGGCCCCACGGGTCGGCGCCCGTCTGGTAGGTCTGGCCGTAGACGGCGAGCAGCGCGCCGGTGAGCACCGAGGCCGCCAACAGCAGGACGCGCGACAGCAACGTCTCAGGCCGGCGCAGCGCGCCGCCGGCGGCCGCCGTGGTCGCCGCCGCAATCAGGCCCATCTTCGCGAACCTGCCGAGGGCGGCCCAGTTGAAGGCGAAGAAGGACACCACGCCCGACAGCGCCAGGCCGGCGCCGAGCAGCAGGAGCGCCGAGGCGAGGAACCGGCGCCACTCGTCGAGGTCGGGGGTGCGGGTCGCAAGGGCGATGAGCGGACCGCGGTGCGGGTCGGGGACGGGGATGGCGTCGATCACGCGCTCGAGGCGCGCGACCGTCGCGGCACGGCCCAGCGGGTCAGGAACGGACGAGGTCACGGATGAGTGGCTTCAGTATAGAGTGGCGCCGACGCGCGCTTCCTGCGACAAGAGGAGTGGGATCGTGGACCGACGTGACTTCCTGCGCACCACCATGCTGGCGGGGGCGGCGATGACCCTGGCCCCCCGGGCGACCTCGGCGGCCGATGCCCGCGTCGACGTGCTCCTCGACGAGCCGATCGCGCGCATCGATCCCAACGTCTACGGACACTTCGTCGAACACCTCGGCGGTGTCGTGTACGACGGCATCTGGGTCGGCGAGGGCTCGCGCATCCCCAACACCGGCGGCATCCGGCAGGCCATCGTCGACCACATGCGCCACTTGCCGAAGGGCGTGATCCGGTGGCCTGGCGGCTGCTTCGCCGACAGCTACGACTGGCGCGACGGCATCGGCCCACGCGAGGCACGGCCCCGCCGCACGAACTTCTGGACGCCCGAGATGGCGGCACGGCCCGACGGACCGTGGAAGTACGACCCCAACCACTTCGGCACCAACGAGTTCGTCCGGTTCGTGCGCCTGTGCGGCGGCGAGCCGTACCTGGCGGCCAACCTGCGCAGCCTCCCCGCCCGCGACTTCTACCAGTGGGTCGAGTACGCCAACTCGCCGGCCGGGTCGACGACGCTTGCCGAGATGCGCGCGAAGGGCGGCAGCGCCGAACCGCTGCGCGTGCGGTTCTGGGGGGTCGGCAACGAGTCGTGGGGCTGCGGCGGCAACCTCACGGCCGACGAGTACGCCGTCGAGTACCGCAAGTTCACGGCCTGGCTGCCGACGTACGGCGAGCCGCTGTCGTTCATCGGCTCGGGCCCGAACGGCAACGACCTGTCGTGGACACGTCGGTTCTTCACGACCCTCACGGCGAAGGGCGAGGGCGCGCTCAACTCGATCTGGGGCTGGGCGCTGCACCACTACACGTGGAATGCCAGCCGGGGCGCCACCACCGACTGGAATGCCGGCAAGGGCGACGCGCTCGTCTACACCACCGACGAGTGGTACGAGATCCTCGCGCAGGCCGCGTTCATCGAGACGCTGATCACCGGCCACTGGGCCGTGATGGGCGAGATCGACCGTCGGCATCGCGTGAAGATCGTCGTCGACGAGTGGGGCACGTGGCACAAGCCGGGCACCGAGATCCATCCGTCGCACCACCTCGGCCAGCAGTCGACGATCCGCGACGCCCTGGTCGCGGCGCTCACGCTCGACACGTTCCATCGTCATGCCGACAAGGTCGCGATGGCCAACATCGCCCAGTTGGTGAACTGCCTGCAGTCGCTGTTCCTCACCGACGGCGAGCGGTTCCTGCTCACGCCGACCTATCACGTGTTCGCGCTCTACGCGCCACATGCGGGCGGCGAGGCCGTGCGCACGCAGCTCGGCGCGCCGCGCATCGGCTACGACCGCGTGAACGACCGCGGATCGGTGGCCGGACTGGCCGGATCGGCCTCGGTGCGGGACCGCACGGTCACGCTGACCCTGGTGAACCCGCACGCGACCGACGCCACCGACGCCACGATCACCCTGCGCGGCGGACGCGCGGCCTCTGCCCGGGCCGTCACGATCGCTGCGGGCGAGATCCACGCGCACAACACGTTCGATCGACCTGCCGTGGTCGCACCGTCGGCCGAGAGCGCCGTGCCGGTGGGCCCGGGTGCCAGCTTCACGCACCGCCTGCCGCCGGCATCGGTGACGCGGCTCACGGTGGCGCTGGGGTAGGGCGAGGCACACCATCAGGTCGCCTGCGGGCTACAGCCTGCAGGCTGCCTTCGCCGCTCAGGAGTCTCGGCTCAGGGCTCAGGCGACCGTCGCCCAAGGGCGACGGCTACGACTGTTCCAGGTGTAGGCGTCGGCCTTGGCCGACGCACAGCCACCCATCAGGTAGCCTGTAGGCGGCAGCCTGTTGCCGTTCCTCGGAGGTCCTCTTGTCTCGGTTCGTTCGCGTCGTCGCTGTTGCCGCTCTCGTCGTCCTGTCATCGCTCGCCTCATTTGCACAGGCGCCTGCGCCCGGCCCGATGGTCGGCACCTGGGTGATGAACCCGGCCAAGTCCACGCCGATGACCATCAACTGGAAGGAGCGACGCATGGAGGTGACCAGGGAGGCCGACGGGCTGACCTTCTCCAGCGTGACCGTGGCCATGGACGGCACGAGCTCGAAGTGGGGCTTCACCACGAAGGGCGACGGCAAGCCGGTGCCGGTGACCGGCGCGCAACCCGCGCCCGACACGGTGGAGGCGATGATCGAGCCGGCGCTCGGCGACAGCCTCGGCGGCGCGAGCGGCCTGTTCACCTACAAGGTCGGCGACGTGGTGGTGCTGCAGTCGATCATCGAGCTGGCCGCCGACCGAAAGAGCCTGACCGTGAAGTCGGTGCGTACCATGCCCGACGGCTCCAAGGCCGCCAGCCAGACGCATTACGACAAGAGGTGATCGGGCACCGGGCACCGGGCACCGGGTTCCGGGCACCGGGCTCCGGGCACCGGGCTCCGGGCACCGGGCTCCGGGCTCAGGGCGCCGGGGCACGCGCAACGCGGCGGGAGGACGGGCACAGCCTCCCCTGATGTCCGCGTGACCGTCGGTCAAGTCCGACGGCGACGTCCGGTGATGGCCCGACCTTCCCGGTCCGGCGTCGGGTGTCGGGTGGCGGGAAGAGCCGGCAGGCTGCAGCCCGCGGGCCACCTGTGTGACGATGGCGCGCATGCGCGTCGTCCTCGCTCATGCGGTCGTCGTGGCCGGGCTGCTGGCCCTGCCGCTCTCCCAGCGCTTTCCTGCGGCGCAGGCGCCCTCGCGGGCACCCAACATCATCTTCATCCACGCCGACGACCTCGGCTGGGGCGACCTCTCCTCCTACGGGCAGCGGAGGTACCGCACGCCCAACATCGACCGCCTCGCCACCGAGGGCACCCGCTTCACGCAGTACTACTCGGGAAGCACGGTGTGCGCGCCGTCGCGCGCGGCGCTGATGCTCGGGCAGCACACCGGGCACAACCGCATCCGCGGCAACGGCGAGGTGCCCCTCGAGGATGGCGACGTCACGCTCGCCGAGATCCTGAAGGCACGCGGTTACCGGACGATCCAGGTCGGCAAGTGGGGGCTCGGGTACGAGGGGACGCCCGGGCTGCCTGAGAAGCAGGGCTTCGACGAGTCGTTCGGCTACATGACGCATCAGCAGCCGCATCGGCAGTACACCGACAGGCTCTGGAAGAACGGCGCCTGGGTGGACGTCTCGCCGACGCGCGATTTCACCAGCGATCTGTTCACGCAGGCGGCGGTCGACGCGATCGGCAGGGCCGGCGGGCAGCCGTTCTTCCTGTACCTGGCCTATCCCCTCCCCCACGCCGAGCTGCGCGCCCCTGAAGACGCCATCGCGAAGTTCCGCGGGCAGTTCCCCGAAACCCCGTTCGTGAACGCGAAGGCCGACGCGACCACGCCGGTGCCGCCGTACACGGTGAGCGGCGGGTATCGCTCGCAGCCGACGCCACACGCCGCGTTTGCCGCCATGGTGACGCGCATGGACGAGGGGGTGGGACGCGTGCTGGACGCCCTGAAGGCCAACGGCCTCGATCGCGACACGATCGTGCTGTTCACCAGCGACAACGGTCCGCACAAGGAAGGCGGCGCCGACCCGGAGTTCTTCGACAGCAATGGCCCGTTGCGCGGGATCAAGCGTGACCTCTACGAGGGCGGCATCCGCGTGCCGATGCTGGTGCGCTGGCCCGGGCGCGTCGCCGCGGGTCGCGCGAGCGACGTCGTGTGGGCCCACTGGGACGTGTTGCCGACGCTGGCCACGATCGCGGGTGCGAGGTACGACACCGCGACGGTCGACGGCCGCCCCATGGACAACGCGATCACCGGCGATGGCGCCACCGTCGCCCGGCGCGACGCCGACAGGGTGCTCTACTGGGAGTTCCACGAGGGCGGATACAAGCGCGCCGCGCGCCGCGGGACCTGGAAGGCGGTGTGGCTCTCGCCGGATCTGCCGATCGAGTTGTACGATCTGGCCACCGACCAGGGCGAGACACGCAACGTCGCCGCGACGCACGCGGCGATCGTCGAGCAGTTCCGGACGTATTTCGCCTCGGCGCGCACGCCGTCCGAGCGCTGGCCCGGGAAGTGACGGTTGACGGTTGACGGTTGACGTCTGACGGTTGACGTCTTGGTTCGTGGGTACCGGTGACGAAGCCGCAGGCCGAATGACCACGGCCGAAAGGATTGCCATGATCGGTTCGAGGCGCACCTTCCTCCATGCGGCAGCCGCCGCCCCGGCCCTCATCCTCGCGCGGGGACGGGAGGCCGGCGCCTTCGCTGGGGCGGTCGGGCGCATCGGCGGGCTCGTGCGGCTCGACAGCAACGAGAACGCGGCCGGCCCGTGCCCTGCCGCACTCGACGCGATTGCGCAGGCGACGCGCCTGTCGCACGTGTACCCCTTCCGGTACGGCGGGGCGCTCGAGGCCGCGATCGCGAAGCGGCAGGGCGTGTCCACCTCCAACGTGCTGGTCGGCTGCGGGTCGTCGGAGATCCTGCTGAACGCCGTGCTGGCGTTCACCGATGCGCGGCGCGGCCTGCTGGCGCCGCTGCCGACCTTCGAGGAGCCGGCGCGGCGGGCCCGCCAGCTGCAGCGCCCCGTGCAGGAGGTTCCGGTGCGGTCCGACCTGCAGGTCGACCTCGACGCGATGGCCCGCCTGGTGCCAGACGCCGGCCTCATCTTCCTCTGCAACCCCAACAACCCGACGAGCGTGGCCCTGCCGCTCGATCAGGTGCGGGCGTTCGCCGCGGAGGCACTCAAGCGCAACCCGGACGTCGTGATCCTGCTCGACGAGGCCTACATCGAGTACGCCGACGGCGGCGGGGTGGCCTCGGCCCTGCCGTTCGCGCTCGAGACGCCGCGCGTGGTGGTGAGCCGCACCTTCTCGAAGATGTACGGCATGGCCGGCCTGCGCGTCGGCTACGCGATGGGCCAGCTCGACACGCTCCAGCGCCTGGCCGCGTGGAGCCTCCCGATGAGCGTCAACACCGTCGGCCTGCACGCGGCCATCGCCTCGCTCGGCGACACGGCCCTCGAGTCGCGCGAGCGGGCCCGCAACGCCGAGGTGCGCGCCTTCACGGTCAGGCGGCTCGAGGCCGCCGGCGCGCGCGTGCCGGTGTCGCACGCCAACTTCGTGATGGCCGACATCGGCCGTGACGTGAACGGCTTCCGATCGGCATGTGCGGCCCGCGGCATCGCCGTCGGCCGGTCGTTCCCGTCGTTGTCCACGCACGCGCGCATCTCGATCGGCACGATGCCGGAGATGGAGGAAGCCTGCAGCGTGTTCGCCGACGTCCTGAAGGCATGACCTGCCGGCGCGCGAGCCTCGCCGCCCTGCTCCTCGCCGCCACCGTTGCGGGCGCCCATGCGCAAACGCAGGGGTCCGCGCCGCCGCCGGCCGCGCTGCCGCTGCGTGCGGCGTGGCCGGTCGTCAGGCGCTACCCGGCGGCAGAAGCCAGGCAGGCCGTCGCCGTCGATGCGACGCACTTCTATGCGATCACCAACCGGGCCATCGGCAAGTACCTGAAGGCCACCGGCGCGAAGGTGGCCGAATGGAAGGACGTCGATGGCGGTCCCTTCATCCACCTGAACAGCGGAGTGGTGCTCGACGGCGCGCTGTACTGCGCCCACTCGAACTACCCGGGCGTGCCGATGGTGAGTTCGATCGAAGTGTGGGACGCAGCGAGCCTGCGCCACGTGCGCAGCATCCCCGTCGGCACCGGGCGGGGTTCGGCGACGTGGATCGATCGGCGTGACGGGGCCTGGTGGATGATGTACGCGCACTACCCCTCGCCCAGTGGCGAACCGGGCAAGGGGCCCGAGTACTCGGTGCTGGTGCGCTACGACACCGAGTGGCGCGAGACGGGCGCGTGGGCGTTCCCGAAGGCCGTGGTGGCACGATGGGACGGGATGAGCAGTTCCGGCGGCGTGTGGCTGCCCGACGGGCGGCTCGTCACCGCAGGGCATCACGCGCCGGAGTTGCACGTGCTGCGCCTGCCGACGGCGGGCGCCACCCTCGTGCTCGACGCCGTCGTGCCGGTCGAGAGCGAGGGCCAGGGCATCGCGCTCGATCCCGCCGACCCCGGCCTGCTCTGGTCCATCCAGCGCCGCACCGGCGAGGTGCTGGTGTCGCGGATGCGCTGACGGGGCGCTACCTCCTGTCGCGGCGCGCGAGCACGACGAGCTCCTGGCCGCCCATCGCCGTCTTGCCGACCGTCATGTCGATGGCCTGGTAGCCCTTCGCGCCGGCCTCGTTGAGCTCCTTCTCGAGGGTGGACGTCTTGCTCGTGGCGATCAGGAGGTAATCCTCGGTGGGCTTGGGCGCGTCCTTGTCGCGCTCCATGATCACGACAATCTCCTCGCCGCCGAACATCGAGGAGAACACCGTCTTGCCCACGTAGTGGAAGCCCACGTCGGCCGCGTCGCGCAGTTCCTTCTGCATGGTGCCGCTCTTGTTGGTGGCCAGCAGCTTGTAGACCTTGGCCGACGGCCTGGGGTCCTTCTGCATGACGACGACGGCCTCGGCGCCTCCGAAGGCGGTCTCGCCACCCATGACCGCGGCGAAGGCGTACCCGGCCTCCGCGGCCGTGTTCATCTCCTTCTCCATGGTCGATGTCTTGGACGTGGCCAGCACCTTGTACTCCCGGGGCCCGTTGTCCTGGGCGGCGGCGGGGAGGGCGATGAGACCGAGGCAGAGGGCGAGCAGGAGCGTGCGCATGATCATTCGTGAGGTGGGCGCCGGGGAGCAGAACGTGACGCGCCGGTAGTGTCGCACGGCCTAGAATGACCCGCATGCTTGCAATCCTGCGCGCCGCGACCTATGCCGCCGCGGCGCACGTCGGCAAGACCCGGCGCAACCTGCCCGACCCCTACATCAACCACCCCCTCCGCGTCGCCGAGCACGCGGTCCGCGCCGGGCTCGACGAAGACGCCATCGTCGCCGCCCTGCTGCACGACGTGGTCGAGGACACCGACCTGACGTGGGACGACCTGCTCGCCGCGGGCTTCTCGGAGCGCGCCGTCACCCTGGCCCGCCTGCTGACCAAGTGGTGGGAGGCCGGCGACGACGACACGACCCCCGACAAGGCGACGTACTATGGCCGCATCCTCGAGGACGCCGATGCGCTGGCGCTCAAGTTGCTCGACCGGGCGGACAACCTGCGGGACGTGGCGCGCATCGTCGGCCAGCGACGGGAGTTCGCCGAGAAGTACCTGAAGAAGACGCGCCGGGAGTTCCCGCCGCTGTACGAGCGGTGCCGGAACGCCCACGCGCGCGACACGTTCGCCGAGAGCCTGGCCAGCCTGGAGCTGGCACTCGAACGGCGCAGATGACCGCCTTGTCCCTGGAGAAGTCGATGGTCCGGAAGGGTGTGCTGTCGTTGGTGACGTGGGTGCTCGTGGCGGGCCTTGCCACGGCGCAGGGCCTGCCGGCAGGGGCGCCGGAACAGGTCGGGATGGCCGGCGATCGGCTGGCGCGCATCAGCTCCACGATGCGGGCCCTGGTCGACCAGGGCCGCGTCGCCGGGACGGTGACGCTCGTGGCGCGCAACGGCAAGGTCGTGTACCACGAGGCCGCCGGCAAGCGCGACGTCGAGAAGAACGTCGCGATGACCACCGACACGCTCTTCCGCATCGCCTCGATGAGCAAGGCGATCACCAGTGTCGCCGTCATGATGCTGGTCGAGGAAGGCAAGGTCCACCTCGACGACCCGGTGTCGCGGTTCATCCCGTCGTTCGCGAAGACGACGGTCGTGGTGCCGCCCGCCACCGGGGCGCCCAGTGCCGGCACGGCGGGCACGGCGCCCGCGGCGCGGCCCATCACGATCCGTCACCTGCTCACGCACACCGCGGGCATCTCGTACGGCAACGGCAACCCGTTCGAGGCCGACTACCGGGCCGGCGGCGTGATCGGCTGGTACTTCGCCGACAAGGACGAGCCGATCGCCGCCACCATCGACCGCCTGGCGAAGCTGCCGATGGACTCGCAGCCGGGCGACAAGTACGTGTACGGCTTCAACACCGACATCCTCGGGGTGGTCGTGGAGAAGGCCAGCGGGCTCACGCTCGCCGACTTCATGCGCACGCGCATCTTCGAGCCGCTCAAGATGGGTGACACGCAGTTCTACGTCGATCCCGCCAAGGCCGACCGTCTCGCGACGGTGTACTCGATGCCGAAGGCCGGCGGCTCGCTGGAGCGCGCGCCGGAGCCGGGCATGGGCCAGGGCCACTACGTGAACGGACCGCGCAAGTCGTACTCGGGCGGTGCCGGCCTGGTGTCGACTGCCTCCGATTACGCGCGCTTCCTGCAGATGCTGCTCAATGGCGGCACGCTCGACGGGGCGCGGCTGCTGAGCCCGAAGACCGTCGAGCTGATGACGTCCAACCACGTCGGCGCCCTGTATTCCAACGGCAACTTCGGCTTCGGACTCGGCTTCGAGATCACCGAGCACGTGGGCCGCTCCGGCCGCCCCGGCTCGGTCGGCGAATACGGGTGGGGCGGCGCCTACCACACCAAGTTCTGGGTCGACCCGGTCGAGAAGCTCGTGGTGGTGTTCATGACGCAGTTGCTGCCGGCGGCCGGTTCGGACGCGCACATGACGTTGCGTCAGCTGGTCTACGGCGCCGTCGTCGACGCGCCGAACGCGACGGTCGGGAAGGTGGCACTGCGACCGGCATCGTGACCGTGCCGCGACGCCGCATGCCGGAATGCCGAAGGTGGGAGGGCGAGGGAGCGTCGAAGGCCGACGGCAGAAGGATGACGGCCGACAAGGATCACCGCTGAAGGGGTGACCGGCCCCGCGCATCGCGCGGCGGGCTGATGTCCAGAAGGTCACTCACCAGGGGCGCGACGTCGATGGCCCGCTGGCGCGGCCACGTGCCTCCGTGCGGCAATCGCGGGCCGGCGGCAATCAGGATGCCCAGCATGTCCGGTCGTGTGGGCAGGAACCCGTGCTCGCCCGTCGGGCGCGCCCTGGTCCTCACGATCGGTCCCCCGTCCGTCGAGGTGGACACCATGTAGCCGGGACGCACGTCGATGCAGGCGTCGTGCCCGTTGGGTCCACCGAACCCGAGTCTCGCGCGCTCCGCGTCGGTGGCGTACACCCCGCTCACGATCGGCGCGGCGCCCTGCGGCGGGCGTGCCGACGTCAGCACCGCGATGGTCTTCTCGATGACGGCGCGCTTGCGCGTGGCCGGCACGACGCCGCCCTTCCACTCGTCGGTGTGCACGAGGAAGCAGTTGCGACCGAAGAGCACCTGCGACCTCGCGGCATCGACCCGGCCGCTCGCATCGAGGGCGACCAGGCCCGCGTCGCGCAGCAGCTGGTTGACCCGGAGTTCGTGCGTGACCGCCGCCATGCCGTGATCGCTGACGAACACGATGTGGTCACCTGCCTCCAGCAGGCCGACGTACGTCTCCACGGCGCGGTCGACGAGCTGGTAGCCCCAGCGCCGCCACTGGTCGTAGCGCGCGTCCTGCCGCGCCTGCCCCAGCCACGCGTGGTCGAGCTCGTCGGGCATGCTGACGTAGCCCACCAGGAGACGTGGCCTGTGTCGCTGCCACAGGAACGCGGCGTGCCGGATCGTCTGCCGCATGCCGAGTTCGAGCGTCTCGAGGTACCGACGCTCACGCGTGCCGTCGCCGCCCATGCCGAAGGGGCGCCCGCTCACCCCGGGCCGCTCCCACGGCTCGCCCTTGCCGTTGCCCACGAACCCGCCGGCAGCCTCGAGGAACGCGATGGCGTCGGCCCGCGCGACCGGCTCGCCCGTTGCGTAGACGGCCTCCTGCAGCACCGACTGGAACAACACCAGTGACGAGGCATCGGGGCTGATCTCGAACAGCCGGAAGTACGCCATCACCGGCGGCTGTCCGGGCAGGTCCACGAGCAGGCCGTCACTGAAATGGCGCGCCAGGGCCCGACCTCGCGGCAGGGCCTGTTCCGTCGGAGCCTGGCCGACGACGACGTGCCGCGGGTGGCCATCGACCCTGACGACGAGCTGCCGCGTGCCCTCCGCTGCCGTCGTGAGGGCGGCGCGGAAGGACACGGGACCCGCCCTCCAGGCCAGGCACACGCCGGCATCCGGCGGGTCATCGCGGTCGCACGGTACGCGCGCCATGTCGTCGCCCCCGAGCCAACGGGCAGGCGCCACCACCGGCGCCTGGTAGCCGTGCAGGATGGTGGGCGGCTGGGCGAGCCCGGCGCCGGTCGTCTCGGCGCGCAGGGGATACACCTGTGTGGCCTGTTGGGCCACCGTCCGGACGCCCTGCCGCGCCGCCGCGATCCACAGCGGTTCGGCGCGCAGTCCCTCGGACCGATAGCCGGAGACGTGCTCGGCGACCGGGTGCGCCGACCGAGGCGCGAGCGGCATCTCGTTGGACGTGATGCCGTTCACGTCGCCCCAGGCACCGGTCCAGAGGGCCGCATGCGTGTTGGCGGTGGTGCTCGGCATGTGCGACACGAGGCCCTCGGCCATCACGCCGCGGGCCCGGAGCGCACGGAGCGCCTGCAATTCCTGGCTGACGGGATCCTCGCGGAACAGCTGCGTGCCCATGCCGTCGAGGCTGACGAGGATCACGCGGCCCTGCCGGGCCTCGGGCTGGCGAGCCGGCGCCAGGGCGGGAATGGCGACGATGGCGAGCGGGAGGATCAGCGCCCAACCCGGGCCAACCAGGCGGCGCATCGGCTACGTCTCGCCGTGCGCCAGCAATGCGGTCACGATCGCGTCCCACTCCTCGTGGAGCGACCCGCGGAAGACCGGCCGGTCGGCGCGGGTGTACCAGTACCGCGCGTTGGACGCGTCGCCTTCCTTGCGGTGGAGGTAGGCATGTACCCAGGCGGCGTCCCGTGTCTCGAGGTCCTGCACCGTGGCATGGGCGCCGTGCCAGTCGTCGCGCGCGTCCTGCCACAGCGCGACGAGTTCCTGCGGAAGCCCGGCGGGTGGTTCCTGAAGGGTGCGCAGTTCCGCAGCCGTCATGGGGGAGATGCTACCGCAGGCTCAGGGCGCGCGGCCTACGACTCAGGGCTCAGGGCTCAGGGCTCAGGGCTCAGAAGCTCAGGGCTCAGAAGCTCACGCCCGTACTCGCATGCACGCGGGTGCCGATGCCGAGACCGCGCGCCACCGACAACTGGAACTGCAGGACTGGCGTGACCAGGAACATGCCCCCTCCTACACCCTCGATCCGCTCGACATCCTGCCAGCGCTGGCCGTGGTCCCACGTCGCGCCCGTGTCGTAGAAGCCGACGATGCCGAGCCGCGCCTGGCGCAGCACCGACGTGATCGGCAGCCGAGCCTCCACGGTGCCTGCCCACTGGTTGTCGCCGACCGCGTAGCCGGCGCGGACGCCGCGCAGCGTGTCGGCCCCACCGAGGATGGGCTTGGCGTATGCCGGCAATGGCGCGTCCGCGAACTCGGCCTGCACGCGGGCCGCGATCACCAGCTGCCCGATCACGCCGGCGTACGCGCGCAGGTCGTGTCGCCACCGCGATCGGGTGCCGTCGGGCACGCCGGAGCGCTCCGGATGCGCGAAGCCGACGCGTTGCCAGCTGCTGCGCGCGTACACGGCGTTGCGTGGGAACAGCGGATCGCGGCGCGTGTCGAGCTCGGCGAACAGGCCGCCGGACGTCATCTGGTCGTCCACCTCACCGAACGACACCGCAGCCGTGCCGGCCATTGCACCGACGCCGAACATCGGCCTCGGTCGCCACGCCATCTCGCCGTCGACGTAGCGGCGGTACTGCCCCTGCTCGAAATAGGGGTGCTCCTGCCGCCACAGGCCTGCCGCACCGCGGACGCGCGTCAGCCCGCGGGAGACCAGCCCGCTGTCGCGGGTCGCGGCATCGCCGGCCGTCGAACGCGCCCGCGTGAAGGTGTGATCGGCCTCGACGGCAAGCTGTCGCGTGCCGCCCCACGAGGCCGGGATCGACACGCGCGTCGTCGAGCGCTTCCCACCGACCAGTGAGGTGCGCACGCCGTACGTGAACCCGTATCCGTCGTCGAGGCTCAGGATCGGCAGGAACATCGCCTGGCTGCGCAGACGACCGAACACGCCGGGGATCGCGGGCACGCCCGCGTCGACGGCAGGACGCACCGATGCCAGCTCGGCGACGAGGATCACCAGCGCGACGCGCGAGGGGTCGTCGATGTAGCGGCTGCGCTGCCGGATCTCGACGCTCGAGAACCGGCCGCTGCGCTCGAGGCGGAGGCGCGCGGCCTCCACGGCTCCGGGCTCGAGGGCCACGCCAACCGTGATGGCAGCCAGGCGGAGCACTTCCTCGTCGGGCGTCGAGTGGTTGCCGTGGACCCGAACCTCCTCCACCACGAATGGCACCTGTGCCCGCAGGGCGACAGGCAGCGCCACGGCGAGGACGCCCGCGACGAGCGCGAGTCTGGCGATCCGCCGGATCACTTGTCGTCGTCCTTCACGCGGAAGCGCACCTGCACGTCGGCCTGCCGGTAGTCGCTGAAGCGCCGGGCGTACTCGGCGCGGTAGGTGCCGGTGGCCAGCGTGATCGCGCCCTCCACGGCCAGCGACTCCGGCAGCCACACGCCGGGGAACGGCTGCCCCATTGTCATCGTCGCCGTGGCCGTGTCGACGCGCACGAGCGCGCGGCCGGGAAGGAAGTTGAAGTCGACGTTGTCGAACGTGTACCTGACGATCTGATCCACCGCCGGATCGACCCACAGTGTGACCAGCGAGACCTTGTTCATGGCCTGCTCGAGGCGCTCCTCGGCGTCGAGGCTGACGCTGCGCTGCTTGCCGCCAGAGTCAGCCTCGGCCTTGCGCTCGCGCCGCCCCTCCTCGAAGTCGTCGGCGAAGAGCCGCTTCGGGTAGTACTCGACGCGCAGGACCTCGCGCCCCGCGAGCCGCTCGCGCCCCGCGAAGAAGTAGTTGCCGGGCTCGAAGCGGAAGCGCAGGATCTGCACCTCCGAGATGAAGCGCGGCTCGCCGCTGCGCACGGCGGCCTCGACATCCCGTGGCGTGGCCTCGGGTGCCGCGGCCCGGCGGCTCGCCCTGTCCGCGCGCTCGTCCTCGGACTTCTGCCAGTCGGCCTCGGCCTGGCGACGGGTCTCCTCGCCGATCGCCACGCCATTGACCCGCACCGGGCTTCTCACGGCGCGCCCCTCGCGGGCCACCCACAGGAACTCCTTGTCCACCCCGACCAGTGGCCGGCCGTCGGGGCCCACGAGGCGGAACGTCTCGCGCTCGGCCAGCAGGTACTCCTGCAGGCGGCGCCACGACTGGTCGCGGTTGGCGAGCACCCGCGCCATCAGTGCATCGAGGTCGGACGGCGGCCTGGCGGCGGCCGGCGGGGGCACGGGGGACTGCGTCTGCGACGAGGCAGGCACGGCAAGGACGAGGGCCGCGAGGAGCACGGCAGGGAGGGTCGTGAGCAGCGTCTGGCGCATTGGTCCTCAGTGACATACGAGAGAACTCCGCCTTCGGGGTGCATCCCGCCCCGGACTGGCGGCACGTCTGTGGCACGCCCGTGAAGAAACGGCGACGACCCGCCGTTTCCTTGAACCGCCACCCCTGGCGCGCGTAGTGTCGGGGCATGACGTTGCCGCTTCGTCGAGTCGTGTTCTGGCTGCACCTCTGCGCGGGTGTCTCCGCCGGACTCGTGGTCGTGCTGATGTCGGTCACCGGCGTCCTGCTCGCCTACGAGAAGCAGATCACCCGCTGGGCCGACGGTTATCACGGCGCGCCGGCCACCCCGGGCCAGCCGCGGCTCCCGATCGAGCGGATCGTCGAGAAGGCGCGGGCCGCCCACGGCGCCGGCGCCCCCGCCTCGGTCACTCTGCGCAATGCGGCCGATGCGCCGGTGGAAGTGAGCTTCGGGCGCGAGGGCTCGGTATTCCTCCACGCCTACACGGGGGAGGTGCTCGGCACCGGCTCGGCCTCGGCGCGTGCCTTCTTCCGCTCGACGATGGAGTGGCACCGCTGGCTGGCGCTGAAGGACGCCGGTCGTGCGACGGGCAAGATGGTCACCGGCGTGAGCAACCTCGTGTTCCTGTTCATCGTGATGAGCGGCTTCTACCTGTGGTGGCCGCGCACCTGGACGTGGACGCAGTTCCGGCAGGTGCTCTGGTTCCGTGGCGGCCTGTCGGGCAAGGCGCGCGACTTCAACTGGCACCACGTGATCGGCTACTGGAGCCTCGTGCCGCTGGCGGTGATCGTCTGGTCGGGGGCGGTGATCGGCTACCCGTGGGCCAGCGACCTGACGTTCCGGATGGCCGGCGAGGCGCCGCCCCAGGGCGGGCCGCAGCGGCCCGGCGAGGGTGGCCCGCCGCGGCCGGGCGGTCCCGACGGCGGTGAGCGGCGCCCGGGGCCCGAGGGCGGGCGCGAGCAGCACGAGGCGCCAGCCATGGCGGACGCGACGCCCGGACTGACGCTCGGCGCGCTCGTCGCCAGGGCCGAGGCACACACCGCCGACTGGACGATCATCAGCGCCCGGCTACCGCGACCGTCCGATCCCGTCGTCCAGGTGAGCGTCGACACGGGCACCGGCGCGCAGCCGCAGAAGCGCGGCACATTGACGCTCGATCGGGCGACTGGCGCGACGAAGAAGTGGGAAGGGTTCGAGGCGCAGAGCCGCGGCCGCCAGTGGCGCACGTGGATGCGCTTCGTGCACACCGGCGAGTACTACGGCCTGATCGGCCAGACGGTTGCGATGCTGGTGTCGGCGGGCGCGGTGGTGCTGGCCTGGACCGGCCTGGCGCTGACGTGGCGGCGCTTCACTGCCTGGCGCCGCCGCTCACCACGGGTGGCCACGCGCGCGGCGTGAGCACCCGTGGTGGCAATCTGAAGTTTGAAATTCGAAATTCAGGGGCGCGGGCCTTCGGCCACGCGCCGCCCATCGTCGCCAGGCAACGAAGTCCGCGTACCACGACGGCCGGAGGCTTCACCAGCCCCCGACATTCCGGCATCGCGGCATCGCGGCATTCTCAGGGTAGGGCGGCGTGTCCCACGCCGCCGTTGGTGTGCACGGCGCGGTGGGACACAGATTGGATGAAGTGGCTGGCCCCCGCGAGCTGACGGGAGGCCCGTCGCTCACACTGACACGTGCTCGAGGCACACAGTGAGAGGAGCCAGCCATGGACCATGTTGCAATCGATCTCGGCGGAAGGGAATCCCAGATTTGCGTGCGGCGGCCCGACGGGACCGTCGTCGAGGAGCGGCGGCTGCGGACGCACGAGGTGCCGCGGTACCTGGGCGAGCGGCCCGGCAGCCGAGTGATTGTCGAGACGTGCAGTGAGGCCTTCTGGGTGGCCGACGCGGCACGGGCGGCCGGGCATGAGGTGCGGGTGGTGCCGGCGACCCTGGCGCCGACCCTGGGCGTGGGGGCGCGCCGGATGAAGACGGACCGGCGTGATGCGCAGGTGCTCAGCGAGGTGTCCTGCCGCATCGACCTGCCGTCGGTGCATATCCCGAGCGCCGAGGCGCGGGCGGCCAAGACGCTCTGCGGCATGCGCGACGGGCTGGTGCGCAGTCGCACGCTCCTGCTCAATACCGTGCGCGGCTGGCTGCGGACGCAGGGCCGCCGGCTGGCGAGTGGCAGCGTGCACACCTTCGGGGCGCGCGTCCGCGCCGCGGTAGGCGAGCCCCTCCCGAGCTACGTGGCCCGGCAGCTGCAGCTGCTGGAGCACCTGCATGCCGCCATCGCGGACGCCGACCGCGAGGTGACGGCCTGGGCCACGGGCGACCCGGTCGCGCGCCGCTTGCTGACGGTCCCCGGAGTCGGCCCGGTGACCGCCGTGCGGTTTGTGGCGGCGCTCGACGACCACACGCGCTTCGACGGCGCGCACGCGGTGGAGGCGTATGTCGGGCTGGTGCCCGGCCAGGACTCGAGTGGCGCGCGGACGCGTCACCTGGGGATTACCAAAGCGGGGAGCCGCAGCCTGCGCTGGTGCCTCGTCCAGGCCGCGCACTGCGCGAAACGGACGCTGAAGCCGGGGCCGCTCCGCGACTGGGTCGACGCCGTGCAGCACCGGCGCGGGCGCCAGGTCGCCGTCGTGGCCTTGGCGCGCAAGTTGACCGGCATCCTGTATGCGATCTGGCGGGATGGCACCCGCTTCGACCCGCACCGGACCAACGCCGCGCCGCTGGCCGGGTAACCGCGCCACGGCGGCACCGCCCTGCTGGGGTCGGCTGCCACGCGCGGGTGATCGCGAGTAGGGCGGTTCTGGCGCCTTCGGGCGACCACGAGGAACCGATGTGCGACCCCGCCCCGCAGCAACCTAGTGCGCCCCTGAGCGCGAATACTCGACTGGAGCAGCCCGATCCCCCGAGGCAGGACCGATGTATCCCCCCGCGCGGGGGCCTGCGCCCCCGCGACGGGACTGATCTGCCCTTGACCCGGCCAGCCACTTCATACTCGCGCCCTACCATTGCCCTCTACGTCAGCTTCCAGCCGGCCCGCCACTGCCGGCGCAGGAACTGCTCCGCGTCCGGCGCATTGGCGATCTTCATGTTCGCCGCGTCGTACTGGATCTTCTTGCCCGCGTTGAGGGCCACCACTCCGAGCAGCATCACCTCGGTCAGGCGCGCCGCGTAGGAGAACGGCGACGAGGCTTCCTGGCGGCCGCGGATCGCGTCGATCCAGTTGATCTCGTGCGTCGTCGGGATGCGCTTGAACTTCTGCGGCGGCTTGGGCGCGTTGGCTGCCGCACCGAGCAGGCGCGGGCGCGCGCCGTAGGTCTCGTGAATCAGCTTGCCCTTGCTGCCCACATAGAGCACGCCACCACCCTTGTCGAGCTCCTCGGCGCCGATCTCCTCGGGCTTGGGCGGCAGCAGGCCGCCGTCGTACCACGTGACCTTGACGGCCGGCATCGAGCCACGCGCCGGGAAGTCGTAGTAGGTGGTGGTGGCCATCGGGTAGGTGGCCTTGTTGTACGGCGTCGACTGCGTCTCGATCGTCGTCGGATACCCGAGTTCGAGGGCCCAGTACGCGTGGTCGATCAGGTGCGCGCCCATGTCGCCGATCGCGCCGACGCCCCAGTCGGTCCAGCCGCGCCAGTTGAACGGGTGATAGACCGGGTGATACGGCACCTGCGGGGCGGGTCCGAGGAACAGGTCCCAATTGAGCTTGTCGGGAACGGGATGCGTGCCGGCGTCGAGCGTGCCCGCGAGCTTGTCCATCACGAACCGCAGGTTGTACGGCTGGCTGGCGTCGGGCGACGCCGTCAGCTTCGACGGCTCGGGACGCGGGATGCCCTGCGGCCAGTACGCGAGCGGGCGGTTGGTCCAGATGTGCACCTCGCGGACCTCGCCGATGGTGCCCGACTGGATGTACTCGTTCACCAGCCGCGCGTCGTCGGTCGAGTGGCCCTGGTTGCCCATCTGGGTGACGAGCTTCGGGTTGTCGGCGGCCTTCTTGCCGAGCGCGCGGCACTCCTCCACCGACCAGGCCAGCGGCTTCTGCACGTACACGTGCTTGCCGAGGCTCATCGCCGCCGTCGCGATCACCGCATGCGTGTGATCGGGCGTGGCGATCACCACCGCGTCGATGTCCTTCTGCTTCTCGAGCATCTCGCGGTAGTCGACGTACCTGGCGGCCTTGGCCTGCTTGGCCGAGAGCTGCTTCTGCAGGTCGATGGTGGCCTGCGCCCGCTGGCGCTGCTCCGGCGTGCCGGTGGTCGCCTCGGCAAGGCGCTTCTCGGCCAGCGCGATCTGCTGCGGCAGCGCGTCGAAGCCCTTCTGCGCGTAGCCCCAGTCCACGTCGCACAGCGCGACGATGTTCTGGCCGGCGAGTTGGGTCATGTTCGACCGGCCCATGCCGCCGACGCCGACGCCGGCGACGTTCACGAGGTCGCTCGGCGCCGTCTGCCCCTTGCCGAGCACATGGCGCGGGACGATGGTCAGGCCGGCAGCGGCCATGCCAGCGGCGCGGACGAAGTCGCGACGCGGCAAGCCTTGTTGGTCGGTCTTTCGCTGATCACTCATGCGGAGAACTCCTGGGTGCGGCGCGCGACGCGCGCCCGGATCTAAGGCGTTGCCGCCTAGCTTACTGCCGGCGGCTGGCAGGTGGATACCGTGGACTGACCACCCACGGCCGGCGCCTGCCCGATTGACGGCGCTGCCCGCCCGCAGCCAGGCTCGAACGCATCCAATTCGAGCCGCCTCTACCGGGCGGATTGTGTTCGTTCCTCGGCGTGTCGCCGCGAAGGAGGGGGAACCATGCGTCACCTGGTCCTGGGCCTTGCCATGGCCGCTGCCCTGTCTCGCATCGTCTCGACCGCGAGTTGGCGATGACCTACTCTGGCGCGCCGACCATGCAGCCGGGTGAGCGGGTGCTCCTGTTCCTCGATCGCGAGGGCGCCGACCCCGACGGCGCTGACCGTGAGCGGCTTCTCGCAGGGCACGTACGCAATCGTGACCGACGCCTCCGGCGAGGCGTACGTGTCGCGCGACCTCACCACCCTGACGCTCGTGGGCGACGGCGTGACGTTCCAGCGGTACACCGCCAGCAATTACGCCTTCCGATTCGCGCTGACGCTCGCTCCCTGGGTGCCGTAACGCCGCGCCCTGACCGACGCAGACACGAACGCCGCGCTCCCGGGGGGCGCGGCGTTCGGCATCACCCGGCTGCCAGTCTCCCCGGCATCACGCGCGAACGGCGTCGTAGGTCGGCTGCTCCAGGTGCCCGTCCTCGCCGAAGCGCAAGGACTGCCCCTTGTGGCCGTCGAAGCGCAATGCCCGAACGTCGTGCTCGCCCGCGGCTGCCCGCAGCGCGACGTCGAAGGCCACCTTCACGGCCATCCAGCCGCGCCATGCGCGCTCGTCCATCGGGAAGCCGGCCCGACGCGCGAAGCGCTCGTTGAGCGAGGCGGCACCGTCGACCCTCAGGTCATGGCGCCAGTCGCACGAGGCGGCCCCCGGCCGCGAGGACGAGGCCACCGACCAGGCGCCGGCGCGCCAGTGCGTGAGGCGGCAGGTGTGGATGCGTGCCGGCCAGGCCGGCCCGTCCGTCCAGCCGTCGGGGCCGTCGGCGTCCTTCATCACCACGAACACCGCGTCATCGGCATCGGCAGCCGCGCCATCCCGGTGCACCCGGAGCCGCACGCCGAGGAGCCGTGCCGCCTCGGTCACGTCGTGGAGACCGAGTTCCACGCCGGCGCGCAAGGCGTCCGAGACGGGACCGACTTCCCTGGGCAGGGCGATGCTCACCGACCGTAACGCGGCCGCCGCCGGCGCCCACCCCGTGAGGAGGAGGCCGGGCACACCGAGGCTGACGGTTCGAAGATAGGCACGGCGTTGGGCCGACGCGGGAGCAGATGTTCGCATCACGACGGGCACCCTGCTTGCAGCTTTCCTGCCATATGGCGCAGCTGGCCCAGATCGACGCGGAGCGGGGGTCGATCAGGCTGCCGTCGGCTCCGACGTGGGACACCCTGGTCGGGGCTGTGTGCCGCCCGGCTTGGCGAGCCCGAGCGACGGACGGTGCGTTTGGCGGGGGTCCGACGAGGCCAGGTGTGTTCATTGATGAGACACACCGTCTCGCATCCCGACGCTTCGTGGCGCCTCAGGCGGCGCTCACGGTTGAGCTGGATGGCAGTTCGTGAGCCGTGCTGGCATCGGCGCCGACCAGGTGGGCCACCTGGACAATCCGCGCCTGCGCCGGCTGCGCATACCGCGACGCCGACCCGCCGGCCGCGGTGGGCACCGCGGTCGCACGGGGTGACGTCGACATCGCCGTCGTCTGGGGAACCACTGGCGGGCTCGGCGCTGACATCAGGCGCGGTCGGCAGGCCCGTCGGGTCCTGCCGCCGCGGTGCCGAGGCTCACGGGGTCATCACCACCTTCAGGCACTCGTCTTCCTTCATCGAGAACGTCCGGTAGCCCTCCGAGACGTCGTCGAGCGACAGGCGGTGCGTGATGATGAAGGTCGGGTCGATCTCGCCGCTCCGGATGCGCTCGAGCAGCGGACGCATGTAGCGATGCACGTGCGTCTGGCCGGACTTGATGGTCAGCGCACGGTTGACGATGGCGCCCATCGGGAACTTGTCGATGAAGCCGCCGTACACGCCGGCCACCGAGATCGTCCCGCCGCTGCGACAGTTCATGATCGCCTCGCGCAACGCGACCGGGCGATCGGTCTCCATCATCATCAGGGTCTTGGCCTTGTCGTAGGCGCCCTTGAGGCCGGGGGCGTGGCCCTCGAGGCCGACCGCGTCGATGCAGTGATCCGGTCCGCGGCCGGCCGTCATCTCGCGCAAGGCCTCCGGCACCGACACTTCCTCGTAGTTGATCACCTCGGCGCCCGCCTTCTCGGCGGCGATTCGGAGCCGATACGGGAACCTGTCGATGGCGATGACCTTCGAGGCGCCCAGCATGTAGGCGCTCTTGATCGCGAACTGCCCGACCGGCCCGCAGCCCCACACGGCCACCACGTCGCCCGGCGCGATGCCGCACGCCTCGGCCGCCATGAAGCCCGTGGGAAAGATGTCGGACAGGAACAGCACCTGCTCGTCGGTCAGTTCATCGGGCACCTTCAGCGGCCCGACGTCGGCAAACGGCACGCGGGCATACTCGGCCTGCCCGCCCGGGTAGCCGCCCATGATGTGCGAGTACCCGAAGATGCCACACGGCGTGTAGCCGTACATCTGCTCGCCCATCCACGCGTTGGGGTTCGAGTTCTCGCACAGCGAGTACTTCTCGCGCGTGCACGGCTCGCAGTGCCCGCACGCGATCGGGAACGGCACGACGACGCGATCGCCCTTGCGAAGCGTGCCGACGCCGCTGCCCGTCTCGACGACCTCCCCCATGAACTCGTGGCCGACGATGTCGCCCTTCTTCATCGCCGGGATGAAGCCGTTGTACAGGTGCAGGTCCGAGCCGCAGATGGCCGTGCGCGTGATCCGGATGATCGCGTCGCGCGGGTTGAGGATCTTCGGGTCGGCGACGTGCTCGACGTGGATGTCCTGGCGTCCGTGCCAGCAGGCGGCCTTCATGCGTGACCTCCTTCCAGTCGCGCACCGGCGCCGACCAGTTCTGGCGACACGCCGGCCAGCGCGCCGATCTCCTGCACGTCGGAGGCGGGCTGCGCCGCGCGCAGGCCCGAGCCCTCCGCCAGCGGGATCTCGCCGGTCTCCATCAGCTGCTTGAAGCGCCGCAGATCCTCCTTCACCTGCTGTCGCGGTTCCTCGCCGAAGAGCCACGCGATGCCGCGGCCCAGCGAGCCGGCTGGCGGCTTGTACTCGAGGTGCACGTGCACCTCGGTGCCGCGATCGGCTGCCGCGCGCGTGAAGCGCACCTCGCCGTGGTTGTGGACGTCGGCATTCTCGAGCGAACGCCAGGCGATACGATGCGGCGCCTCTTCGGCCACGGTCTCGGCATCCCACGACACGGCGATGCCCGCCGGGCCCGTCGCGGTCCAGCGGGTCCGCCCCTCGGCGAGTGTCTCGACAGACGTCAGGTGACGCATGAACCGCGGCAGGTTCCCGTAGTCCTTCCAGAAGGCGAACACCTCGTCGATGGGGCGCTTCACGGTCACGGCCTGGTCGACGAAGACGTGCGTCGCGCGGCGCGCCCTGTCGGTCGAGGCGGGCATCGCCCAGCTCGCATCGTCGGCGAGGGTCCGCGCGCAGATGATGTCGAGGGCCGTCACGCCCGCGACGGCAGCCGCCGCGAGGGCGACGCGCGATCGATCGGCCGAGTCCTCGTTGGCCGCCGACCCGAGGAACGCGAGGTCGATCGCATCCCCACCGACGCGGGACCACGCCCAGCCGGCCTGGCGAGGTTGAGCGAGCATGCCGAGGCCACTCGCGATCTCGCGGGCCCCGAAGGCGCGCAGGACGTTGACGAGCCGTGGATCGTCCGGGATGCCGATGAGTCGCGCCACCGTGCGGGGCGCGGCGAGTTCGGCGGTTCCCAGCGCGAGACTGAACCAGCCGAGTCCGGCGGCCAGTCGCTCGTGCGAATGACGCGCCTGCGCGTACGTTTGCATGGGTCTGCTCCACGGGCGCTCGACGTGCGGACCACCCGCACCGGACACCCGCGAGCGATGACTGCAAGGGTGGATCCCGGACGCTCCGGGAATACCCAGCCGCGCGCTCCTCGAGCGAGCGCGGCTCAGGCGTCAGGTGCCGACTCGGCGGCCCTGGAGACGCGCCTGATGCTGGCGGCCAGTTCCTGCCGGCTCGCGGGTCGCCCGAGCGGCGTCACCACGAGCGTCCCCTCCTCGCTCCACTGCACGCGCACCGCATCGCCGATCTTCAAGCCGGACAGATCGAGCAGCAGGTCGTCGAGGCCGATGGCTGCGGTGTCGCCGACGCGCATCACTGACGTGATCATGTCCACGACGATCGGCGAGGCCCGGTGGGTGCGTCAACCTGGTCCTGCACGGGCACGGCAGAGCCGACGCTCGACGGGGCCGTGAACTCGACGACGCGCGGGAAACGCTGAGGGGGAAAGTCCGGAGGAGTGCTGGCGGGGGAGGGCCGCCGGCAGTGGCGCGGAGCGCTCAGGACCGGGAGGGGCCGCCATCCCCGCCGGCCGTGGGAGAGGCCTTCGACACGTTCGGCGACACGCCCATGTCGAGGAGCACCTGCTGCACGAGGTGGCGCCCGAGGCCGGTATCGCGCGCGAGGGCACGCACGCTGAGGGACGTTCCCGGAGGTACGGCGGCCAGGCGCTGGGCGATCAGTTCGCGCGCCTGATCACGGGCCCGACGAGGCCTGCCGGGGCGCGGCGCGTCGGTGGTGAGGGCCTCGATCCCGCCGAAGCGGAAGCGGTCACGCCAGAGCCGGATGGTCGGCTCGCTGATGTTCAGGACCTGGGAGGCGCGGTGCACGGAATAGCCGGAGGCCAGTTGCAGGATGATCCGGCTGCGGCGGACGACGCGGGCGGGAGTACCGGGAGACGAGACCCAGCGGATCAACTGATCCCGTTGGTACTCGCTCAGGACGATTGGCACCTTCGGAGTGACGGACACGTAACTGGCTTCCTCCATGGGCGGTGGCAAAGCCGTTGGCGTCCGGGCGAGTGGCCCGTCCCGGCGCTCGCCGTGCGGCGGCGAACGCGTCGAACGGGAGGCGGGGAGTCGGGATCAGCGCCCGTTCATGGATTTGCAACACATTGATAACCCAAAAGACTCAACCGTGCGTGGGAAAATTGCCGGCAATCACTCGGCCACCCGAGAAGAGGCCCGACAATCGGGGCGTTCTGCCCGCGGTGTCGCCGGACCAGCGTCAACGACCCTGACTTAAGACAGCAAATGACTCCACTGCTCGCGAAGTCCCTGCATCCATCGGTGATTGCACTTACGGAGCGTCGCGTGCAGGCGCAGGCGCCTCTTCTCATGCGCGTCTCACACCGCTCTGCAAGAGTGGGGCGGTGATGGACCTGCGCATGGCGCCCGCCGTGCTGCTGGCCTGCCTGTCCCTGCCGGCGATCGCCGCAGGCCAGGTGGTGCCGGCCACGCCCCCGCCGACTTCGCCACCGGCAATTGAGCCCTTCACCCTCGCCCAGGCCGTCGCCCTCGCGCGCGGCCATGCGCCCGCCGTGCGGGCGGCGCAGGCGCGAGCCACGGCGGAATCGGACGTCGCCCAGGCCTCGCGCCGCTGGCGCAACCCGACGGTCGATCTCTCGATCGAGAACCTGGGGCCACAGGACCTGCAGCACGACGCCTTTGCGTGGTTCACGCAACCGCTCGACGTCGGCGCCCGCCGGTCGACGCGGATCGCCGCCGCGCAGGCCTCGCGCGACTACCTGACGCGCGAAGTGGATGCCCAACGCCGTGGCGCCGACGTGGCGGTGGTGGAGGCCTACCTGGCGGTCGCGCGCGCGCGACAGGCGGCGGGCCTGCTGGCGGTGCACGAACGCGCCATCGAGGAAGTCGTGGTCCTGGTCAGGCGTCGCGTCGCCGAAGGCGTCGCGCCGGAAGGCGACCTGCGCAAGCTCGAGGCCGAGCAGGCACGGACGCGGGTCGCGCACGTGCGCGCCGACCTGGATCTGCGACAACGGGCGCTCGCCCTGGGGGTGCTCATCGGGCAGGAGGGCGCCGGCCTGGCCGAGCGCGTCGTGGTGCCGCCGGTGCCGCCGGTCGTCGCCACCGACGTGGCGGCCGCCGTCGAGCAGCGCGCCGACGTGCGCGCGGCCGCCGCATGGCTCGAGGACCGCAAGACCAATGCTGCCGCGGAGCGGGCGCTGGGCTCGACGGCATTTGCCGCCACTGGTGGCTACAAGCGCACGTCGGGCTTCAACACCGGCACCGCCGGCATCTCGATCGACCTTCCGGTGGGCCTGCGCAACACGCCGGCGCGCCTGCGCGCCGAGGCCGAGGTGACCGCGGCGACGCTGGCCCTCGAACAGGCCCGCGCCGCGGGCCGGGCCGACGTGGAGCAGGCCCTGCTCGCCGCGCGCGTGCTCGGCGAGCAGGCGACGCGGGTGGCCACCGAACTGGTCGAGCCCGCCGTCGTCGCGCAGCGGGCGGCGCGCGCGGCGTTCCGCGAGGGCACCGGCGACGCGCTCGCGCTCGTCGACGCCGACCGCGTCTATCTCGACACCCAGCGTGAGGCCCTGGCGGTGCAGCTCGATGCCGCCGCCGCCGCCATCCGCGCCCGCCTGGCGCTCGGAGAGGATCCCCTGCCATGACCGTCGTGTTCTCCAGCGCCCGCGTCCGCGCCGCCCTGCTCGCCGTGACGGCGGGCGTGGCGTGTTCCGGCGCGCCCCAGGAACAGGCCGCCGCGCCGGCCGCGCCACCGGATGCCGTGGTGCTGTCGAAGACCTCGCAGCAGCTCGCGGGCGTCACCGTGGAGGCCGTCAAGGCCGAGGCGATCGGCGCTGCGCTGGAGGCGGTCGGTACGATCGCGCTCGACGACACGCGCACGGCCCGCGTCGGCGCGCTGGTCGAGGGCGTGGTGGCCGATGCCCGCGCCAACGTCGGTGACCGGGTGCGGCAGGGCGCCGTCCTGGCCGGCCTGCACAGTCACCAGGTGCACGACGGCTGGGGCGACTACCGCAAGGCGCTCGCCGACCGGAGACGCGTCGAGCAGGAACTGGCGTACGCCTCCGACGCGCTGGCCCGCACCGAGCGGCTGCTGGCCGACAAGGCCGCCTCGACGCTGGAACTCGAGCGGGCGCGCGCCGCGCGCGCCGCAGCCACCGAACAACTCGCGATGGCGCAGGCGGAGGTCCGTCGCGCCAGCGAGTCGCTGGAGCACCTCGGCATCCCCACCACCGAGACCGCAGCGGCGGCCGAGATCATCCCGGTGCGCACGCCGCAGGCAGGCGTCGTGCTGGAACGCTTCGTCACCACCGGCACGGCGGTGACCCCGGGCACGCCGCTGTTCGTGGTGAGCGACACGTCCACGCTCTGGGTGCTGGTCGAGGTGGACGAGGCCGTGCTGGCGCGCGTCACGGTGGGGGCGCCGGTGCAGGTGGCGGTCTCGGCGTACCCGACCGATCGCTTCCCGGCGACGGTCACCCTCATCGGCGACACGATCAACCCCGCGACGCGGCGCGTGGTCGTGCGGTGTCGGGTGGCCAACAGCGACGGCCGGCTCAAGCCGGGGATGTTCGCGCGGGTGCAACTCGAGGGCGTGGCGCCGCCGCCGATGGTGCACGTGCCCGTCGACGCGGTGCAGGACCTCGGGGAGCGTCGCGTGGTGTTCGTGCCGGCGTCCGAGGGGCGGTACGTGCCCCGCGAGGTCGAGACCGGCGCCGAGCGCGACGGCCGGGTGGAGATCCGGCGGGGCCTGGCCGCAGGCGAACGTGTCGTCACGCGCGGCGCCTTCCTGCTGAAGTCGCAGCTGCTCGCGTCCCCGGAAGGCGAGTGATGACGACCGGCGGCATGGGACTGGTGGAACGGTTCACCGCGGCGGCGCTGCGGCAGCGCGCCTTCGTGCTGGTGTGCGTCATCGTGCTGGTGGCGACCGGGATCTACGCGTATCGCGACCTGCCCGTCGAGGCCTTTCCCGACCTGACCAACAACCAGGTGGTGGTGGTCACGCAGGCGGCAGGCCTGGCCGCGCCCGAGGTCGAGCAGCGCATCACCTACCCGGTGGAGACGGCGCTGATGGGCACGCCGGGCGCCGAGGAGGTCCGCTCGATCTCGAAGTTCGGGCTGTCGATGGTGACGGTGGTCTTCGAGGACGCGGTGCCGGTCTACCTGGCCCGCCAGCTGGTGACCGAGCGGGTCAACGAGGCGCGCAGCCGGATCCCGCCCGGCGCCGAGCCGACGCTCGGCCCGGTCGCCACGGCGTTCGGCGAGATCTACCAGTACCTGATCGACGGCGACGGCGCGTCGGTGATGGCGCGCAAGACGCTGCACGACTGGTCGATCCGCAACCGGCTGCGGGCGACGCCGGGCGTCAGCGAGATCAACACGTGGGGCGGCCTCACCGAGCAGTTCCACGTCATCGTCGATCCGCAGCGGCTCGAGCGCTACGGCATCGCGCTCGCTCAGGTCATCGAGGCGCTGTCGAGCAACAACCTCTCGTTCAGCGGCGGCTTCATCGAGCGACGCGCCGAGCGCACCACCGTGCGCGGCGTCGGGCTGCTGCGCGGCCACGCCGACATCGAGGCGGTGGTGATCACCGCGGTCGGCGGCGTGCCCGTGCTGGTGCGCGACGTCGCCGAGGTGCGCACCGGGGCGATGCCACGCCAGGGTGCGGTGACGCGCGACGGGCGCGGCGAGACGGTCGCCGGCATGGTCATCATGCTCAAGGGCGAGAACGGCCGCGACGTCGGCGACCGCGCGAAGGTGCGCATCGCCGAGATCGAGAAGTCGCTGCCGGCCGGCGTCCGGGTGGTGCCCTTCTACGACCAGACGCAGGTCATCGACCGGACCGCGCACACGGTCCGCAAGAACCTGCTGGAAGGCTCGCTGCTGGTCGTGGCCGTGCTGTTCTTCTTCCTGCGCGACGTCCGCGCGTCGCTGATCGTCGCCGCGGTGATCCCGCTGTCGATGCTGTGCGGCTTCATCGGCATGCGGCTGTTCGGCGTGTCGGCCAACCTGATGTCGCTCGGGGCCATCGACTTCGGCCTGATCGTCGACGGCGCCGTCGTGATGATGGAGAACTTCGTCAGGCGTCGGGCCGAGGCCGAGTCGGTGATGCCCGGCGACCGGCAGGAGGCCGCGCGGATGCGAGTGGCGCTGTTCACGCCGGCGGCCATCGAGGTGGCCCGGCCGATCCTGTTCGGGGTGCTGATCATCATCGCGGTGTACCTGCCGATCTTCACGCTCGAGGGGCTCGAGGGGAAGATGTTCCGGCCGATGGCGATCACCGTGTGCTCGGCGATCTTCGGCGCGCTGCTGCTGGCGCTGGCCGCCGTGCCGGCCGCCTCGTCGCTGCTGCTGAAGATGGCCGGCGCGCACCACGAGGAGGCCTGGTTCCTGCGCCTGCGCAACCGCTACGTGCGCCACCTGGCCGACGCCATGCGGCACCGCGCACGGACCATCGCCGTCGCGCTGGTGGTCGTGTCGACGGCCATCACCTCGCTGCTGTGGATCGGCACCGAGTTCATGCCGAGGCTCGACGAGGGCGCCATCCTGATCGAGACGCGCAAGCTGCCGTCGGTGTCGCTCGAGGAGTCGGTGGGCATCTCCACCAAGGTGGAGCAGATCGTCGGGCGCTTCCCCGAGGTGTCGCAGGTGGTGACCAAGCTGGGACGGCCGGAGCTGGCCACCGAGGCGATGGGCATCTACCAGGGCGACGTCTACGTGAACCTGCATCCGGAGGACACGTGGACGACCGGTCGGGACAAGGACGCGCTGATCGAGGCCCTGGCGGAGGCGCTCGGCCAGATGCCGGGCGTGACGGTCAACTTCACGCAGCCGATGGCCATGCGCCTCGACGAGGTCGTGTCGGGCGTCAAGGCCGACGTCGCGGTGAAGATCTTCGGCGAGGACAGCACCACGCTCGAGCGGCTGGCGGCCGAGATCGAGGCCGTCCTGGCCAGGGTCCGCGGCGTCGCCGACCTGCAGGTCGAGGTCTTCTCCGGCGCGTCGCAGCTCGAGATGGTGATCGACAGGCAGGCGATTGCCCGCTACGGGCTGCACGTCGAGGACGTGCAGCGGGTGGTCGAGGCGGCGGTCGGCGGCACCGACGCCACCGAGGTGCTCGAGGGCCCCAAGCGGATCCCGGTCGTGGTCAAGTTCCCCGAGTCGGTCCGCGCCCACGAGGAGGCGCTCGGCAACGTGCTCCTCACCGCACCGGGCGGCGAGAAGGTGCCGCTGGCGCGGGTGGCCTCGATCAGGCGCACCAGCACGCCCGAGGCGATCAGCCACGAGAACAGCCAGAGGCGCCTGGTCGTGCAGTGCAACGTGCGCGGGCGCGACATCGGCAGCTTCGTCGCCGAGGCGCAGTCGAAGATGACGGCGGTGAAGCTGCCGGTCGGCTATTACGTCCGGTGGGGCGGACAGTTCGAGAACCAGGCGCGTGCCACCGCACGGCTCGCCCTGGTGATCCCCCTGTCGCTCGCCATCATCTTCGCGCTGCTCTACGTCACCTTCCACAACGTGCGCCAGGCGGCGCTGATCATCCTCAACGTGCCGTTCGCCCTCGTCGGCGGCATCGCCGCGCTGTGGCTGCGCGGCCTCAACCTGAACCTCTCGGCGTCGGTGGGCTTCATCGCGCTGTTCGGCGTCGCCGTGCTCAACGGCGTGGTGATGGTCACGGCCGTCAACCAGTTGCGGGCCGAGGGACACCAGCTCCACGAGGCCGTGCTGCGCGGCGCGGAGTCGCGGCTGAAGGCGGTGCTGATGACGGCGCTGGTCGCCGCGCTGGGGTTCGTCCCCATGGCGCTGTCGCACGGCGCGGGCGCCGAGGTGCAGCGGCCGCTGGCCTCGGTGGTCATCGGCGGCATCATCACCTCGACGCTGCTCACGCTGATCGTGCTGCCGGTGGTGTATGAAATGATCGAGGACCGCTTCCATGCGACTGCTCGTCGTCGAGGATGACCCCACGATCAGCCACTTCCTGGTGAAGGGCCTCCGCGAGGACCAACACCTGGTGGACCTGGCCGAGGATGGCGAGGCGGGCGAGGCCCAGGCCCTCACAGGCGACTACGACGCCATCCTGCTCGACGTGATGCTGCCGGTGCTCGACGGCTTCGAGGTGTGCCGTCGGCTGCGCGCCCACGGGCTGGACACGCCCATCCTGATGGTGACCGCGCGCGACACGGTCGGCGATCGCGTCCGCGGCCTGGACACCGGCGCCGACGACTACCTGGTCAAGCCGTTCGCCTTCGACGAGGTGGTGGCGCGCCTGCGCGCGCTCACCCGCCGGGGACGGACCCGCAGCCTGACGGCGGTGCTGCAGGCCGGCCCGCTCACCCTCGACCAGGAGGCGCACCAGGCGGCCGTCGACGGCGTGCCCGTGTCGCTCACCGCCACCGAGTACCGCCTGCTCGAGTACCTGATGCGCCGCGCCGGGACCATCGTGTCGCGCGACCAGCTGGCCGAGCACGTCTGGGGCGGCGACTACGATCCGTGCTCCAACCTCGCCGACGTGTACGTCGGCTACCTGCGTCGCAAGCTCGCCGGCACGGCCGCCGCCGACAGGATCCGCACCATCCGCGGCCTCGGCTACATGCTGACCCGCGGGGCGTCGTGACCCGCCGCCCCCTGTCGTTCCGCGCCCGGCTGACCCTGCGCTGGACGGCGGCGTTCGGCCTGCTGCTGGCCTGTGCCAACACCGCGGTGTACATGGGCGTCCGCACGTTCGCGCAGCGCGACCTGGACGCCAACCTGCGCACCCTGGCCTCGACCGAGATTGCCTCGTCCACCGACGCGGGCGGCACGCTGCACCTCCACGAGGTGCCCGTCGAGGACCTCGGCGGCGGCGAGTCGACCGGCAAGTTCGTGCAGTACTACTCGCTCGGCGGCGCCGTCGTGTTCGAGTCGGCGGTGCTGCGCGGCCGGCGCGTGCTCGACCAGGAGGCCTTTGCACGGGCGGCGCGCGACGAGCACGGCGTGATGACCGTGACGCTCGACGGCCGGCGCGGGCGCGTCGTGACGGCGCACATCAAGGACGCCAGCGCCCCCTACATCGCCGCGGTGGGCGTGTTCACCGACCAGCTCGACGCCCTGCTCTCGCAGCTGGCTGCCGTGCTGCTCGCCGTGTGGGCCATCGGCCTCGGCGCCACCGCGTGGATCGGGTTCCTGCTGGCCTCGCGCGCCCTCGGCCCGATCGACGAGATCACGGCGCGGGCGGCCCGCATCGCCACCGGCGACATCGACATGCGCCTCGACCCGCCGCGCAGCGACGACGAGATCGGGCGCATGACGCGGCTGCTCAACGAGATGCTGGAGCGGCTGCACCGCGTCATCGACGGCAATCGCCGGTTCGCCGCCGACGCCTCGCACGAACTGCGCACCCCGCTCACCGCCATGGCCGGCGAGATCGACGTCGCCCTGAAGCGCGAGCGTTCCGGCGACGAATACCGCGAGACCCTGCAGCGCCTTCGGGCCCAGATCGACGGGCTGGCGACGATGTCGGAGCAGTTGATGCTGCTGGTGCGAGCCGAGGAGGGCACCGGCGACATGCGCGCCGAGGAAGTGCCGGTGCGGGCGCTGGTCGAGGCCGCATGCGCGCGAGTGGAAGCCGAGGCGAAGGGCCGCCGCATCACGCTGGCGCATGAGGGACTCGACCAGTTGGTCGCCTATGGGCAACCGGTGCTGCTGGCCCGGGCGATCGAGAACGTGGTCGTCAACGCCGTGAAGTACAACCGCGACGGTGGGACCGTCCGCATCAGCGGCTGCGACGAGCCGGCCCCGGGCGACGCATGGGAGGCCGGCAGGGTGCGCATCGAGGTCGCCGATTCGGGACCGGGGATCCCGGCCGAGGAGTGGGAGCGGGTCTTCGACCGGTTCTACCGGCGGGAACCGTCGCGGTCGCGGCGGACCGGCGGGACGGGCCTGGGACTGGCGCTGAGCCGGGCCATCGCCGCATGGCACGGCGGCACGCTGCGCGTCCGCGCGTCGAGCGAGGCCGGGACCGTCTTCGAGCTGACGGTCCCGGGTCAGCGCCAGAGCGCGTGACGGTCGTCGCCAGGCATTTCCCGGCGCTCCCGTCCTTGGGGCAAAGACGAACGCCCCCCGCTCGGTGAGGAGCGAGGGGCGTCCGTGGTCCGGGAAGAGCGGGCCGCGCGGGGGGAGCCACGGCGGGGGCCGCCCTGCGGCGGACGTTTCGTCGCCGGTGCGCGATCCCGGAAGCAACCGAGGCACGAACCAGCAAGGTCTCTGCGCGGGCCGGAGACCCTCAGGGCGGGGACGTCGATGTCCGTCGCCCTGACACACGACTGCCGGGCACGCGGGGAGGCGTGTCCGGCAGTCCTCAAATCATCGACCGACTAGCGGCGGCGGCGCAGGAAGCCAGCCGAGCCGAGCGCGAGGCCGAGCAGCGTCAGCGTTGCCGGCTCCGGCACCGCGGGCGGCGACGCGATCGTGTAGGAGGCCGACACCGAGCCCTCCTCGTCGTCCTGACCGCTGCGGGTCTGGGTGGCCGAGAAGCTCAGGCTCATCGGGCCCGGCGTGAACGTGTTCAGGAGCCCCTGAGGCGTGAACGTGCCGAGCGCGAACACCGACACGGTGCGGTTGGTGGACGTGCTGCCGGGGTTGAGGCCGGCAAACGTCACCACGCCGCTGAAGTCACCCCATGCCGCGTCGAAGGTCACCGGGGTGCCCACCGTGGCGGTGAGCGACTGGGTCACGATGGCCGAGCTCGCGCCCAGACCGTCCGGGAGCCCCGAGGGAACGATGCTGAACTGGCTTCCCGGGCCGCCCGTACCAGCGAGCAGCGAGAAGCTGAACTGGAACGTCGTGCCCGTGTTGATCAGGCCAGCGGGCGTCCAGTCACTGACGCCGAGCGACACCTGGCCCGTGCCAACGATGGGAGCCGCCTGGGCGGTCGTGCTGAACGAGAGGCCGGCGACCAGGGCCGCGGCGGCAACGAGACGAGCGAGCTTCATTTCCATTTCTCCCCTGTGCAGCGAGCCCGCGGGTCCGCTGCCTTCGTGAATCAAACTGCCCGCCAGCCACTTCGCTGACGGAGCCTGCCGTGTTGCGCCCCTGACGGGTCAAAGAACGAGTGCCGTCTACCTCCCCCGAGGCGCACGGCGCAACCTTTGGTGACCCTCACCTATGCATCCGGCATGCCAGGCGCCATCGGAAGGCGGTTTTTGTGAGAAATGGCCGCATTTTTCATGATCAGCGGCCGGCTCATCAGAAACGCCGAGCTCGAGTAGTTCTCCCAGAGGTAGAAATTCATCCGCTGAAAGGGATCGACGCCCACTTTGGAGTCGCCTGGCGCGTCCTGTACACGCCCCTCGGCCCCTGAGCGCAGGGGTCCAGGCGCCGGATGCGCGGTAATGACACACACGTGGAGACCCTGGCCTCCGCAATACTAACCAAAGTTAGCCACACAAAACAGAACCGTCTCCGCCATCGTTCGAAACCAAGCCCGGCCGCTCGTTGGGAGAGTCGCCATGACGAATGACTACCCGCCAGCGGCCCCCTGCACCCGACATCACCGCCAAGCGACACGGCAGAGGTCTGGACCGGGGCAAAGCGACACGAACCTGAGGCTGTAGTCTCCCGGGGAGCAGACGTTCGATCCGGCGTGAAGGCCATCTAGACCAAGGACAGCATTTGCTCAGCCATCAGGCTCTGTACGCTGCTGAACAGTGTCCACTCGGACCGTTCTCATCGTCGACGGGGACCAGGACAACGCCGTCGTCCTGAGCCACGCGCTGGCAGGCCCCGATCGAGAGATCGAGGTAGTCAGCAGCGCGCAGGATGCCCTTGCGCGAATGGCCGAGTCCGCGCCTCCCGACCTTGTGGTCACCGAGTGCGTGTTCGGCGCGGGCGAGAACGGGGCCGACGTGATCAATGCCATGCGCCGCGCCTCGGATCACACGCGCGTCCTCGTGATCAGCAGCGCCGGCACGCTCGATGGCGCCGTCGAGGCCTTCCGGGCTGGCGCGGCCGACTACCTCGGCAAGCCCTGCGACCCGCACCTCCTGCGCGCGGCCGTTGATCGGGCGCTCGCACAGCCGACCGGTACGGGGCATCCCGCAGCGGCCGCGGCACTGGACGAACGCCTCCTCGGCCGGGCGCCGGCGACGCTGCACCTGCGCAGGCACGTCCAGCAGGCGGCCTCGGCCAGCGCGCCCGTGCTGATCGTCGGCGAGAGCGGATCGGGCAAGCATCGCGTCGCGCGTGCGCTGCACGCGGAAGGGCCGCGGGCCAGCGGGCCGTTCCTGTCGATCAACTGCGCCGCCCTCTCGGATACGCAGGCGGCGTCGGCGCTGTTCGGCCACGTGGCGGGTGTCAACTCGGGCGATTCCAGCGACACCCCGGGAGCGTTCGTGCAAGCCGCAGGGGGAACGCTGCTGCTCGACAACGTCTCGGAGCTCTCGCTCGGGATGCAGGATCGCCTGCTGCGGGTCCTGCAGGACCGCACGGTGCGTGCTGCGGGGGCTGACGCGCCCGTGCCCGTCGATGCCCGGGTGGTCGCGACCACCGGCGCAGACATCGAGGGAGCGATCGCCGCGGCGCGATTCCGCCAGGGCCTCTTCTTCCGCCTCGCCGTGTTCCTGATCCGCGTCCCGCCGCTGCGCGATCGCCGACAGGACATTCCCCTGCTCGTGGAGCACTTCTCGCGCGACGCCAGCCAGCGCGCCGGACGGGTCGTCACCTTCTCGGGCGGCGCCATCGCACGCCTGCGCCAGTTGGACTGGCCAGGCAATGTCAGGGAGTTGGAAAACGTGATCGAGCGACTCGTCGTCTCCGCCCGCAACCCCGTGGTCGACGCCAGGGACGTCGGCGTCGACGCCCCGGCAGGCACCCCGGCCGGCGCGCATCCCTTCGTCGACATGCCGACGCTCGACGAACTGGAACGCCGCTACCTCGTGTACGCGCTCCAGCGCTTCGCCGGTAACCGGACGCGGACGGCCGCCGCGCTCGGGATCGACCGGCGCACGCTGTACCGCATGTCGGCGCGCCTCGGCGTGCCGATCACGGGCGCCGACCTCCAGAGCGCCGCGCACGGCAACTGAGGCGGGCATTCCCGGGCCGGATGCCGGGTTCTCGTCGCGCGGCTGATGTGTCAGACTCGCGACGTTCCGGAGGTTCCATGCCCGAGCACGCCCGTGAGTCGCTGTCCCGACGCGGATTCCTCGCCGCGGCGGTCGCTTCCCCGTTGGTCGCCGCGCTGTCGGCGGCCGGCAAGCCCCTGGTCGGCCTCGAGCTGTTCTCGGTCCGCCAGGAACTGGCCAAGGACCTGTTCGGCACGGTGCGTGCCGTGGGGAAGGCCGGCTACCAGGCCGTCGAGTTCTTCTCGCCGTACTTCCAGTGGGACCCGGCCTATGCCCGGCAGGTCCGCCAGGTGCTCGACGAGGCCGGCCTCAAGGCGCCGTCGACCCACAACGGGGCCAACGCGTTCACACCCGAGGGCCTGAAGAAGGCCGTCGAGCTGAACCGGATCATCGGCTCGTCCCTGATCGTGATGGCCAGCGCCGGCGGCAACGTCAGGACGCTGGACGACTGGAAGCGGGTGACCGACCAGCTCGCGGCCGCGTCCGAGACGCTGCGCCCGCTCGGCATGCGCGCCGGCTTCCACAACCACCAGACCGAGTTCACGCCGATCGACGGCACCCGCCCGATGGACATCATCGCCAAGGGCACGCCGCGCGACTTCGTGCTGCAACTCGACGTCGGCACGTGCCTGCACGCCGGCCAGGACCCGGTGGCGTGGATCAAGGCCAACCCCGGTCGCATCGCCAGCATCCACTGCAAGGACTGGGCACCCGGCGAGGGGCCCGACAAGGGATACCAGGTCCTTACGGGTGAGGGCGTCGCGCCGTGGAAGGCCATCCGCGCCGCCGCCGAGTCGGTGGGCGGCGTCGAGACCTACATGATCGAGCAGGAGGGCAGCCGCTTCACCCCCTTCGAGACCATGGAGAAGTGCCTGGCCACGTGGAGGGCCATGGGCGCATGATCGGCCGGCACGCGCGACGACAGGCAACAGTGCTGCTCGCCGGGACGATCATGATGACGACGATGGGCGCGGCCATCGCGAGCGGCCAGGTGAGGACGACCAGCGGCCTGCTCGCCGGCACCACTGCCGACGATGGCCGCGTGCGCGTCTTCAAGGGCGTGCCGTACGCTGCGCCGCCGGTCGGCCCGCTCCGCTGGAAGGCTCCGCAGCCGCCGGCAGCCTGGACGGGCGTGCGCAAGGCCGATGCATTCGGCGCGCAGTGCATGCAGGGGCCCTTGTTCGACGACATCGTCTTCGACCGCCCGCCGAGCGAGGACTGCCTCTACCTGAACCTGTGGACGCCGGCCGCCGAGGCGTCGGCAAAGCTGCCGGTGATGGTCTGGATTCACGGTGGCGGCTACCAGGTGGGCGCCTCGCACGAGCCGCGGCACGACGGCGTGCCGCTGGCGCGCCGCGGCGTGGTGCTGGTGACCATCAACTACCGCCTCGGCGTGTTCGGCTTCTTCTCGCATCCCGCGCTCTCGCGCGAGGACCCGCGCGGCAGCTCGGGCAACTACGCGCTGCAGGACATGGTGGCGGCTCTGCAGTGGGTGCGCGACAACGTCGCGGCCTTCGGGGGTGATCCGGGCAACGTGACGATCTTCGGCGAGTCGGCCGGATCGTTCGCGGTGAGTACCCTGATGGCCGTGCCGTCGGCACGCGGGTTGTTCCACAAGGTGATTGGCGAGAGCGGTGCGCCGTTCGGCGCGTCGCTCACGCTGGCGAGCAGGGACGTGGCCGAGGCCAACGGCGAGAAGTTCGGCGGCAGCCTCGGCGCGACCACGGCCGAGGCGCTGCGGGCGCTCGACGCGGGCGCCGTGCTCAAGGCCGCGGCGACATGGCAGCCCTGGTTCGTGACGACGGTGGACGGCGTGGTCGTTCCCGAGCCGGTGGCCACCGCCTTCGCGGCCGGCCGGCAGGCGCAGGTGCCGCTGCTCGCCGGGTGGAACGCCGACGAGTCGCGGAGCAGCGTGACGCTCGGGCCGACGCGTCCCACGGCGGCGAGTTTCGCCGAGACGACCCGCAAGCAGTTCGGACCCGCTGCCGACGCGCTGCTGCAGGCCTACCCGGCCGCCTCGGATGCCGAGGCGCTCGAGTCGGCGGCGGCGCTGGCCAGCGACCTGTTCATCGGGTACGGCACCTGGAAGTGGATCGAGGCGCACCGCGCCACGGGCAACGCGCCGGTGTATCGCTACCTGTTCTCCCGCAAGATTCCAGTCGCGCCGGGACAGGTGCGCAACGGCAAGCCGGTCACGGCCGAGGACATCGGCGCCAGGCACGCCGGCGAGATCGAGTACGTGTTCGGCACGCTCGACACCGTGAAGGGCGTCACGTGGACCGCGGCCGATCGCGCGTTGTCGGACCGGATCGGCGCCTACTGGACCAACTTCGCGCGCCGCGGCGACCCGAACGGCCCCGGCCTGCCCGAGTGGCCACGCCTCGGACCGCTGGCCGCCGGGACCGCGCCGGCGCCCCAGCAGATCCTGCAGCTCGACACCACGACGAGCGCCGTGCCCGAGCCGGCACGCATCCGCTACGAGATACTCGACCGCCTGATGGCGGCCGTTGCCCCAAGGTAGGCGATGCCCACCCCTCGCCAGGCACACGCGCACCGTCTGTCGGCGCTCCTGGTCGTCCTGATCGCCGGCGCGCTGGCGTCCCTGCACGGGACCGCCGCGGCCCCAGGGGGGCAGGCGGCCCCGCCGCCCAACGTGGTGGTCATCCTCACCGACGACCAGGGCTACGGCGACGTGGCCGCCTTCAATCCGGCGAGCCGCATCCCGACGCCCCACATCGACCAGCTCGCGCGCGAGGGCATGCGGTTCACCGACGCCCACACGAGTTCGTCGGTGTGCACGCCGACCCGTTACGCGCTGCTCACGGGCCGCTACTCCTGGCGGACGTCGCTCAAGAAGGGCGTGTTGTGGGGCAATGGCGACGCCCTGATCGAGGCCCGGCGGCCGACCATCGCCTCCGTGCTGAAGGCGCGCGGGTACCACACCGCTGCCGTCGGCAAGTGGCACCTGGGCATCCACTGGGCAGCCAGGCCGGGCGCGCAGGTCGATCGCACGACCACGCAGGGTCCCACCGAGTGGATCGACTACACGCAGCCGTTCTCCGGTGGCCCGCTCGACGTCGGCTTCGACGAGTTCTTCGGCATCGCCGCCTCGCTCGACATGCGCGACTACGTCTACCTGGAGGGCAATCGCGTCGTCGAGCCGCCTACGGCGAACCTGCCCGGTATTCCGCAGGGTGTTCCGGGCTTCCATCGGCCCGGCGCTGCCGCCCCGTCGTTCCGTCCGGAGACCGTCATCGACGAGGTCACCGCGCGCGCCGTGCGTGTGATCGAGACGCAGGCCAGGGCGAGCACACCCTTCTTCCTCTACGTGCCGTTCGCCGCGCCGCACACGCCGATGCTGCCGACCGGCTCGTTCGTCGGCCGGACGCCACTCGGCCCGTATGGTGACTTCGTCGCGCAGACCGACGCGGCGGTGGGCACGGTGCTCGCCGCACTCGCCCGCACCGGCCAGGCCGACAGGACCCTCGTGATCTTCGCCAGCGACAACGGGCCGGCGCCGGCCGGTGGCATCGCGAAGCTGCTCGATCTCGGGCACGACGCCGCCGGCGGATGGCGAGGCACCAAGCACACCCTCTACGAGGGCGGCACGCGCGTCCCCTTCGTCGTCCGCTGGCCGGGCGTGGTGAAGGCCGGCAGCGTGACGCGGCGGACGGTCGTCATCACCGACGTGCTCCGGACGGTTGCCGACGCCGTTGGCGCGCCGGTGAGCGACGGCGCCGAGGACTCGGTGAGCTTCCTGCCGGTGCTGCGCGATCCGGAGACCAGCGTCCCGTTGCACGAGGCCATCGTGATGCAGAGCGATGCGGGCGCGTTCGCCATCCGGCAGGGCAAGTGGAAGCTGCTGCTGGCGCCCGGCGACGGCCGCGCCTCCGACATCGGCGCGCCACCCGACGGCCGCCCGCCAGTGCAGTTGTACGACCTGGACGCCGACCCGAAGGAGACCACCAACCTTCAGGCCGCCCACCCGGAGGTGGTGAAGCGACTGCAGGATCTCCTCGCCAGGTACGAGCGCCAGGGTCGCTCGCGGTAGGGCGCCCTCTCAGTACAGCCGGTCGAGGACGACCCGTCCGTCGCTGATCACGAGCAGCGGCTCGAAGAGCACCGTCATGTCGTCGAGCGGGTTCCGATCGAGCACCACCAGGTCGGCCTCGAGGCCCGCGGCAATCGTGCCCGTGCGCGCCGCGATGTCGAGGACACGCGCGCCGGTGGCCGTCGCGGCCGTGATCGCCTCGAGCGGCGTGAAGCCGCCGTGCTGCACCAGCAGCTCCATGTCGTGCGCGACGCGGATGCGTCCCGTGTCGTCGCCGTCGGCGTAGCTGCCGTCCGTGGCGGCCGCGACAGGGATGCCGAGCCCCTTGGCCTTGCGCACGGCGGCGCGCAGCGGCCCCATCATGTGGTAGGTCCGCACCTGCAGTGCCACGTCGTCGGCGCTCGTGCCGCGGGGATCGCCGAGCGGGCTCATCACGGCGAGCGTCGGCACGAAGAACGTGCCGCGGCGCTGCATCTCCGCCAGCGTGTCGTCGTCCACGTAGGTGCCGTGCTCGATGCTGCGCACGCCGGCACGGACCGCCGCCCGGACGCCGGGCCTGCCGTGGGCGTGCGCGGCCACGTGACGACCAGCCGCGCGCGCCGTCTCGACCGCCGCACGCATCTCGTCCTCGGTGAGCTCCGATCGACGCGGGTCGGTCGACGCCAGGCCGGCGCGCTCGCTCGCGCCCACCTTGATCACGTCGACGCCGCGCGCCACCTGGGCGCGCACGACCTCGGCGATCACGTCGGCGCCACGCAGCTGTCCCGATGCGAAGCGACCGAACTGCGGATACAGCTGGTAGAACGCGATGCCTGGCGACGGCCTGATGATGCTGCTCGACACCAGCAGTTCCGGGCCGGGCACGTGGCCGCCGCGAATCAGGTCGCGCGTGCCGAGCGCCTGCAGGAATGTGTCGCCGAGCACTCGCGCGGTCGTCACGCCCGATTCGAGCGCGCGGCGCGCCGCGTCGGGGGTCGCGATGTGCGCATGCGCATCGACAAGGCCAGGGATCACCGTGCGGCCGGCCAGGTCGATGCGACGCACGCCGGCGGCTTCGACAGGCGGCCCTGGCGCGACGTCGACGATTCGGCCGCCGCGGATGCGCACGTGACTGCCTGCCCGCGGCGCGGCGCCGGTGCCGTCGATGACGGTGGCGTTGACGATGTCGAGGTCCTGGGCGCGGGATGGGCGGGCGAAGGCGCACAGGGCGGCGAGGGTCGCCGCAAGCAGGAGGCGCTGACGCATGCGCAGGAGTATCACACGGGCAAGCGTCACGCGATCGCGTCGACGCGGGCGCGGAGTTCGGCGAGTGCTCGCTGGCTCTCCGCCAACGCGTCGCGTCCCGTCGCCAGCGATTGCTGCTCCGCTCGCACGAAGCGGCTGTAGGGCGCGATGCCCTCGTTGAGCCGATCGGTGCTCCGCTCCACCTCCTGCTGGAACTGCGTGCGCAGGGCCCTGGCCAGCGTCTCGCGCAGGCCCTGGATCTTCACGCGCAGGTCCTCCTTGGCCTTGCGCCTGCGGGCCGGCACGATGAACAGGCCGACGGTGGCCAACACGCCGGCCAGCACGATGCCCGTGATGTCGGCGGCAGCCGTCGACGCGGCGACGGTGACCAGCGTTCCGAGCCCGAGCGCTCCGGCGCCGACGGCCGCCGACGCCGCCACGGCATTGCGCGCGCCCTCGGCCAGCGACGCCGCCTCGCGCTGCCGGTCGAAACCCTCGACGACGCGCTGCGCCTCCCTGCCGACCGACTCCAGCAGGCGCCCCCGCTCGACGTGGAACGTCGCCAGCTCCGGATCGCCGACGATGCGGTCACGATACTGTCGCCGCCGTTCCGCCAGGTGCGCATTGACCTGCTGCCACTGTCGCAGGTCGGCGCTGACCATCCAGTCGATCAGCTCCGACACCTTCCGCTCGATCTGCACCGGCGCGTCGGCGACCACCTCGCGGACGAAGCCCTCCTGCACACGCGACCGGTTGAACAGGTCCACCACTCGACCGATGCGCAGCATCTCGTCGAAGTAGGCGTGGCCGCGCTGCTCCATCTGCAGCAGCACGTTCTCGATCTCGCCCATGCGCAGCTCGAACTGTCGGTCCATGTCCTGCCGGTACACCGCGTGCTGCTTCTCCACGTCGTCGAGCAGCCGCAGGTCGTCCTGCAGCAGCGACAGCCGGCCTTCGATCACCTCCGCGTAGCGCCCTGCGAGGGCCTGCCCGATGCCGAGGGGGTTGGACAGCTTCAATCGAAGTCGCTCGCGCTGGTCGAGCCGTCCGTGGATGTAGCGCTCGAGCGCCTCGAAGCGGCTCGGCGCCCAGTGCTCCGGCTGCCCCTGCTTGGCCCGCATCGCCAGCCTGGCGCTCACGGCGAACGTGTCGGGCGCGCTGCCGAGCGCCTCGGCCGCGTGCTCGGCGACGAAGCCGAGGACCTGCTGCAGGTCGGCCTCCGTCTCGAGCAGGTCCACCTTGTTGATCACCAGCACGATCTTCTTGCCCCAGTCGCGGATGACCGCCAGGAACTGGCGTTCGCTCTCGGTGAAGGGGCGGTCGGCCGACGTGACGAACAGCACGAGGTCAGACCGCGGGACGAAGTCGGCAGTGATCGCCTCGTGCTCGCGGATCACCGCGTTGGTGCCCGGCGTGTCGACGATGGCAATCTCGCGCAGGAAGTCGACCGGCGCGGTGAGGACGTGCAGGTGTGGCGACCGCTCGACGCGCGAGGCCTGCTCACCGTGCTGCAGCAGGTTGACCTGCGCGGTGGTCGGGGTCACGCCCTCCTTCAGGACCGGGGCACCCAGCAACGCGTTGATGAAGGCACTCTTGCCGGCGTTGAACTCGCCGACGATGACCACCAGGAAGAGCTCCTCGAGTTGCTGGATGGACCGCGCGAGTTGCTCGAGGCTGTCGGGCGTGGCCTCGAGCCGGACCAGCAGGTCGCGCAGTGTCTCCAGGACACGGCGCTCCTCGGCGACGAGGGCCTGATCGCCCGGGCGCAGCAGCGTGCTCACCATGCTGGCAGCATCGCACGTCGTTGCACGGGACGTCGATTGCGCGCTTGGCGAGAGCAGCGGCGCGCGCCCGCTGGCGCGGCTTGAGCAAGGGCCGGCGACGATGCTAGCGTCGTCGTCCCCGACGGCGGCATGGCCTTCGCACCAGTCAGGGCTGGCTGATCAGCACGGTGCTGGTCGCCAGGAGGGAGTCCCGTGCGTGCCGGATTGGACGAACGCGTGAAATCGCTCGAAGAAACGTCGGTGATGCTCCGGTCACTGCCCGACCGGATGGGCCGCGTCGAGGCTCGCCTCGACGATGTGGAGGCGCAGATTCTGCGATCACGCGAGGAGTTGACGACGGTCATTCATGCCACCGCCGACCAGATGCGGGGCGAGCTCCGCGACGAGATGCACGGCATCCGCGACGAGCTCCGTACCGAGATGTACGGTATCCGCGACGAACTCCGCGCCGAGATGCACGCCATTCGCGACGAGCTCCGCGGCGAGATGCGGGAGATGACCGAGGAGTTGAAACGACACATGGCGGTGCTGCTCGAACATGCGGTCGGCGAGATGCATGCCTTGTTCGATGCCTCGCGCAACCCTCCGCACTGATCGGTCATCGTGGCGCGAGCGCGTCGAGCGGCAGGCCGGGGATGGCCCTGCCGCGCGCCGCGGCATGCGGGTGCTGCGCGTAGTGCTGACGCAGCAGGTCCTTTCCGTAGTCGTTGCCGTTCGGCGTGCGCACCACGACGTGGATATGCTCGCGGAAGGGCACGCCGGCCGGATAGCGCCCGCGCAGGCCGGCTGGCGTCTGATGGTCGAACTCGATCAGCACCACCGGGCTGTGGATGCGGTAGTAGAAGACGCTGTCGGGCGCGGTGCCGCCGATCCACGCAAAGTGCGTCTCGGCGAGGTGCGCCTCGACCTCCGACATCTTCACGCGCGCATGGCCGTCGTCCATCCTGCCGACGTGCAGGGCCACCAGGTCGAGCAGCGCGGCCTGCTGCGGCGCGGGCAGTGACCCGGCCGGCACGCCTGCAAAGGGCATGACGACGTTGTCGCGGAATGCCTCCGTCTGGTTGTCGTTGGCAGTCTTGGTGTCGCGCAGGATGGCCCTGGCGCGATGCTCGGGGGCGAGCGCGTTGACGAGCGCGAGACCGGCGGCCTGCTCCTCCTGAAGGATCTTCGTGCCGGCGTACTTGCCCGTCGTCGCGATGACCGGCTCGGACCCGAAGAAGCTCGGCGTCATCACCACCTGGTCGCCCAGCACGAAGTAGTTGATGATCAGGTGGTGGCCGTCGACCTGCCAGCCCCAGGGCTCGGTGGCCGACGGCGTGCCCATCACGGTCACGTGGTACAGCCACTCGCCGTACGCCTCGAAGTCGTTGCCGTTCAACTCGCCGAGCGTGTGGTTCAGCCGCATGACGTCGCGGCTGAGCGCGAGGCCACGAGCGCTGAGCGAGGCCCGCATCAGCCCGAATGCCGCTTCCCGCTGCGCTGGCGTCATCTCCTCGAAGCTGACGCCGGCACGACGATAGAAGTGCTGGTTCATCCACTTGCGCCACTCGTCGTTGTCCACCGCGAACGTCGAGCGCGCGCGCTGCTCGTCGGTGAGCGCGGCAAGGAACGCCGTGGCCGCCTTCACCACCGGCGCCGTGGACACGCCCGTCGAGCGCACGGCAAAGAGTCCGGGCGCCGGCGTCCCGTCGGTGGTGATGCCGCGGAAGGGCTCGGCGGTGCCCTTCGCCTCCATCTCGCGCGACCGCTTCGCCCACTCCGCAAGGCGCGCCGGACCTGCCTGCGGCGCGGGCGCTTGCGCCGCCAGGCGCCACGCTCCCAGTCCCGCCCCCACCGCACACGCAAGCATCGTCGCAAGGACGAGCACCGAGGTTCGCCGCGCCATGTCAGCCTCTCTTGTGAGGCTGAAGCATAGCGCGGAAGCCGACGAGGTCAGAACGGCGTCTGGCCGCCCGTCGCGCCGTAGACCTCGCCTGTCACGAAGCGCGCCTCATTGGAGGCAAGGAAGACATACAGCGGCGCCAACTCCGCCGGCTGGGCAGCCCGACCGAACGACGTGTGCGCGCCGAAGGACCGCACCTTCTCCTCCGGCATCGTCGAGGGAATCAGCGGCGTCCAGACGGGGCCGGGAGCAACGGCATTCACGCGCACGCCCTGCTCCATCGCGACCTGCGAGAGTCCCTTGGTGAAGTTGACGATCGCCGCCTTGGTGGGCGAGTAGGTGAGCAGGTTCGGGCTGGGATCGTACGCCTGGATGGACGCGGTGTTCAGGATCACGCTGCCGGCCTGCATCCGCGGCAGGGCCGCGCGGCAGATCCAGAACATCGCATAGACGTTGGTGCGGAACGAGCGATCGAGCTCCTCGGTGGTGAAGGAGGCGAGGTCGTCGTGCGTGACCTGATAGGCCGCGTTGTTGACGACGATGTCGAGACCGCCGAGCTCGTCGAACGCCCGAGCGACGAGCTGCTGGCAGTGGTCTTCGTGCTGGATGTCGCCGGGCACCGGCACGATGCGTCGTCCAGCCTCCTCGACCCAGCGACAGGTCTCGCGGGCGTCGCGCTCTTCCTCGGGAAGGTAGCTGATGAGGACGTCGGCGCCCTCCCGGGCGAAGGCGATGGCCACCGCCCGGCCGATGCCGCTGTCGCCGCCGGTGATCAGCGCCTTGCGGCCCTGGAGGCGCCCGAGGCCGCGGTACGACGTCTCGCCGTGGTCGGCCTGCGGCGTCATGTCCGCGTCGAGTCCGGGAGGCGCCAGCGGGGCCTGCGGGTATTCGGGCCTGGGGCCGGCTGGCCGGGGATCGGTGGGCGTCGGGTGCTGGAGGGGTTCTGGCATACCCCGGTATGTCTGCAAGGCGGGTACCGCGATCGCTCCACGGGGCCGGGCGGGTTCCGGCTCGGACCGTACGGCCCGCTCGGCGGGAGCGGACCTGACCCACAGTGCGGGGTTGCACCGTCGGCGTCAGGCGTCAGGCGTCAGGCGTCAGGCGTCAGGCGTCAGGCGTCAGGCGTTAGGCGTTAGGCGTTAGGCGTTAGGCGTTCAGAATGGTACCCATGTCCCAGTCCGCTGCCATCGCCGCCGTCACCCTCGCCCTGCGGATGCGCTTCGAAGAGGCGCTGCGCGCCCGAGCCGCCGGAGAGCGCTGCCTGGCCGACGTGCTGGTCACCACGCTCCCGGTCGATCGGGCTCGCACGGTGCATCACCGTTGCCAGTTGAACCTGACGCTCGCCACGGTCGCGGAGAGCGCAAGCATGAGGAACACGATGGGGCTTGGCGGGCGAGGAGGCGCGGGGGTGAGCACGCCGGCGCAGCTGGTCGACCTGCTGTACCTGATCACCGCGTACGGACCCGATGACGACGAGGTGGGGGCGCAGCGCGTGATGGGGGCCGCCCTGCGCGCGGTGCACGAGCAGCCGGTGCTGCCGTCGCTGTCGATTGCGGAGCTGCTGCCCGGTGCCGGCGTGTCCGGCACGCTCGATCAGCTGCGGGTGACGCAGGCGCCGCTTGCGCGTGAACAGATCGTCGCGTGGTGGCTCGCCTTCCACACGCCATATCGCCTGAGCGTCGCGCTGCAGGTGACCGGCGTGTCCCTGACGGGCATGCCGACTCCTGAACGCTGAACGCGGAACTCCGCCATCAGGTTCGGGGCGCGCGACGCTGGCCGCGGGGCGCGATCACGCCCCCTGCGTCGCTGCGCCGACCTTCGCGCCGCGCTGCTGCTGCGCGTGTGCGAAGAGCTCGAGGAGCGGCTCGGTCTGTTCGAGGCTGAGGCAGGCGTCGGTGATGCTCTGGCCGTACACCGCAGGCTTGCCGGGCACGTAGTCCTGCCGGCCTTCCACGAGATGGCTCTCGAGCATGGCGCCGAAGATGGGCCAGGCCCCCTCGGCGACCTGCGCCGCGATGGCGTGCGCCACGTCGGCCTGGCGCCGGTGGTCCTTCTGGCTGTTGCCGTGCGAACAGTCGATCATGACCCGCTCGGGCAACCCGCACTTGCGCAGGCGCTCGCAGGTGTCCTTGACGGCAGCGGCGTCGAAGTTGGGACCGGTGCGCGAACCGCCGCGCAGGATGACGTGGCACGTCTCGTTGCCCGTGGTCTCGAAAATCGCCGACACGCCCTGCTTGGTGACCGAGGGGAACAGGTGCGGCGACCGCGCGGACAGCACCGCATCGACGGCAATCTGGGTGGTGCCGTCGGTGCCGTTCTTGAACCCGACGGGCATGGACAGGCCCGAGGCCAGCTCGCGGTGCACCTGGCTCTCGGTGGTCCGGGCGCCGATCGCGACCCACGACGTGAGGTCGGCAAGGTGCTGCGGCAGCTGCGTGTCGAGGAACTCGCAGGCGGTCGGCAGGCCGAGCTCATTGACGTCGAGCAGCAGGCGCCGGGCGAGCCGCAGGCCCTTGTTGATGTGGTAGCTCTCGTCGAGGTCCGGGTCGTTGACCAGTCCCTTCCAGCCGACCGTCGTACGCGGCTTCTCGAAGTAGCACCGCATGACGGTGATCAACTGATCCTTGTACCTGTCGGCGATGGGCTTCAGGCGCTCGGCGTACTCCACCGCGGCGCGGGTGTCGTGAATCGAGCAGGGGCCGACGATGACCACCAGACGCCCGTCCTTGCCGGCGATGACGTCGGCGATGGCTCCGCGCCCGTTGGCGACGACGTTCGAGGCAGCCTCCGAGACGGGAAGCTCCTCGAGCAGGATGGCGGGCGGCAGCAGGGGGCGGACCTGTGTGATCCGTAGGTCGTCAGTCCGGCGGAACATGGCACCCGCCAGATTACCCGACCCTCTGACAAATGCCGAGGCGCGTGAGGGTCATAGACCCGGCCGAGGCCCACGGGCCCTCATCCGTTGCCTTTCTCGCTGTCCAGCATCGCCATCTGGTGGGCGTCGTAGCGGGTGCCGGCGATGGCGTCGGGCGAGATCGCGGTCTCGAGGCGGGACAGGTCCTCGGCCGACAGCGTGACCTCCAGCGCTCCGAGCGACTCGGCCAGCTGTGCGCGGGTGCGCGCGCCGATCACCGGCACGACCCACGCCTGACGAGCGAGCACCCAGGCGATCGCCAGCTGCGAGGACGTGGCGCCGCGCTCGGCGGCCAGCTGCGCCAGCGTCTCCACGACGCGGCGGTTACGCGCGCCGTTGTCGCCGGCGAACCGGGGCAGGTGGGCGCGGAAGTCCGTGGGCCCTTTCGGTGACGAACCACTCAACAACCCGCGCGAGAGCACGCCGTACGCCGTCACGCCGATGCCGGCCGAGGCGAGCGCCGGGAAGATGTGCGTCTCCGGGCCTCGACTCACCAGCGAGTACTCGATCTGCAGGTCCACGATCGGGTGGACGGCGGCGGCGCGACGGATGGTCTCGACTCCCACCTCCGACAGCGCCACGTGACGGATGTAGCCGGCCTTCACCAGGTCGGCCAGCGCGCCGACCGTCTCCTCGATCGGCACCTGCGGGTCGAGGCGCGCGGGACGGTAGACGTCGATGTAATCCACGCCGAGCCGGGTCAGGCTGTAGGCAAGGAAGTTCCTGATCGCCACCGGCCGCGTGTCCACGCCGCCCCAGCTGCCGCCGGGCCCGCGCAGGGCGCCGAACTTCACCGACAGCTGCACCCGATCACGCCGGCCGCGGATCGCCCGTCCGACGAGCAGCTCGTTGTGGCCGGCCCCGTAGAAGTCGCCCGTGTCGAGCAGCGTCACTCCCTGGTCGATCGCCGCCTGGATGGTCGCCACGCTCTCCTGCTCGTCGGCCGGGCCGTACATGCCCGACATGCCCATGCAGCCGAGTGCGAGCGGGAAGACGGACGGACCTGTCGAGCCGAGCTGGCGCGGTGCGTGAGTGGCAGAAGGCATGTCGCGATGATGCGCGGCAGGGGCGACGGCCACAAGACCTAGCCGCGCGGCGCCCAGATCGACCGGAGCGCCATCAGCCGCGTCGAGGCGCTCACCGGGCGACGACCGTCGATCCACTCGATGTGCGTGTACGGACGGGTCGGATACATGCGCTCGGTCATCACCGTTTCCCCCTCGTTGGCGAAGACCTCGAGGACCGACCTGTCGATCAGCACGCGCACGGGCACCTGCCCGGTCGCCCGCAGCGGGCCGACGTGCCGCTCGGCGTAGCCGGTCGGCGTCGTGCCGGCACGCGAATACCGCCTGTCGATCGACAACTCGCGCCGGTCCGCGCTGACCGCGATCCGCACCTCTTCGCCCGCCTCGTTGTAGAGCCTGAGGCCAATCTCGCCCGCGTCCCCACGCCCGACGACGAAGGTGATGTCGGCTGCCTCGGGCAGCACCGCCCGCTGCGCGAGCACCTGGTGTCGGGCGCCGTCCTTCTCGAACAGGCTCGAAAGGCCGCCGGCGGGCTGCTGGACCAGACGGAGGCCGTCGGGCGTCCGCCGCAAGCGGAGCCGACGCGGCAGCGACTGGGCGCCCCGCCAGGTCTCGGTCGGTTCCTCGTTGGCGTACTGCCAGTTGCTGGTCCACCCCATCCAGACCGGGCCCGGCACGCCGGCCGGCAGGTCCGCGAAGGACATCGAGGCGTAGAAGTCCTTGCCGTGGTCCACCCACCGTGGCGTGTCGGTCGGCCCGTCGGGCACGAAGCGGGTGCCGTCGAACGTGCCGACGAAGTACTGCCCGCCAGACCCGCCGTGCGGCGCGCCGGGGTTGATGTCCACGTCGAGCACCCACCGCGACTGCCCCGGGGCGTTCTCGATGGGCACCTCCATGAGGTCGGGGCACTCCCACACGCCGCCCGTCGCGCCTGCCGGGCCGAAGTCCGACAGCGTCGTCCAGGTCTTCAGGTCGGGCGAGCCGAAGAAGCGGACCTTGTGCTGGTCGGCCAGGACGGTGACCATGACCCAGCGGCGCGTCGCGGCGTGCCAGAACACCTTGGGATCACGGAACTCCTTCAGGCCGGGATCGATGACGGGGTTGCCGGCGTACCTGGTCCAGGTGCGCCCGCGGTCCTGGCTCACCGCGAGGTTCTGCGTCTGCCGACCATGGCCGTGCCCCGTGTAGATCGCCACCAGGCACGAGCGATCCTCGCCGTGTGGCCGGCACAGGCCGCTGCTGTTGTCGCGATCGACGACGGCGCTGCCCGAGAAGACCATGACGCCGTCCTGCTCGGTGAGGGCGACGGGCAGGTGCTGCCAGTGCAGCAGATCGGCGCTCACCGCATGCCCCCACGACATGTGGCCCCACGTCGTGCCCTGCGGGTTGTACTGGTAGAAGAGGTGATACTCGCCCTTGTAGTGCACGAGCCCGTTCGGGTCGTTCATGAAGTTGCGGGGCGGCGTGAAGTGGATGCGCGGCCGCAGCGGCTCCTCGTAGGCGCGCGCAACCGCACGCGGCGCTTGTGACGAGGCAACGGGGGCAGGGGCGGCCGCGAGCCACGCACCGCCGGCCATCGCCAGCAACGCGAGTCCCGAGGCGCGGACGGTCGGCGCGGCGCGGAAGAACATGGGTCTGCGGCAAGCCTACCGCAGACCCACGATCGTCCGGGTCGGGATGGGCGTCGCCGCATCGAGCGCTCGACGAGGAGGGGCGCCGCCACCGCGACAGGACGGGTGATCATGGGCTGACGGCGAGTACTGCTGCGCCCCCATGACCACCCGTGTTCCCGGGCCCGGTCGCCTCCCAACGCCCGACCCCGGGCAACGCCATGCGTCAGCCCGGACGGGCCGACGATCTCACTTCAGGCTCGCGGTGGCCTGCGCGGCGCCAGGGCGCAGCAGCGTGCCGAGCGCCGACGTCCCGGCCGCGAACGTCACGCCGTCGCTGCTGTTGTACATGGCGCGCTCCACCACCAGCTGGACCGGGGTCGCGCCCACGCTCTCGACGATGGCGCCGAAGCGCTTGCCGGATGCGCCGGGGAACTCGGCCCGCGTCGCGACGTTGAGCCGGCTGCTGCCGTTGATCGGGAAGTCCCTGGTGACGCTTGGCGATCCGTCGTCGAAGATCAGCGTCACCCGCACGGTGCCGGCGCTGGTCGACGTGTTGGCCACCAGGATGTAGGTGTCGGTGAAGAACGGCGCGCCGCCGACCTCGCCTTCGGCCAGACCCCACTTCTCGCCCGTCGCGATCGCGCCGGCCGTGTTGTGGCCCTCCACCCACTGCGTGAAGTCGCCGGCCCACCACATCGCCCGCTCGATCACCACCGGCACGTTGTTGGTCACCCGGAACGTCGTACCCATCGCCGTGTTGGCCAGGTCGGCGCCCTCGAAGTCCACCCAGATGTTGAAGCGGCTGTTGGCCGGGGCCGTGTACGTCTTGACCACCACCGAGCCATCGGGCTTGAGGTACGTGGCCTCGACGATCGCCGGGGCGTCGTTGGGGTTGGCAATCAGGTAGAACAGGTCGAAGAACGGCCCCGTGTTGCCCTCGGCGAAGTACCACTGCAGCGCGGGCGCCTCGACGCCGGCGCTCTCGTGCCCGAGGCTGAATTGCCTGCCGCCGACCGTGCGGTACATCGCGCGCTCGACGATCACCGGCAGGTCCGAGGTGATGTCGGCCGACACCTCGGCGGCGGCCAGCGCCGGATCCTCGAGGTTCACCCAGATGTTGAAGCGGCTGCGCGGCGCCACCTGGTACGTGCGCACCAGCGGCGCGCCGGTCGGCAACAGGTAGCGCACCTGCACGTTGGCCGCCGTGTTGTTCGGGTTCTGGATCAGGTAGAAGAGATCGAACCCGTTGATCGTCGCGCCCTCGGCCAGGAACCAGCGCGTCAGCGGACGGCCGATGCTCGTCTCGGCGTGGCTGCCGTACCGCCGCGTGTCCCACGTCATGGTGCGGTCGGCGATCAGCGGCTGGTCGGAGGTGACCTCGGTGGAGAACGCGGCGTTCTCGAGGCCGGCAATCTGCTCGGGGATGATCGTCTTGCGGTCGACGCCACCGAGCGACACCTGCTGGGTCACCTCGGTGCCGTCGCCCTTCTGGAACTTCAGCGTCGCGGTCGCCGGGTTGCCCGTCGCGTTGAGTAGCGCAATCTGCGTATCGAAGAACGTGCCCGTCGCGCCTTCCGCGAAGTAGCGCGTGAAGGTGCCCACCTGCGCGACGAAGAAGCCCGCGACTTCGTCCTTGCTGATGTTCGGGAAGGTCTGGCTCGCCGGATTGAACGCGAACGTCGCTCGGGTCGGCGTGACCGTCACCGTACGGCCGTTCACGATGCCCGTGAACTCGTAGTTGCCGTTCAGGTCGGTCGTCGTGGTGGCCGCCTGGTCACCACTGAGCGTCATCGTGACGCCGGGCACGCCGGTGTCGTTCAGGTCACGGACCTGCCCGGTGATCTTCCACACCAGCCGGCCCACGAAGTCCACGCCGGTCTGGTTGACGGTGGCGGCCGTGAGCGTGCGGGCGCCGGGCTCGAACACGCGGCCCGCGATGCTCGGAGTCACGGTGTAGGTGCCCTGCGGCAGGTTCGTGAAGCTGTACGTCCCGTTGTTGCCCGACGTCGTCGTGGCATTCACCGGGCCGGTGAGGGTGAGCGTGGTGCCTGGCAGGGCCGTGTTGATGCCCGTGCGGACCGTACCCGAGATGGAGATCACCTGCGGGACCGTCACGGTCGTGGTCGCCGAGGCGCTGTTGTTGGCCGGGACGCTGTCGGTGACGGTGCTGGTGACGGTGACGGTGGCGGCCTTGGCGCCCGTCGTCGCGTACCGCACCACGACCTGTCGCTGCGCCGTCTGGCCCACCGCCAGCGCGCCGAGGTTGAAGCTGAGCGTCCCGCCGGAGGGCGTCACGCCGCCGGTCGCGGAGACGAACGTGGCGCCCGCGGGCACCGCCATGGACATGGTCACCACGCCCGACGCCGACACGGACCCGAGATTGGTGGCCACCAGTGTGTACGTCACGTCGGCGTTGGGTGCGGCCGGATCCGGCGTGTCGGTGATCGTCACCGACAGATCTGCCGTGAGCTGCGAGAACTCCGACGTGTCGTTGGTGGTGAGGTCGGTGGCCGTGGCGGTGATGAACTGGGTCGCGACCAGGCCGCTGCCGAGCGCCGGTGTGGTGAACGAGGCGTTGCCGCTGCCGTTGGTGGTGACGTCGATGGCGCCGAGGAAGATCTGGCCCTCGCCGAAGCTCGAGGCGTCGGCCGCATCGTTGGCGAAGAACTCGAGGCGATATGTCCGGTTCGCCGCGCTGTTCAACGTGCCGCCAATCGTCACCGCGCCACCCGTGAACGACAGGCTCGTGACCACGGGGAAGTTCTGGCGGGAGACGTCGGTGTCGCCGGCGTCATTGACCAACGGGGTGATGTTGGCCTCGAGGTCGATGCCGAGCTGGCCGTTGCCGAAGATGCGATTGCCCAGGATGCGGTACCCGTCGTTGTTGCCGCCCGGGGCGAAGTCCTGCGAGACCTTGAGGCCGGCGCCGAGGTTCCCGCTGATCAGATTGCCCTCACCCGGCCCCGTGCCACCGACCAGCGTCGATGTCGAGCCGTTCAGGATGATGCCGTGGAAGTTGGGCACCGCTCCCGTGCCATCTGCCGTGGTGCCGATGAAGTTGCCCTGGATGGTCACGCTGTTGGCGCGGCAGGTGAAGCCGCCGCCGCATCCACCCACGGAGATGCCGGCAGAGCCGCCGTCACCGGAGAAGCTGATGCCGCTGATGACGTTGCGGTGCGCGGGCGTGTTGCCGCCGATGACCGCGTTCGGCTCCGGACCGCCCACGATCGCGTTGACGCGCACGCCGGCCTCGTCGAAGGGCAGCGCCACGGTGCCGGTCTTGTCGATGCCAATCAGGTTGCCGACGATGAGCACCGACGCGCCGCCGCTCACGACGATGCCGTTCTCGTTGTTGATGCTGTCGATGCCGCCGCCGATGACGTTCCGGTCCTGCGGCAGCAACCCGCCGACGGTGCCAGAGGCGTCCTGGAACCGGATACCGGACTGCACGGCCGTGGCGCCGCTGGCCAGCCCGTTGGCCGTGGTGCCGATGAAGCTTCCAGCGACGACGACGTTGGTGCCGGCCAGGACCTGGATGGGAGTGAAGCTGCCGTTGACGACGAGGCCGCGGATGGTGACGTTCGAGGTCAGGACCTGAATCGCCGGGTTGGCGCCGCCGCCGTTGATCTCGATGAGCGGCACGGCATTGATCGCGCCCGTGGCGTTCGTGTTCGGCGACGCCCCCGGCTGCGTGAAGCCGTCGATGGTCACCGCCTGGATGATGTTGGGCAACGCGCCGGTGAGCGTGATCGTCTGGACCCCGCTGCCCGGGATGTTGAAGGCGATGGTGTGGGGGCCCGACGATCCGTTGGCGGCGGTGATCGCCTCGCGCAGGCTGCAGTCGGCGTTGCAGGTGCCGTCGTTGGTATCGGCGGTCTTGGTGACGGTGAACGTGGCCGCGCTGGCAGCGGTCGCCGCGAGCGCCAGCGCAACGGCGGCCGCGGCGGACCGCAGCGCGGACCACGGGAAGAGACGGGTTGGCATCGGGAGGCTCCGGACGCCCGGGCGTCCCCACCGCGGGGACGCCTCTCGGCGCGTGGCGCGCAGAAGTAGCAGAGCCGAGCGGCCAGAATCGATGCCGGGGTGCACATATTTGTCTCCATGGGATCTCATCGCGCAAGTGGCTGCGTCCGAGGCCTTTGCGCAAGTCCGAGAGTCGCCGACCGAGCCGTTCAGGTAGGGCCGGTGCCATCGTTAGAGATAGGTGCATGCCCATGAGGCCCCCCGGGACACGCGTCCGGTTCGGCCGCTTCGAGCTCGATGCGGCCAATGTCGACCTCCGCAAGGACGGCCGCCGCATGCGCCTGCGCCCCCAGGCGCTCACCCTGCTCGGCCTGCTCGTGGACCGGGCGGGTGAGCTGGTCACGCGGGAGGAGGTCAGGGCGGCGCTGTGGCCGAACGACACGTTCGTGGACTTCGACCACGGCCTGAACTCGACGATCGCCGACGTCCGCAGGGTGCTGGGCGACTCGGCGGCACGCCCCCGCCTCATCGAGACGATCCCGCGCAAGGGCTACCGGTTCATCGGGACGGTGGAGGTGATCGACGACGCGCCGTTGCGTCGGGGACGGAGCGACCAGGCGAGCACGCCGGCCGACGACAGCGGCGGCGTGGCAATATTGCCCGCCCCGGTCGGTCCGGCGGTCCCGGCCGCAACGGAAGCGTCGACTGCCGGTCCGGGCCCGTCGGCCCGCGTGAAGGAGACCGTCCCCTCTGCCGGCAGCCATGAACGGCGACGCGTGATCGCGGGCGCTGCGGTGGCGGCGTGCCTGCTGCTGGCCGTGCGGTCGATGGCCGACTACCTCCCGTGGCGGGCACCCGCGACCGCTGCCGTCACCGTGGCGGCCCGGAGCCGCGACACGGAGCGCCCGGAAGCCTGGCAGGCTTACGCACGCGCCCGGGTGTACTGGAGCACGCGCAGTGACTGCGCCCGCGCGACGGTGGAGTATCGCGAGGCCGCCCGGCTCGATCCGGCGTTCGCCCTCCCGTGGGTGGGCATCGCCGACTGCTTCACGGTCAACGGGAACCGGCAGGAGGCGCAGGCGGCACTGGGCGAAGCCGAGCGCCGCGCCCCGAACCTCGGCGAAGTGCACGCGAGCCGTGGCTTCATCCGCATGTTCCTCGCCTGGGACTGGGTCGGCGCGGAGGAGTCGTTCACCACCGCGATGCGCCTGGCGCCCGAGTACGCGAGCGCCTGGCAGTGGGCCGGCCTGCTGTCCCTGTTCCGGGGCGATGTCGCGACGGCGCATTCGCGGTTGGCGCACGCCGTCGCGCTCGACCCCGCCTCGGCGGTGATTGCCTCCGACCTGGCGTGGGCGGAACTCGCGCGTGGTCGCCCTCGCGAGGCGCTCGACCTGTGCCGGCAGGCGCGGCGACTCACGCCCGAGATGGTGTTCAACGGGACGTGCCTCGCGGCGGCCTGGCAGCGGCTGGGGCGCCCCGACGAGGTCCTTGCGGTCCACACCGGGCAGTCACCGTCTCCGGGTGCGGACGCGGCGGCCGATCTGCAGGCCTACTACCGGACCCGCCTCGCCGGCGCGCTGGCGCGCCCGTCGATCCCGGCGCACACCACGTCGGCGCTGTATGCCGCGCTTGGCGACACGGACCGCGCGCTGTACTGGCTCGAGGTCGCGGTCCACAACCAGGAGTTCATGACGCCGTTCACCGTGCTCGACCCGAAGTTCGACAGCCTGCGCGGCCATTCGAGGTTCCGCGAGCTCATGGATCGCGTCGGGTTGGCGACGGGCGAACCGCACAGTTGAGCGCAGGACTCACGGCTCACGGCTCAGGGCTCAGGGCTCAGGAGCCAGCGGATTCGGCCACCGGCGGCACGACGCACGGACGCGCACCCGCGCGGGCACGCCGAGCGGCAGCGTCACGTCCTGCGTGCATCCGGCCAGTGTGCCAGCGCCGTCGGCGTCACGCGCCGGGCCGTGCGAAGCATCCACAGCGCGCGCGAGAGACGCCGGTCGTCGGCCGGGGTCCACGCAAGTCCGTACTGCTCACGGACATGCCGCGGCAGCAGGCCGATCGTGACGGTCGTGTTGAGCGTCCGTGCCGGCAGCACGAGCCATGAGCGTGGCGGGGTGAGCACGTCGCGCGCGAGGTCCCGCGCCGTGTCGCCGACGACGATCTGCCCGGAGGCGTGCATGCGGGCGACGTAGGCCTGGAGACTGCCCCAGTCACGCGGCACGTCCGCCTCGTGCGCGCCGAGGGAGAGCGCGGTCGGCGCCGACTCGCGGCACCAGGCGTCACGCTCGTCGTCGGCCAGCGGACGCACCACCCGATCGAACACGAGCGCCAGGGAGTCGAGCAACGTTGCGTGCACCCACAGCACGAGCGACGGATCCTCGGCCGAGTACGCCGTGCCCGCCGGCCACACGCCCACGCTTTCGCGCAGCTTCCCGTTCACTCGTCGGTGGATCGCGAGGATTCCCGCCAGCGCCCGACGGCGCGTGTCGTCGTCGCCGAACGTGAGGTGCCGCATCGCCGCCACGGTGTGGTGCAGCCGCACCGCGGCGCGCAACAGGCCGCCGCGAAAGGCGCTGTGGTCGGCCACGCCCTGTGCCACCAGCGGGTGGGCCAGTTGCAGCAGGATGGCCCGGCTCCAGCCAGCCAGCACGAGGCGCTCGGCGTTGATCCGCTCGGCGATCAGCATAGGTCCGGCGTACGGCTCAGGGCTCAGGGCTCAGGGCTCAGGGCTCAGGGCTCAGGGCTCAGGGCTCAGAAAGCATTCTGATGGGTGAGGCGAGCAGCAGGCGGTTCTTCGGGGTGATCGACGCCGGAATCGTCTGCGTCCAGACGGTGTAGCCGGCCTGCTCGAGACGCGCCGCTCGGCGCACGTCAATCGCCAGCGCCGGGTCCAGCCAACCGGTGAGCGGGCCGACGTCGCACGTATCCACGTCGTGACAGCACGGCAGCACGGCAACTCCCGTTCCGGCAGCGATGACGCGGTCGAGGATGAGGTCCGTGAGTTCGCCGCACGCGTGGCTCGACACCACCACGTCGTCCTCGTGCAGCGACACGTCATCGAGTGGCGACGACACGACCTGCACGCGGTCGCGCAGCCGGGGCCACTCCTCGACAAGCACGTCGTGCAGGCGCGCGGCGGACGGAGGCACCACCGTGTCCACGGCAATGGCACGCGGCGAGGTGTCGTCGAGCAGCAGCATCACGTGGGCGAGCAGGCCGTGGCCCGCCGCGAGATCGACGACGCGGCCGCCGCGGAAGCGCCGACGGGCGCGGCGCGCCACTTCCCAGGCTTCGTAGAGCTCCTTGCGAGGGAGCACGCCGGCGCGACACACCGCGCGCGCCAGGCGATCGAACAAGGACCCGGACGGGAAGCGTCCGAGGTCCTTGTCGGTGAGGCGGGACTTCGAGCCGTGGGAGAACGACACGGAACGGCAGTCGGCGGTCGGCAGTCGGAAGTCGTAGAGCTCAGGGCTCAGGGCTCAGAAAGCACAGTGACAGGATGATCTCCGAGCCTTGAGCCTGAAGCCTTGAGCCGTCGGCCTACCTGATCGCGGTGAGCACCGCCGACAGCGCCTTCATGCGCGCCGCGTCGGCGCCGGTCATGGTGGCGGCCCGTTCGCCGAGGCGCCCGGCAATCATCGTCAGCTGCGACGCATCGCCACCCTTGACGGCACCGGTGAGCATCGGCGCGCGGTCGGCTGGCACGGCACCCGAGCGCACGAGCTGGTCGACGTACGCCAGCGCCACCGCGCGATTGGCGGGCCAGCTCACCTTGTCCTGGTGCTGCACGTTGAACGCCTTGGCCTGCACGGCCGACGCGGCATCGAGTTCGTTCTGCGTGAGCAGGTCGCCCGGCGTGAGGCGCAGCACGTCGACGCCGCGCGACATCTCCGAGCCGAACACGTAGCCGTTGAACCAGTACGCCGACCAGTACCCGCCCGTGATCAGGTTCTTCTCGTCGAGCGGCCCGCGGTCGAAGAAGGCGATCTCCTTCGGGTTGGACGAGTCGGTGAAGTCCATCACCGAGATGCCGCCCTGGTACCAGGCCTGCACCATCAGGTCGCGGCCCGGGACGGGCACCAGCGATCCGTTGTGCGCCACGCAGTTCTCGGTCGCCGTCTGCGGCGCAGGCAGCTTGTAGTAGCTCTTGAACACCAGCTTGCGATCGACGATGTCGAAGATGGCATTGGCGCCCCAGTTGGGCTGGTCGGTGGCCTGGCAGCGCGGACGCATGCCGCCGCCCCACTCGTCGGTGAACACGACCTTCGTGCCGTCGTTGTTGAACGTCGCCGAGTGCCAGTAGGCGAAGTTCTTGTCGGCGACGTAGTCGAGCCGCTTCGGACTCGCCGGCTGCGAGATGTCGAGGAGGATGCCGTTGCCCGAGCACGCGCCCGCCGCGAGGCCGACCTCGGGGAACACCGTGATGTCGTGGCACTGGTTGGTGACCGACGTCTTCTGCGTGCCAGGACCATGATCGCCACCGGCCCAGAGCCCGGCGATGTTGCCGGTCTTCTCGTCGGCGAAGATGCGCGGCCGGGCCACGACCTTCGCATCCTGCGGACGCGCCACGGGCACCTGGATCACGTCGATGCTGAAGAGCGCCGTCTCGGGATCCTCCTTCGGATCCTTGCCCGAGCAGCCGGCCAGTTCCTCGGCCGAGCGCGCCGTGGACGTGCCGGATCCGTACACGTACACGTTGGCCGGATCCTTCGGGTCGGTCACCAGCGTGTGGGTGTGCGAGCCGCGGCAGGTCTGCACCGCCGCGACCTGCTTCGGCGTGCGGATGTCGCTGATGTCGAAGATGCGCACGCCGCGGAAGCGATCCTTGCTGACCGGATCCTCCACGCCGTTGACACCGCAGTCGAGCCTGCCGCGCGTCTGCTCGACCGACATGAAGAGCAGGTTGCCGTGCACCGAGACGTCGCCCTGCCCACCGGGGCACACGACCGACGTGATCAGCGTCGGCTTGGTGGGCGTGCTGACGTCGTAGATGTTGAACCCGCTGAAGTTGCCGACGAAGAGGTGCGTGCCGCTGAAGGCGAGGTCCGAGTTGGCGAAGTTGAGGCCGCCCCAGGACCGCTGCGGCCGCTTCACCGCGGCATCGGCGGCCGGCTTGGGCGACGGCTTGGGCGCCGGCTTGGCGGCCGCGTCGGCCTTCTTCTCGCCGTCTTCGTCCGGCATCCGCGGGTTCGGCTCGCCGGCCGGGAACTTCGGGTCGAAGAACCCCTCCGGCTTGGGCAGGTTGGCCAGCAGCTCGAGACCCTTGGCCGCCACGCCGGCATCGCGCAGCCCGGCCTTCAGGCCGACGCGCGGATCGGAGGACGCAGGCCCTGGTGTCGCGGCGGGAGCCGCGGGCGCCTGCTGGGCCTGCTGGGCGGCCGCCGGCACTGCCAGCGCCACCACGAGGGCCGGGGCGGCCCACACACGAACGACACGCTTCATTTGCCGAGCTCCTTCAACAGCGCGCGCATGCGCGCAATCTCCATCGCCTGATCCGCCTCGACATCCGAGGCGAAGTCGAACATCTCCGCTTCCTGTCCCCCGCCCGGCGTCGCGAACAGTTCCTTCACCATCGTCAGCGCGCCCTCGTGGTGCTGGATCATGCCGGCGAGGAAGAGGCGGTCGAACTCGGGGCCGCTGGCCGCGGCGAGCTGCTGCATCTGCGCGGCCGTCAGCATCCCGGGCATCTGCCCGTGCGCCGTGTGGTGGGCGTGCGGGTCGGGCAGCGCCTCACCGCGGCGCATCAGCCACTCGCGCATCATCTGCATCTCGTCGCGCTGCGAGACGTCGATCCGGAGCGCCAGCCGCTTCAGGTCGGCGTTCCGGCTGCGCGACTCGACGAGGGCGACCATCTCGAGCGCCTGTGCATGATGGCCAATCATGCCCTGCATGAATCGCGTGTCGGCTGCCCCATGGGCGACCCGTGAGGTGTCGGTGGCCTCGGCGGCCGAGATCTCCCGGGTGGGCTGCCCGGGGGCGCCGGGCTGGACCAGGCGGGGCGATTGGGCGCGGGCGACGGCACCTGCGGCGAGCAGGCACGCGATCACCTGGGCGGCACGGGCGGTCGGGCTGGGGCGCACCACGCGATCATCACACACCGTTGCTGCCGGAAACATGCCCTGACGCCGCGCCGCGACGAGGCCGGGCCGCGGGCGCCCGGTGGGTCGCGGGCCGACGGGCGTCGACGCGCCGCCTGCACGGGACGCCGTGTCCCCGCTCGGAGGCACTCGGATGGCTGGTCGTGGCCGCCACAGTTCTGCCAACGCTCTTTCTCGAACGCATGAATATTGCAGAGCAAACTTCCTCAGGGTGGCAGGTGTCACCCACAGGAGGTCCCTCGTGAAGGAACAGGCTACCCCGCCGCTCGATCAGACACGTCGTACGTTCTGCGCCCACACCTGCCTTTCGGCGGCAGCGGTCGCCCTCGGCGCGCTTTCCAGCGCCTGCGGCGGCAGTGGCAGCTCCTCGACGAGCCCGGGAGGGTCCGGCAGCACGGGCACCGGCCTCGGCACGGCCAACGCGACGGTCTCAGGGCGCACCGTCACCGTGGCGCTCGACGGATCGCCGCTGACCGGCCCGGGCACGGCCGCCCTGGTGCGCACCGGGGTCGGCAGCTACCTGGTCGCGCGGACGGGAGCCGACACGTTCACGGCCCTCACGGCCACGTGCACGCACGAGAGCCAGACCGTCAACAACTGGACCGGCAGCCAGTACGTGTGCACCGCGCACGGCGCGATGTTCAACACGTCGGGCACCGTGGCCAGAGGACCCGCCAACCGGGCGCTCACCGCCTATCCCACGACGTTTGCCAACAACACCGTGACGTTCACGGTGTAGACCAGGGTCCTGGCCGCAGGCTCCGGGCCGGGCCGCCCGGCGGATGCCGGGGCGAAGTCAGGCAACCGCTCGCCGCCACCCGGAGTCTCACAAACGGTGACCGACATCTCCCTGCCGACCGACCCGTCCCGCCGCGCCTTCTGCAGCCTCGGCTGCCTGTCGGCCGCCGCCACGCTCGCGACGCTCACCGCCGCGTGCGGGGGCGGTGGCAGCAACAGCACGAGTCCGGGCGGTTCTGGAAGCACCGGGTCGCCGCTGGCCAGCGCGACGGGGACCGTGAACGGCCGCACCGTGAGCGTGCCGCTCGAGGGGGCGCTCGCCACCGTCGGTGGTGCGGCACTTGTGCGCACCGCCATCGGCAACTACCTGGTGGCGCGCACCGGGCAGGACACCGCGACGGCGCTCACGGCCACCTGTACCCACGAGAGCAACCTGATCACCAACTTCACCGGCAGCCAGTTCGCGTGCACGTTCCACGGGTCGCTGTTCACTACGAGCGGCAGCGTGGCCCGCGGCCCGGCCACCAGGCCGCTCACCAGCTTCCCGACCACGGTGGCCGGCAACGCGGTGACATTCACCGTGTAGGAGCCGGGAACTGGCCGCTGGGAGCCGGGACGTGAGTCCTAAGCCGTAAGCGCTACTCGCTCGGCCGCATGTTCCTGATCGCGCTGATGCGCCAGCCGACCGCGCCGCGCACCATGACGAACGTCGTCCACATGCGTCGCGCCGGCGTCGACGCCGTGGCGGCAATCTCGTAGCGGCCATCGACGATCGCCACGTCGAGGGTGGGAAATCGCACCGATTCCACCTCGATGGTCCGCACGCCGCCGCTGCGCGCCGAGGAGGCGAGACCTCCGGTCACCACGGCCTCGCGTCCCCGCCGCCACTCGCCCGTCGACACCAGTTGGTCGGCGTCCTCCATCAACAGCGCCGCGAGGCCAGCGGCGTCGCGGGCCTCGCGCACGGCGACGTACCGGGCGACGACCGCCTTGACCGCCGCCACCTGATCGGCCGACGGAGCTTGCGCCGCGCCGACGCGGTTGGCGGGGACCACGATGATCAACGACAGCACGAGACCGGCGAGCAGGTGACGCATGGGAGTGGCTCCTCGACGCAACGGGGTGATGGTCGAAGCATAGCGGACCGGCGCGCTGCCGACCGGCGAACTGGTGTACGTTCACGAGGTCGTCGCGCCGCGGGGCGTGACGCGCCACCGCGCCGCCGCGGCGCTTCTGCGGAGACTCCCATGGACGCTCCCGTACCCGATCTCGCGCATCGCGAACGACACCGCACCGACCGGATCGGCTGGCTGCGCGCCGCGGTGCTCGGCGCCAACGACGGCATCGTGTCCACCGCCAGCCTGGTCGTGGGGGTGGCGGCGGCCGAAAGCGGCCGCCAGGGAGTGCTGGTCGCCGGGGTCGCGGGACTGGTCGCCGGAGCCCTGTCCATGGCCGCCGGCGAGTACGTGTCTGTCAGTTCGCAGTCCGACACCGAGCGCGCCGACCTCGATCGCGAGCGCCGCGAACTGGCCGCAGCGCCTGCGGCCGAGGAAGATGAACTGACGGGCATCTACGTCGCACGCGGGCTCGCTCCCGACCTGGCCCGCGAAGTCGCCCGCCAGCTGACCGCGCATGACGCGCTCGGCGCGCATGCGCGCGACGAGCTCGGCCACTCGGTGGAACTGGCGGCCCGGCCGTTGCAGGCAGCGGTCACGTCGGCCGCGACCTTCGCGGTCGGCGCCGCACTCCCCCTGGCGGTGGCAGCGCTCGCGCCGGTGCCGTGGCTCACCGCGGCCGTGTCGGGCGCGTCGCTGGTGGCACTGGCGCTGCTGGGCGGGCTGGCCGCGAGCGCCGGTGGCGCCTCACCGGTGGCCGGGGCCACCCGCGTCGCCTTCTGGGGCGCCCTCGCGATGGGTGTCACGGCCGCGGTGGGCGCCTGGTTCGGCGCCGTGGTATAGCACCGGCATGGGCATCGACGTCGTCGCCGAATCCGGCACCACCTTCCGCGTCGTCGTCACCGACGACCGTGGCAGCAGCACGCACCTGGTCACGGTGATGCCGAGCGACGTGGAGCGCTACGCGCCGGGCTCGACGCCCGAGGAACTGCTGGAGGCGGCGTTCGGCTTCCTGCTCGCACGAGAGCCGAAGGAGTCCATCCTGGCGCGGTTCGACCTGCCGGTGATCGAACGGTACTTCCCCGAGTTCGCCGCGGCGATGCACCACCATGGCCAATAGCGTCGGCCTGCGACGGGCGCGCGTGCCCGCCGCGCACCTGCCGGAGGGGCTCGACGTGATCGCCTGCTATCCGTCGATCGGCGACGAGCAGGCGATCGCCTTCGGTCCGTACACCCTCGATGCGGTCGAGCAGGGGGTGCCGACGCCCGGGCCCTGGCCCGTGGTGGTCGTGTCGCACGGATCGGGAGGCTCGCCGCTGACGCACCGCGGGCTGGCGCGCCACCTGGCCAGCGCCGGCTGGCTCGTGCTGCTCCCGACGCACCCCGGCAACAACCGCGACGACAACTCGCTGGCCAACGGCACCGAGATCCTGGTGCAGCGCCCGCGGGACGTGTCGGCGGTGATCGACTGGGCCGCGTCGCCCGACGGCTTCGCACGCCATGCCGAGACGCGCGCCGTGGGCGTGGTGGGCCACTCGATGGGAGGGTATACGGCACTGGCGTTGGCAGGAGGGCGACCGTACACCGTCGCGCGCGACACGCCAGGGATGGCGGCGGAGCCGATCCCCGTCGACGCCGACCCGCGAGTGACCTGCGTCGTGCTGCTGGCGCCCGCGGCGCCGTGGTTCATCCCGGAGGGGTCGCTGTCAGACGTGACGGTGCCGGTGCTGCCGCTGACCGGTGCCCTCGACGCGATGACCGGCAGTCACGGCGACATCGTCAACGCTCGCCTGCCCGCCACGACGCCGATCACCAGCCGCGTGGTGCCCGGCGCCGGCCACTTCTCGTTCCTGACGCCATTTCCCGCGCACATGACCAATCCGGCGTTCCCGCCCTCGCAGGATCCCCCGGGTTCGACAGGGAGGGGTTCCACGCGACTCTGTATCCAGAGGTCGCCGCGTTCCTGCGGCAGGGCTAGGATCCGGCACTTCACGCCGGTACGTTGGCGCCGTTCCACCCGTTGGCGTCCTTGTCGGACTGGAAAACGCGGTCGATGGTGACCACCACCTGCGCGCCCTCCTTCCGGATCGGGAAGCGATCCATGTTGCGCGTCGCGCGTCCCGACGTGAAGGTGCCGTCGGGCGTGTAGCGCGAGGTGTGCTTGGAGCACTGGAAGCGGCCGTCCTTGGGCAGCCAGCGCACGGCGGCGTTCTCGTGCGGGCACACGAGCGACATCGCGTAGACCTTGCCCGCGTAGCGCACGAGGATGACCTGCGACGCACGATCGATGCTCGCGCCGTCGGCCGACGGGATCGGGTACTTGCGCTCGTTGCCATTGCCCTGCGCCTCGATCTCCGACACGGGCAGGGCGGCGACGTCGCCAGGAAGGCCGAGCGCGGCGAGCGTGAACACGCCGCAGGCGCTGCCGGCGATGAAGCCGCGACGACTCAGGCGGTCACAGGGCATTGGGCACCACGGTTCCCGCCAGGGTGGTCGCCAGCCAGAGGATCAGGCTGGCGATTGCGGCCAACCGCAGCAGACCGTGACCATTGCTGCCGCGCGCCGCGACGCGCGACTCGGCCCACATGATCAGCAGGCCGTTGCACAGCAGCGCCACGAACAGCCCCATCTTGATCCAGAAGGGCCGCGACTCGAGCAGCGCGTCGAGGTCCTTGAGCAGCAGCAACGCGCCACTGGCGACGATGACGGCCAGGCAGGCGATGACGAAGCGGTGCAAGGCGTGCACCCGCGCGATCTCGTGCGATACCGCGTCGTCGTCGCGGCGCAGCGCCGACAGCATCGCGAGATCCGCGGTGACCGCCGCGCCCCCGCCGCAGATCAACCCGCCGAAGTGCGCAAACGACACGGCACTGCGGATCGCGACCGAGTTCGAGTAGACCGACGCCCAGGTCTCTGCCAGTTCCCTGATCGCCACGTCAGTCTCCGAACAGCATGATGAGGTACGCGGTGGTCGACATCGCGATGGCCGAGATGACCACCGCCCGGTGCGTGGACTTCTGGCTGTCGTAGTCGCCGCCCTCGCCAGGGCCGGTCGCGGCGGTCGCGACGAAGCCGACGTCGGCGCCCATCATCAGGAGTGCGTGGGCCCACTTCCGCTTGCCGAAGGTCGGATCCTTGCGCGCCTCGAGCAGGTTCCACACGCCGGTCACGGTGTTGACGGCGAAGAGCGCGCCAATCGCGCCGCCAATCACCAGGTGCGCGTCCTTCTTGCCCTCGGTCGGGCTCGAGTAGAGCGAGCTGCCGATGATCGCCTCCGCCCCGAACAGTGGCAGCGTGGCCCAGCTCGCCAGCTTGTGAATCTTCGCCCGCTTCTGGTAGCCCTCGCTGTACTCGAACGCCAGCTTCGGGGCGGGCGTGGTGGCCACCGGCTGCGCATCGACCGGCAACAGGGCGGCAGGGTCGGACAGCAGCGGGGTCACCGAGGTGGGCGCCGAGGCGTCCCCTGCACCGGCAGGCACGGCTGCGGCCAGCGGCACGGCCAGCAGCGGAATTGCAGGTTCGGTGTCGAGGGTCGCGGCAATCTGTGCCGAGACGGGGGACCCCATCGCCATCGCGGCGACGAGGAAGGCGGACAGGGCGGGTAGGCGCATCGACGGACCCTTTGACTCGGCGGCGATCGGGGATCGCCAGGGACATCAGGCGGTGCAAGACACCGGGGCCCTGATCATCGACGTCGCGGTTAAGGCTCGGATGAGAAAACCTTGTGGAATCTGTGGCAGAGCCCGGTCCGGTGGCGCCCGACGTGTCGATGGCCAGGACACATCGCGGCATTTCGCCTCAACCAGCGCGGTTTGCCGCCAGCCCGATGCCGCCCAACGGACGGGTCACCACCCGGTCGCTGAAGCCGGCAATCAGCGGGCGGGCCCTGCTGATGGCCTCCCGGACGGCCGGCAGCGACAAGGACGCCTTGTGGCTCGCTTCGCTGTCCCAGACCTCGGTCACCCACAGCGCGTCGTCGACGCTCGGGTCGCGCGCGACGATGTAGCTGAGACAGCCGGGCATGCCCGCTACCGAGAAGTCGAGGAGGATGGCGGCGAGTGCCTCGCGATTGCCGGGCGTCGCCGTGATCTTGCCGATGAGTCCGTACATGCCTGATGGCTCCTGCATGCGGCGCGCCAATCCGACCCCGACAGCGGCGCAGAGGAAGCCCCTGCGGTCCACGCCCGGATCACCCGGTGTCGACGAGGCGGCGCCACGCGCCGTCGGCCCGGCAGGCGTGTCCATCGCGGCACCGTACCACAGGCCCGCCCCTGTACCATGCAGGGCATCCCCGAGTGTCATGAGCCGCTCAAGTTCGAACACGCCGCCAGCCGTCACGGGGCGCGAGTGCTACCACTGCAAGCAGTGGATCGCGCCAGGCGAGACCCACGACTGCTGGACCACGACCGAGGCTGCACTGCTGCGGGACCTTGACGAGGACCTGCGCGAGGCGTACGACCGCATCCGGGAGGAAGCGGTGGCGTGCGGTGACCAGCGGATCTACGCCTCCCACCATTCGATCATGTTCTCGCGGCGCGCCTGCTTCTGCTTCGTGCGGCCGCGCCGCCGCTGGCTCGACGTGTGCGTGTTCCTCGGTCGCGGCGTCACCAGTCCACTGCTGTGGAAGGCGATGCCGAGTTCGCGCACCAAGATTGCGCACCTCTTCCGCATCACCCACCGGGATCAGGTCGAGGCGCCGTTGACCGAGTGGTTGGCCGAGGCCTGGGCGATGTCCGGGCAGCCTGCGCCGCGCGGCGCCGCCACGGCCGCCGACGAGCCGGCTTCGGCACGCAAGCGAGCCGCGAAGAAGCGGTGAGCGTCGGGATCGCGACTGCGCGCCGCGATCAGGGCTCCCGCACGTCGGCGTAGAGCCGCGCCAATCGGTGCGCGTGTTCGTCGTAGGCCGCCTCGAACAGCTGCGTGGCCCGGTCTGGCCCGACGATGGCGCTCGCGGTGAGCACGGTCGGCGGGCGCCCGGCCGCCGTCAGTCGCAGGGCGACCTCGGCCTTGAGGCAATTCACCAGCGCACAGCCGCCGATGGTCGAACCGGGCGCGACCGGCGTGTCCAACCGGTCCACTCGCACCATCGCGTCGCCGACCGGCGCGCCCGTGTCCAGGACCAGGTCGGCGAAGTCCTGCAGGCGACGGCCGTCGGCCCGGCGGCTCGCGCTCGCTTCGCTGTGGGCCCGGCTCACGATCGCCACCACGCGCACGCCGCGCCGCTGGAACTCCTCGGCGATCTCGATCGGCACCACGTTGCAGCCGCTCGAGCTCACGACCAGCGCGGCGTCCTGTGACGAGGTCGAGAAGTTGCGCAGGATGCGCGCGGCAAGCCCTGACACGTTCTCGAGGAACATGGCCTGCCGCTGCCCGTTGGCGCCGACCACCGGGTTGTGGAAGGTGAGCGAGAGCTCGACGATCGGGTTGAAGCCCGGGAACGAGCCATACCGCGGCCACAGTTCCTCGACCATGATGCGACTGTGGCCCGATCCGAACACGTGGACCATCCGGTCCGCGAGGATGGCGTCGGCGAACCAGCCGGCCGCCGTCTCGATCGCCGCCTGCTGTGCGCGCACCGTCGCGAGCACGCGCTCGCACGCCTCCAGGTACTGCCCTGACGGGGTCATGCCGTCGACTCCCTTGCGTGGGCGGCCGCGCCGATCGCGCCCGCCTCCTCACCCAGTTCGGCGAGCACGATCTCCACGCCCTCGCCGAGCGGGCGCCATTCGTACTCGTCCATCCAGCGGCGCAGCGGCGCCAGCAGCGATTCGCCGGCGTGCATCGCGATGCCGCCGCCCAGGATCACCCGCGCCGGATCGACCGCGTTGACGATCGACACGATGCCCGCGGCGAGCAGTTGGACGCTGGACTCCCACACCGCGCTCGCCCATGCCTCGCCCTGCCGGTGCGCCGCGACGAGCGCTGCCGTGTCGGAGCATCGTCCCGCGGTGCGACGCACGATGGAGCAGTTGCCGATAGCCTCCTCGAGGCTGCCGGGCGTGTTCACGATGTCCTTCTCCCCCGGCGCGCTGACCGCCATGTGCCCGAGGTGGCCGGCACGGCCGACATGGCCGCGCAGCACGCGGCCATCGCACATCACCGCGCCGCCGACGCCGGTGCCGATCGTCAGCAGGACCACGTCCCGACAGCCGCGCCCGGCGCCGAGCGCGACTTCGCCGGCCAGCGCCGCCTGCGCGTCGTTGATGACCGGCACCCGCGCGGAACGTCCGAGCGCCGCGGCCCAGTCGAGCCCCTGCAACTCCTCGAGGCGACCCCGCATCCAGACGACCGTGTCGTCGCGCACGAGGCCGGGGCACGCCACGCCGACGCGGGCCGGCCCGTGCAGCATCTCGAGCCGTGCCAGTTCGCGCGCCACGTCGGCGGCCAACTGCCGCGCCGGCGAGTCGTCGGTCGGGATGCGCGAGCGATCGACGGGCGTCCCCGCAGCGTCGAGCACCACGAGCTTGGTGAAGGTGCCGCCGACGTCGATGCCGATGACCGGGCCGCTCACGCGGTGACGCCCCAACCGCCGTCCACGGCGATGACCTGCCCGGTGACGAAGCGCGATTCGTCGGAGAGCAGGTAGATCACCGCGCCGTCCACGTCGGAAGCCCGGGCCGGGCGCCCGCCGTCGAGCGGCTGCCTGGCGGTCACGTAGGCGACGATCTCGGGATCGCTGATGGCGCGGGCGGCCATCGGCGTGTCGACAAGGCCCGGCGCGATCACGTTGAAGCGGATGTCGCGGCCGGCATAGTAGGCAGCGCAACTGGTGGTGAGGCCGATCACGCCGGCCTTGGCGGCCGCGTAGGCGTGCGTCGCGAAGTGGCGTGGCGCCGGCGACCTCGCAAGCACGGAGGCCATGTTGACGACCGAGCCGCCATGACCGGCCTCGAGGAAGTATCGGGCCGCGGCCCGATTGGAGAGGAACAGGGCGGTGAGGTTGATGTCGAGGGTGTGCTGCCAGCCGGCGTCCGACACGGCATCGAGCGGACCATCGCCCGCCCGTCGTCCGCTGCCGCCGGCGACGTGGAAGACGCCGTCCACACGGCCGTGCGCGGCCACCGCGGCGTCGATGAGTCCGGTCGCGAACCCGCTCGTCGTCGCATCGCCGCCCAGGCAGGGCACGTCGGCCCCCAGTCGCGCGCGCGCCTCGTCGAGCGCGGCATCTTCACGTCCACCCACCACGACGCGGGCGCCCGCACGCCGGCAGGCGAGCGCGGCCGACAGACCCATGCCCGACGTGCCACCGACGATCACGATGGACCGTCCTGCGAGCCGCCCCGTCTGCATGCGCGACAGTGTACTCGGACGGCTCAGGGCTCAGGGCTCGGGCTCAGCATGCTGACAAGGTGAACGCTCTCCGAGCCTCGAGCCTGTCGCCTCGAGCCATTCCGGCATCGCGGCATTGCTGCGTTCCTCTACACTACGCCCCATGCCCGCGGCCCTGCGCACCACCGTCATCGGCAGCTATCCCTTCCCCGCCTGGCTGGAGTTGGCCGGCGCGCACCTCGACGAATTCGGCCCCGACGACGTCGCCGAACTGCTCGACGACGCGGTGGCGGCAGCGGTGCGCGATCAGGTGGTGGCCGGCCTGGACGTGATCAGCGACGGCGAGCAGACGCGCCTGGACTTCAACCTCTCGTTCTACGGCTTCCTCGAGGGGCTCGCTCCCGAGCCTCCGTCGCGACGCCGGTTCGGTCCTCCTGGGCACGACCAGCGCGGCAAGCACGAAGTCGTCGGCACCCTGGCCGCACCGCGCGGACTGGGCACCGTCGCCGACTTCGAGCGCCTGCTGCGCCTCGCCCCGCCGGGCGTGGGGCTCAAGGCGAGCGTGCCGGGTCCGTACACGCTCAGTGGCCGTCTGCTGTCCAACCGCCAGTATCCCGATCGCTGGGCGCTCGCCGAGGCCCTCGTGCCGATCGTGCGGTCCGAACTCGAGGCGCTGGTGGCGGCCGGATGCCGCGATGTCTGCGTGGACGAGCCGTCGATGAGCTGCTACGCGCACCGCGAGGACCCGGCGCGCTTCGTGCGGCTCTTCAACGACACGGTCGAAGGCGTCAGGGGCCGCACGCGCCTGTCGACCCACCTCTGCTTCGGCAATTACAAGGGGCGGGCGATCGCGCCGCGTCGCTACGCCGCGCTGTTCCCCGCCTTCCTCGACGCCCATGTGGACGAACTGCACGTGGAAATGGCCAGCCGCGAGTTCGCCGAGATCGAGATCATCGAGCCGATCACGCAGCGGATGGACGTCGCCGTCGGGGTGATCGACGTCAAGAGCTACTGGATCGAGACGCCGGAGGAAGTCGCCGCGCGGGTGCGCCGGTGCCTCGCGTTCGCGGCGCCGGAGCGGCTGGCGTTCGCGCCCGACTGTGGCCTCAGCCAGACCGCCCGCTGGGCGGCGCGCCCCAAGCTGGCCAACATGGTGGCCGGCGTGCGCCGCGTCCGCGAGGAGCTCGGACTGTCGTGATCGTCCCGTACCAGCAGGACGACGCGCTGCTGCTCGACATCGGCGCGGCCGCCGACCACGACGGCCACGCCCACCTGTGGTGGCTGGGGCAGAGCGGCTTCCTCGTGCAGTTCGACGGCTGGCACCTGTTGCTCGATCCGTACCTGTCCGACTCGCTCACTGCAAAGTACGCGGCCACCGACCGGCCGCACATCCGGATGACCGAGCGCGTCATCGACCCCGGACGCCTCGACTTCATCGACGTCGTCACCTCGAGCCACAACCACACCGATCACCTCGATGCCGAGACGCTGAAGCCGCTGCGCTTCGCCAATCCCGCCATCACGCTCGTGGTGGCCGAGGCCAACCGGGCGTTCGTCGCCGAACGGCTCGGCGTGGCCGCAGAGGTGCCCGTCGGCGTGGCTGTGGGCGAGCACGTGGACGTCGGCCCCTTTCGCATCGAGGCCGTGCCAGCCGCGCACGAGGCGTTGTCGCCGGAGTTCGTCGGGTACGTGGTGCGCTGTGGCGAATGGACGCTGTACCACAGCGGCGACACCGTGCGCTTCGAGGGCATGGCAGACCTGCTGCGGCCCCACCAGGTCGACGTCGCCCTGTTGCCGATCAACGGGCGGGCGCCCGAGCGGCGTGTCGCCGGCAACCTCGACGCGCGCGAGGCGGCGGTCCTCGGGCGCGACATCGGCGCGCGGGTGGTCATCCCCTGCCACTACGAGATGTTCACGTTCAATACCGCCGATCCAGCGACCTTCGTGGAGGCGTGCCACGAGGTCGGGCAGCAGTGCCACGTGCTGCGCTGCGGCGAGGGATGGACCACCGCCGCTCTCGGTGAGGGCACGCCAGGCACTCCCTGATCGTCGGCCGCGCACTCCACCACGCAGCAGGTCTATACTCGGGCTAGCGTCCTCCCCAACGCGTATGGACAGCCCTCCGCAGGCACCGCGCTCCCAGGTCGCCGGCCCCGGTTCCGAGGTGGCCGGGCTGGGGATTGCGTTGATCCAGCAGATGCGCGATGCCGTGATCCTCACCGATCGCGACGGCGTGATCACGTTCTGGAACGACGGCGCCGCCCGTCTCTTCGGCTGGACGGCGGAAGAGCGCCTCGGGCACCCGCTGGTGGACCACCACGACGAGGGCGCCCGCGACGACGTGACCGACGTCCTGCGCCAGGTCCTGGCTGGCGCCGACTGGGACGGCGAGCGCGAAGAGGTCCGCAAGGACGGATCGCATGTGTGGGTCGACCTCCGCGTCAGGCCGCTCAGGGACCACGAGGGGCACGCGGTCGGGGTGCTCGGCGTGTTCCAGGACATCTCGGCCCGCAAGGAGGCCGAGCGCGCCAAGCTCGTCGCGTCCGAACGCCTGCGGGTGGCCCTGGAGGCCGTGGGGGCCGTGGCCTTCTCGTGGGACGTGGGCAGCGACCAGGTCGTGCGGTACTTCAGCATCGAGCCGGCCCTGCCGGTCACCCCGCGTCCCGAGCGCGTCGCCGACGTGCTCACCCGCGTGTACCCGCCGGACCGCGAGGCCTTCAAGGCCGCAATCGCCGCCTGCCTCGACGGCGGTGGCCACGAATACCACAGCCTGTATCGCGTGCAACGCGACGATGGCTCGTTGGCCTGGCTCGAGGAGACGGGTCGGCTCGAGCGGGCGGCCGACGGGACCCCCATCAGGCTGACCGGCCTGTCGGTGGACGTGACCGAACGTCGTCGGAGCGAGGAGGCGCTGCGCTGGAACAACCGCGTGCTCGAGCAGATTGCGCGCGGGGCGCCGCTCGGCGAGGTGCTCGACTCGATCGTGCGGCACGTGGAAGGCCAGTTGCCAGGGTCCACGTGTTCGATCCTGCAGGTCGAGGAGGCCCGCCTGCGCGTCCTGGCAGCGCCGAACCTGGCGGCGTCCTGCAACGACGCGGTGGAAGGCATGGAGGTCGGCCTGCTCGCGGGCGGCTGCGGCACGGCCGCGTACCTCGGCGAGACCGTGGTGAGCCACGACATCGCCACCGACCCGGGCTGGTTGCCGCAATACAGGGCCGTCGCGCTGGCGCACGGCCTGCGTTCGTGCCTGTCGGTGCCGATCGTCGCCAGCGGCAACGTACCCGGCATCGAGGCCGGTCGCGTGCTCGGCACGTTCGCCGTCTACCGGCGCGAACCGGGGCCGCCCGATCCGCACGCGTTCGGGATCGTGACCGGCGCACTGGAGAGCGGTCCGCAGGTGGATGCACCCCAGCCCTCCACGCAGCAGCTGGCGATTGCCGGCGCCGCCCACCTTGCCCGCGCCGCCCTCGAACGGGAACTGGCGCAGGCCGCCCTGAAGGCGAGCGAAGCACGGTTCCGCGACGTCCTCGACGCCTCGCCGGCGGTGGTGTACCTCAAGGGACTCGACGGCCGTCTGCTGTTCGTCAATCGCCGCGTCGTCGAGGTCTTCGGTGTCCCGGCCAGTCGCTGGATCGGCCACACGGCGGCCGAGGTGCTGCCGGCCGACGTCGCGGCGACATTCGCACAACGTGAACGCGACATGCTGGAGACACTGCAACCGGTCAGCGTCGAGGAGTCCATCCGCCGCGCCGACGGCACGCAGGCGTCGTTCCTCAATCTGTTGTTCCCGCTCTTCCGGGAGAACGGCGAGCCGTACGCCATGTGCGGCATCGCCACCGACATCACCGAGCGTCGGGCGGCACAGGAGGAGCGCGACTTCCTCTGGAATGCCTCCCCGGACCCGGTCTGCATCGCCGGCTTCGACGGCTACCTGCACCAGGTGAACCCGGCATGGACCGAGCGGCTCGGCTGGACGGCCGAGGAGTTGCGAGCACGGCCGTGGCTCGACTTCGTCCATCCCGACGACGTCGAGGCGACGATGGCTGCAGGGACCAGGGTTCGGAGGGGTGAACCGGTGATGAACTTCGTCAACCGGTATCGCACCAGGGACGGCAAGTACCGGTGGTTCCTCTGGAACACCGTGTCGCTGCCGGAACGCGGGCAGCTCTTCGGCTTCATCCGCGACATCACCGAGCAGCGGCGGCTCGAGGAGCAGGTCCGGCAGGCCCAGAAGATGGAGGCCATCGGCCAGCTCGCCGGTGGCGTGGCGCATGACTTCAACAACCTCCTGACGGTCATCAACGGCTACACGGCCCTGCTGCTGGCCGACGTGGCGACGCCGGCGACGCAGAAGGAGTCGCTCACCGCCGTCCGGGAAGCCGGGGAGCGGGCGGCGGCGCTCACCGCGCAGTTGCTGGCATTCAGCCGAAAGGCGATCGTCGAGCCTCGCGTCCTCGACCTCCGTGAGGCCGTCGAGGGCTCCTTGCGGCTGCTCCGGCGGCTCATCGGCGAGGACGTCAAGCTGGAGACGTCCTTCGAGCCGAACCTCCCGAAGGTGCGCATCGACCCCGGACAGCTCGAGCAGGTGCTGCTGAACCTGGCGGTCAACGCGCGCGACGCGATGCCGACCGGAGGCCTGCTGCGGGTGACTGCCACGGAGGCGCAGGTGGCGATCGGCACGAGCGACCTGACCGACGTGCCGCCGGGCGCGTATGTCCGGCTGACCGTGAGCGACAGCGGCGCCGGCATGACCGAGGCGGTCAAGTCGCACATCTTCGAGCCGTTCTTCACCACGAAGGGCATCGGCAAGGGCACGGGCCTCGGGCTGGCCACGGTGTACGGGATCGTCCGGCAGGCCGGCGGCACGATCCTCGTCGAGACGGCCCTCGGCCAGGGCACCAGCTTCCACGTGCTGCTGCCCGCGCAGACGCTCGCGATACCCGAGGGCGACCAGACGGCGGCGGCCCACGCCCCGCACGGCACCGAGACGCTGCTGCTGGTGGAGGACGAGGAGGCGGTGCGGCGGTTCGCGCGCCTGGCGCTGGAGATGCACGGCTACGTGGTGCACGAGGTGGCGACGGCACGACAGGCCCTCGCGCTCGACGTCGCGGCGCTCGCCCACGTGAGCCTGCTGGTGACCGACGTGGTGATGCCGGGGATGGGTGGCCGCCAGCTGGCCGACCAGTTGCGGCGCCGCCATCCCGGCATGCGCGTCCTCTACATGAGCGGCTACACCGACGACGCGGTGGTGCGGCACGGGCTGGAGGCGTCGAGCGACGCCTTCATCCAGAAGCCGTTCACGCCGCAGGGCCTCGCACGCAAGGTGCGCGAGGTGCTCGACGGCGACGCGGCCACCACGCACTGAGCACCCCGGCGACCGGGCGCCACGTGGCGGGTCGGGCTACTTCTTCTGCGTCGCCAGGAAGGCGACCAGCACGTCCACGTCGGCGGCCGACATCGGCTTCTTCTTCATGGCCGGCTTCCGCGTCGAGGCCGGCTGGCGCTTGGCCGCCATGGCCACCGGATCGACGATCCACGCCTTGATCTCGGCGGCGCCGAGCCGGCTTCCCACGTCGTCGAGCGCGCCGTTCTTGTTGCCACGGCCGGCCAGCGCGTGGCACTGCGTGCACTTCTGTTCGACGAAGATCGCCATCCCCTTGTCCTGGGCCTGTGCCGCCGCCTGCGTCGGCACGATGACCGGGCAGGCCAGGACCACCGTCACCACCAGTGTTCTCGTGATCGTCATGTCGCTCACTCCAGGGCCTGCGTGCCGGTGCCAGCCAGTCGGACCTGCCCGAGCAGGATCGGCACGGCCACCCGGAGCAGGAAGGTGAAGACCAGGAACCCGATGGCGAACACCCCGGCCGCCACCCGCAGTTCGTGCATGGTCGGCGAGTACTCGTAGATCTCGCCGAGCGTGTCCGGGGTGAACCCGGGGATGATCAGGCCCATCCCCTTCTCGATGTAGCCGCCGGCGTAGGTCGCGACGGCCCCGACGTTCAGCGTCACGCTGTTGCGGCGCGCCGCCGGCACGATGAACAGCACCAGGGCGAGCAGTTGCAGGCCGACGGCGGTCCAGGCGTAGGGCACCAGCGTCGTGTGCGTGCCGATGCCCTCGAACCAGTAGCGCGTGTAGAGCGAGTGCTCGGTGTTGGAGTAGTACTCCTTGAAGACCTCCGCGCCGTGGAAGAACAGGTTCAGGAAGATGGCGTACGCCATCAGCTCGGCGATCTTGCCGATCGCCTCGTCCTTGATCTCGAAGTCGGTGAAGCGGCGGAGCAGCTGCAGCACCACCAGCAGGATGGCCGGCCCCGAACTGAACGCCGAGGCGAGGAACTGGGGCGCCAGGATCGAGGCGTTCCAGTACGGGCGCGACGCCATGCCGCTGTACAGGAAGGCGGTCACCGTGTGGATGGCGATGGCCATCGGGATCGAGAGCAGCACCAGCGGGTACACGAGCCGCAACGAGTAGTGCCGGCCGCGGAAGGCGCTGAACACCACGTGGGTCACCACGACGAGGTTGATCAGCAGGTACAGGTTCAGCACGATCACGTCCCAGGCCATCACCGAGCGCGGGAAGTTCAGGAGGCCGACGCCCGGAATCAGGTGCCAGAACCGCTCCGGCCGGCCGAGGTCCACCATGACGAACAACAGGCAGATGAGAATCGCGCTCACGGCCAGCAGTTCGCCGATGATGACGACCTCGCGGATCGGCTTCCAATCGTAGACGTAGGCGGGAATCACCAGGACCACCGCGGCGGCGGCCACGCCCACCATGAACGTGAAGTTGCCGATGTAGAAGGCCCAGCTCACCGGATCGCGCATCGCGGTGAGCGACAGGCCGACGCGGAGCTGGTCGACGTAGGCAGCCAGCCCCGACGCGATGAGCAGCAGGAGCAGGCCGATCCACGACCAGTAGAGCACGTCGCCGCGCAGCACCAGCCGGCCGCTGCTGCGCGTGAACGCCAGGAACGCGTGCAGGGTGGTCACCGGCGGCCTCACGTTCCGTAGAAGTAGAAGAACTTCGGCATGGTGTTGAGTTCTTCCTTCAGCACCATGACGCGCTCGTGCTCGATGATGTAGCGGATCTCGCTGTCGGGATCGAGCAGGTTGCCGAACTTGCGAGCGCCCACGGGACACACCTCCACGCACGCCGGATAGCGGCCCTCGCGCACCCGCTGGATGCAGAAGGTGCACTTCTCGACCACCCCCTTCGGCCGCGGCCGGTTCCCCAGGTAGTGCATGTGCGGATTGACGTCCGTGGCGGCCACCGACGGCGCCTTCCAGTTGAAGTGCCGCGCGCCGTACGGGCAGGCCGACATGCAGCACCGGCAGCCGATGCACCAGTCGTAGTCGATGACGACGATGCCGTCCTTCTCGGCCCAGGTCGCCCCGGTGGGACAGACCTTGGTGCACGGCGCATCGCGGCACTGCTGGCACGAGACGGGCACGTAGAACTTGCCCTCCTCGGGCACCTGCGCCGGCTCGTAGTACTGGTCGGCGTGCGCGAAGTCGACGCCATGCTCCTTGTCCATCTGCAGCACGCGGATCCAGTGCACCTGCGGATCGCGCGACTGGTTGTTCTCCTCGACGCAGGCATACACGCAACGGCGGCAGCCCGTGCAGCGGGAGATGTCGAGGGCGTACCCGAAGAGGACGCCCGGCTGCGGCCCCGCGGCCGACACGGTGACGTCCTTGCCGTAGGTCGCCGAGTACTCGCGCTCCACGTCGCCGACCAGCTCGCGAAGCCGCTCGCGCGACACGTCGTACAGGCGCTTCGGTCCGCACGCCGTGAGGATCCAGCCGGCGGCCGCGGCGGCGGCACACGTGGTGAACGAGCGGCGCGTGAGCGACGTCGGGTGGTCATCCACGTCGTGGGCAGTGCGGGGAGTGGCCATGGCTACCGCGTCATCGGGCCGGGGTGCACCGGCGCCGGTCTGGGAACGAGGGGCTTGAAGCGTGGCGCGTGCGGATCGTGACAGTGCACACAGAGCAGGTACTCCTTGCGGCCGTTCCAGAACCCCGTCCGTCGTCCGTGGATGCCGGCGCGCCAGTCACGGTGCTTCTCGCCGTGGCACTGCCCGCACAGTCGGTACGACTCCGAGAAGGGCACCAGCTCGCCGCCCGCGAGGTGCAGCTGGTCGCGGTCGACGGCGTCGTGACAGTCCAGGCACCAGCGGTGTTCCTCGTCGTGCTTCAGCACGATCTCGTCGTGCGCATCCACGAGCACGCGCCGCGTCCGGTTGGGCGGGAGGTCCGGCTGGGCGTGACAGTCCGAGCAGGGGAAGACGCCATCCGAGAAGGGCGGCGGCGGCACCTGCACCAGCTCCGGCTCGCCGCTGGCCCGCGCCGGGAGCACGACCTGCGTGCCTCCCCACGGCGCGTCGTCGGCGCTGGTGTCGCGTGACGGGCCGGCATGGCATCCACCGAGCGCCAGCACGGCGACCGTCGCCACGCCCGCCGCCAGCGCCGCGGTGTTCCTAGCCATGCGCGAGGTCCACCACGTGCTGCATCTGGCGCAGCCACATGGCCTGGAAGACCTGCAGGCGCTGGCCGAGCACGGTGGCGAGGTTCCGCATCACCGCGTAGCCGACCTCCGGGTGGGCGGCGAAGTGGGCCAGCAGCGCCTCGCGCGGCAGCGCCAGCACGTGGGCGGGGGCCGGCGCGGTGGCATTCAGCGTGAACCGGTGCGGTGGCACGAGGGTCGACCAACCGACGGTGTGCCCCGGGCCGCACTCGTCGATGCGCACGTCTTCGTCGTGGTGGTCGACCTGCATCGGCATGGTGAGCGACACCAGGCCCTGGTCGACGACGTACAGGTGCGTGGCGAGGTCACCAATCCTGAACAGGACGTCGCCGGGATGCAGCGTCAGGGCGGTGCCGAGCGACACCAGGCGGTCGACCTCGCTGGTGGCGAGACCGGCGAACAGGTCGGGGTGCGAGTGCATGGCGACGCCTCAGTGCAGGACGAGCGGCGAGTCGGTGTGCCGATGCAGCGCGTCGGCGGTGGGCGCGAGGTGGTACGACTCGGCAGCGGCCTGCTCGAGGCGGATGTGCTGTTCGAGCTGCCGCAGCAACCGGTCGACGCGCGCGTCGCGATGCGCCGGGGCGCCTGGCGCCGCGGCGATGAAGAACTGCGGGGGAGGCGCGGGCGCCGTGTGCGGCAGCGTCGGCGGCTCACCCGCGGTCGACTCCCGCCACATGTACACGATCGCCACGACCTGCGCCGTGGTCAGGACGATCGACAGGCCGAGCAGCATCAGGATGAGTCCCATCACGCGCCTCCTCGCAATCCTGCCGGCTGCAGTCGCACGATCGGTGCCACGCGAGAGGAGTTCAGAAGGCAGCCGTTTACCGATCGCCGCGACGCGCGCCGGGGCGCGCCTGACAGCCTGTCAGGTCGGCGCCTGACGTTCCGTCAGTCCGTTGACGACGTGCACGGGTTCTGCCACGATCCGCCGCAGTCGGTCCTCTTCCAGTCGCAGGTGGCCCATGAATCCGCGGTTGACCGGCACGACGGTTGGTCTGGCCCTGGGCATCACGATCGCGGCGAGCCTCGCGTCCGCCACCGGTGCGTACCTGTATTCCCTGCGGCATTCCGACACCCTGATCGACACCGCCCGCCGCGACGCGCTGGCCCAGTCCGAGTTGATCCGCAGCGCCCTCGAGCACGCGATGCTCGAGGACGATCACGCCCTGATTGCCGGCATGCTGACCACGTTCGGCCATGAGCCGAGCGTGCTGAACGTCGTCCTGCTCGATCGCGCCGGCAAGGTGCAGGCGACGGCGCGCCCGCTGGCTGCCGACGACAGCCTGCGCCCCGGCTCGCCGACCTGCCAGGCCTGTCACCAGTACCCGGCGGCGCAGCGCACCACCAGCCGGGTGATCGACGTCGCCGGCACGCGCATCCTGCGCACGGTGCTCCCGATCCGCAACCGGGCCGAGTGTCGCGAGTGCCACGACCCGCGGCACGCCATCAACGGCGTGCTGATCTCGGACATCGACACGAGTCCGATCCACGCCGCGGCCGCCCGCGACCTGCAGTGGATGGTCGCGGTCACCGCGCTGATCACGCTGCTGCTCGTCGCGGCGATCGGCCTGCTGGTGCGACTGATCGTCCTGCGCCGCCTCCAGCGCTTCGAGACGGCCGCGCGCCAGATCGCACAGGGCGACCTGACCCGCCGGGTGTCCGAGTCGGGCAGCGACACCATCGCGTGGCTGGCGCGCGAGTTCAACGTGATGGCCGACTCGGTGAGCTCGCTCGTCGGCCAGGTGCAGAACGAGCGCGAGCGGCTCGAGGTGATCATCAACAGCATCGAGGACGGCATCGTCGTGCTCGACCGGCAGCGGCGCGTCGTGGCGGCCAACAACGCGTTCCTGGCGCGGACCGGCGCCTCGCGCAACGAGCTGCTCGGGTGCTCGTGCCATCGTGACGGATCGGCGCCCTGCAGCGTGTCGGACTGCCCTGCCGTCGCGTGCCTGGACGCCTCGTCCACGCAGACGCGGATCTGCGAGCGGAAGCGGGCGGACGGGACGGTGGCGTGGGAGGAGGTGCAGGCCTCGCCCGTCTCGCGCCTGCCCGACGGCAACGTGCACGTGGTGGAGGTCTGGCGCGACATCTCCGAACGCCGCGCCGCCGAGGCACGCATGGCCGAGTCGCACAAGCTGGCGTCGCTCGGCCTGCTGGCGTCAGGGTTCTCGCACGAGCTGAACACCCCCCTGGGCACCGTGCTCGCCTGCGTCGAGGGCATCGGCCGCGAAACGGCCGACGACACCGCGACGCCCGACTGGGCCTACGTGCGGGAGACGGCGCTGACCGCCCGGGAGCAGGTGCTGCGATGCCGCGGCATCACGCAGCAGTTCCTCCGCATGTCGCGTGGCGCGCCGTCCACGCCGCAGTTGGTGGACGTGCAGGACGCCGTGGCCACGGCCATGCGGCTCGTGGCGCCGACGGCGCGCGAGCGCGGCGTACGCCTCGCCCAGCGCGGCACGACGACGCTCCGCCTGCGCGTGAAGGCCGACGAGTCCGAGCTGCAGCACGCCTTGATCAACCTCATGCTCAACGCCGTGCAGGCCTCGCCTCCCGACGGGGTGGTCGACGTGGAGATCCAGTCGGGACCCGCCGTGCGCGTGGCGATCACGGACGCCGGCGGCGGCATCGCCCAGGAGCACCTGGCGCACATCTTCGAGCCGTTCTTCAGCATGCGGCCCGGCGGGACCGGGCTCGGGCTCTTCATGTCGATCAACGCGGTGCGCCGGTGGGGCGGCGACATCACGGTCCGCAGCGGGCTCGGCGCCGGGTCCACGTTCTCCATCACCTTGCCCGTCGTCGATGACACCGCCGCCGCCATCCCAGCCTAGGGCGTCCGCCACCCTCCTCGTCGTCGACGACGACGTCGCATTCCGGGGCGTGCTCGCCCACGAACTGAAGCGGATGGGATACGCCGTGTCTGCCGTCGGGTCAGCGGCCGAGGCATTGGCGTGGCTCGAGGCCAATGAGCCGGACGTGATCCTGCTGGACCTCCGGTTGCCGGACGTGACGGGCCTCGAGGCGCTCCGGTCGATCCGCCAGGCGAATGCGACGCCCGACGTGATCATGCTCTCGGGTCACGGGTCGGTCGACGAGGCGGTCGAGTCGATCCGGCTCGGGGCGTTCGACTTCGTCACCAAGCCGTGTCCGCTCGACGAGCTCGACATGCGGATCCGTCGGGCGCTGGAGCGCCAGGCCCTGCGGCGACGGACGCACCTGCTCGAGCGGGGCCTCACGCCACCCGATCTCGGCGATGCCTTCGTCGGCGAGAGCCCGGGGTTCCGCCGCGTCCTCGACCTCATCGAGCGGGTCGCGCCCACCGATTCCACCGTCCTCATCGGCGGCGAGACCGGGACCGGCAAGGAGATGGTCGCCAAGCTGCTGCATGCGCGGAGCGCGCGGCGTCAACGGCCGTTCGTCGTGGTCGAGTGCGCCGCCCTCCAGGAGACCCTGCTGCACAGCGAGTTGTTCGGGCACGAACGCGGCGCGTTCACGGGCGCCGACCGCGCCAAGGCGGGCCTGTTCGAGGTCGCCCATGGCGGCACGATCTTCCTCGACGAGATCGGCGAGATCAGCCCGGCCACACAGGTCTCGCTGCTGCGCGTCCTCGACACCTCGACGTTCCGGCATGTCGGCGGCACCGCCGAGATCCGCGTGGACGTGCGCGTGCTGGCGGCCACCAACCGCAACCTGCCCGACATGGTCGCGCAGGGCGTCTTTCGGGAGGATCTCTACTACCGGCTGCGCACCGTGGGCGTGGTGCTCCCGCCGCTGCGTGAACGCGGCGGCGACGTGGCGATCCTGGCGAGGCACTTCGTCGCACGGATGTGCGCGCGTACGGGACTGGAGCGTCGACTCGCCCCGGCGGCGCTCGAGGCGCTCGCGCAACACGACTGGCCGGGTAACGTGCGCGAGCTGATGCATGTGATCGAGGCGGCGGTCGTGGTGTCGGAGGGCCCGGAGATCCTGCCGGAGCACCTCTCCCTGCGGTCGAGGCGGGTCACTCCCCCTTCCCCCGGTGCATCGCCGACCGCCCCCGACGACCTGCCCACGCTCGAGGCGCTCGAGCGGGCACACATCACGACGGTGCTGCAGGCGACGCACGGGCACCGCAGCCACGCCGCCAGGATCCTCGGCATCAGCGAGCGCAACCTGTATCGCAAGCTCCACGAGTACGGACTCCTCCCCTAGGAGGCCCAGGGCTCACGGCTCCCGGTCGGGCGCTGCGGCAAGGAATCGAGCCACCGCCGGGCTGGACCGGGCCGTGCAGCGAGGTCGTACGCACGGGTCACGAGCGGTGCGCTCGCGTGATGCTGCTGCGCGCGCCGGGCCGCAGGGGCGGGCCCTCTTCACTGGCATCCGCGTTGCTGAAGGCTGCGTGTCCACCTCCGTACGTCACGCGATCAGCCACAGCACCAGACCGATGCCCAAGACACCTCGTCCTGCCCCCGAACACGGCCGTCCCGTCGACTCCAACAGCCGCGCTACCGTCTCGGGCCCGGCCGACACGCCGTCGTTCGCGCACTCCAGCGACGATCTCACCGCGAAGCTCGCCGCCACCAACGAGCTGGCGGCGATGATGCCGGCCAATGCCAACAAGCCGGCCGAGTACGATCCCGCCACCGCGCTCGACCCGCCGGCGGGTCGGGCGTTCGTGCCCGACGACCCCATCGTCGGCTCCAGCACGGTGCAGGAGTCGCAGGGCAGCGACAAGGTCGGCAGCGGCTCGCCGGTGGTCGGCGTCAACAAGACGAATGCCCCGCTGGACCGCGTCCGCGCCGACTCGACCGGGCGCATGCTGACGACCAACCAGGGTGTCCCGGTCGCCGACAACCAGAACTCCCTGAAAGCCGGCCTGCGCGGGCCGACGCTGCTCGAGGACTTCATCCTCCGCGAGAAGATCACCCACTTCGATCACGAGCGCATCCCCGAGCGGATCGTGCACGCGCGCGGCTCGGCCGCGCACGGCGTCTTCGAGTGCTACGCGCCGCTCACCGAGTTCACGCGCGCCCACCTCTTCTCCGAAGCGGGACTGCAGACACCGGTGTTCGTCCGCTTCTCGACCGTGCTCGGCGAGCGCGGCTCCACCGACACGGCGCGCGACGTGCGCGGCTTCGCGGTGAAGTTCTACACGCAGCAGGGCAACTGGGATCTCGTCGGCAACAACATGCCGGTGTTCTTCATCCAGGACGCGATGAAGTTCCCCGATCTGGTGCACGCCGCCAAGCCAGAACCGCACTTCGCGATGCCGCAAGCGGCGAGTGCCCACGACACGTTCTGGGACTTCGCGTCGCTGATGCCCGAGATCACCCACATGCTCATGTGGGCGATGTCCGACCGGGCGATCCCGCGCAGCTACCGCACGATGCAGGGCTTCGGCGTGCACACGTTCCGCCTGGTGAACGCGGCCGGCGTGTCGCACTTCGTGAAGTTCCACTGGACGCCGACCGCCGGTACGCACTCACTGGTGTGGGACGAAGCGGTGAAGATCTCGGGCGCCGATCCCGACTTCCATCGCCGCGACCTCTGGGAGGCCATCGAGGCTGGCGCGTTCCCCGAGTGGGAGCTCGGCCTGCAGATCTTCACCGAGGAACAGGCCGAGGCGTTCACGTTCGACGTGCTCGACGCGACCAAGATCGTCCCCGAAGAACTGGTGCCAATCCGTCCCGTCGGTCGGATGGTGCTGAACCGCAATCCCGACAACTTCTTCGCCGAGACCGAGCAGGTAGCCTTCTGCACGGCGCACGTCGTGCCGGGCATCGACTTCAGCAACGACCCGCTGCTGGCCGGCCGCATCCACTCGTACGTGGACACGCAGATCTCGCGGCTCGGCGGGCCCAACTTCCACGAGATCCCGATCAACGCGCCGGTCGCACAGGTGCACAACAACCAGCGCGACGGCCTGCACCGCCAGACGATCAACCGCGGGCGGGTGTCGTACGAGCCGAACTCGCTGGCCGGAGGATGTCCCTTCCAGGCGGGCGCCTCGGCCGGCTTCGTGTCGTTCCCCGAGCCCATGGCGCAGGACGCGCACAAGGTGCGGGGCAAGCCGGAGAAGTTCGCCGACCACTACACGCAGGCGCGGCTGTTCTTCCACAGCCAGTCCCCGGTCGAGCAGCAGCACATCGTCAACGCGTTCCGCTTCGAGCTGTCGCGCGTGCAGGTACCGGCGATCCGCGAGCGCATGGTGGCCGGGCTCAGGCACGTCGACAACGCGCTGGCGCTCGCCGTCGCAGCGGGGCTGGGCATGAAGGCACTGCCGGCGCCGCTGCCGAAGGTGCTCGAGAAGGACCCGACGCCGGAGGTGACGCAGTCGAAGGCGCTGTCGCTGCTCGCGCGTCCCGGTGACGGCAGCGTGCGCGCTCGCCGTGTGGCGCTGCTGGTGGCCGACGGCGCCGACGGCGCGTCGCTCATGGCGGTGGCGCGCGAGCTGCTGGCGCAGGGCGCGGTGCCGCGCTGGGTCGGCTCGCGCCTCGGCACCGTGGAGACGACGACGGGAACGCTCGAGGTCGACGTGACAATGGAGGCGATGCCCTCGGTGCTGTTCGACGCGGTCGTCGTGCCGGACGGCGAGGCGGCCGTCGCCGCGCTGGCCGAGGACGGACGGGCGCTGGAGTTCGTGAAGGACCAGTATCGGCACTGCAAGCCACTGCTGGTGTTCGGCGCGGGCAGCAACCTGCTCACGAAGGCCGGCATTCCCACCACCCTTTCCGACGGCGCAGCCGATACGGGCCTGCTGATGGCCGGGGCCGGCGAGGCCGACGCCGCGAGCACCGCCTTCCTCGCGGCGCTGGCGGCGCACCGGCACTTCGCACGCGAGACCGATCCGCCACGCGTGTAGGAACGGGCTGAGGCTGGGGGCTGTGGCCCTGCGTCGCAGGGTTGCCGGCCAACGGCGGCGTGAGGCACGCCGCCCTGCCGTGTGCGCCCGCTCAGCGCGTGGCGGGCGGTGCGCCCGGCTCTGGCGGTGCGCCCTGTGGCCTCGGGGCGGGTGACGGCTTCATCAGGCGCCACACTCGTCGCGCTTCGACAAGCGCGGCAGCGACGGTCGTGCGGGTCACGCGCCACTGGGGCGGCGGCGACGTCATGTCGGCCATCAGCCGATCGAGGGTCGCCCGGTCCACATCGCCACGGCTGATCAACTGCCGTCCCGACTGGCCGAGCACGACGCCGTCGCGCGTCACGCGCCTGATGACGCGGCGCTCGTGCATCAGGCTGCTCGCCGAGAAGGTGTCCTCGACGACCGCCAGCAGCTTGTCGGGGTTGTTGCGGTGGGGCTCCACCGTGGCGACGATGCGATAGCCCGCGGCGTCGCTGTGGAACTCCGCGGGGCCCTGCATGGTCCCGAACGCGCGCATGAAGTAGGCCACGCCCCCGGTGAGGACCTCGGCCTGGCTCGCCGCCTGCTCCTGCGGGCGGACCTGCCAGAGGCGGATGCGTATCCAGAACCGCAATGCCTCGGCGTCCTCGCCCGTGAGCGTGGCCAGCATCTCCTCCAGATCGGTCGACGACGGGTCGAGGATCAGGTGCGGGCCGTTGCGCGTGTCGAAGGTGGCGCCCCACCCGTCCGTGCGACGCCACGTGGCGCTGATCAGCGCCCCGGAAGCATCCGTGATCCGGCTCGTCGTGGCCTCGGCGCCTGGGATGGTGGAGAAGACCGTGGTCTGGCGCTGGTGGATCGCCGGCTTGCCCGTTTCCTGCTCGAAGGTGTCGTAGATCTCCTGCCGAATCTTCCCGGGCTGGGTCCGCCACGAGCGGCTGCGCACCTGCGACTCGGAGATCACCCAGTCGGCCGATGCCTGCACCGGTTGCAGGTCGAGAACCGCGATGCCGGCCAGCACCAGCCCGATCAGCACGGTGGCCGCCGTCCCGAGGCGCCACGACATCGCGAGCATGCCGGCAGGTACACGTGGTCGCCCGCGCGATGGACTGGTGGCGGTCACGGTGGGTACGGCCTCGCCCAGGGGGAGCGACGCCAGCCGCACGCGCACGGCCTCGAGCGTGGCCTCCGTCTCGCCGACGCTGGCCTTCTCCTCGTCGTCGAGCACCGCCATCACGGACGCGTGCTGTTGCCGGAGTTGGTCGACAGCCGCGCGGCAGGCCGCGCAGCTGCGCACGTGCGCCTCGACGTCCCCCGGCGCGTCGAGGGTGTCGTCGGCGTCCAGCCAGCGTTGCAGCCGCAACAGGTCAGGACAGCCCGTGGGCACGACCGTCGGCGTGGTCATGGCGTCGACTCGCCGCGAGGACGGAACTGGTCCCTGCCGCGCTGGATCAGCACGCCCACATGGCCCGGCGCGAGGTCGAGGATGCCGGCGATCTCGCGGTACGTGAAGCCTTCCGCAAACAGCAGCAGCGCCCGACGCGCCCGGACGTCGTCGATGCTGGCCAGCGCACGCTGCACCTGCGCCTGCGCGTCGAGGCGCGCGACCGGGTCCTCGAGCGCCGCATCGGGGGCGACGACCGCCTGTTCACGATGCCTGGAGCGCTGCATGTCACGCCGCCGGTTGTGCGCCACGTTGGTGGCCACGCGGAACAGCCAGGCACGGAGGTTGGCGATGGCTTCGGGTGCTGGCTGTGTCCACAGCCGCAGGAACGTCTCGTGCAGCAGGTCCGCGGGATCGTCGTCGGCCCCGGCCAGGCGCCGGAGGTACCGGAACAACGATGGCCCGTGTTCCTGGTAGAGGCGGTCGAAGAGGGTCCGCTTCGCCTCGTCCGCGGCGTCCCGGTGTGGCGGCGACTGGCCTGCGTGCAAGGCGGCCGAATGCTACCACGGCACGCATGCGTCCTACTGGCCAGAAGGTAGGGTCGGCGCCAGCGCGGCCCCCGGCGCGCCAATCGCCTCGCGCGCTCGTCGGAGGGTCGCCGACGGCGGCTCGCCGAACGCGGCGGCGTACTCCCTGGCGAATCGGCCCAGGTGTGTCACCCCGTGGCGAATCGCCACGGTGGTGACCGTCAGGCCGGGCCGCGCGACGAGCAGGTCGGCGCGGATGCGGTCGAGGCGACAGCGCCGCAGGTATCGCTTCGGCGACAGCCGGAACTCGCTGTTGAAGTTCCGGTACAGCGTCCTCACGTGCAGTCCGCAGGCCGACGCGATGTCGTCCACCGACATCGGCTGCTCGGCATTGGCCTCGACGAACGTCGCGGCCTGCCGGACCGCTGCCTCCACCGCCTGCGCCGCTCGTTCTCGTCCCATCGATAGGCAGGACACCGGCGCGGGCGTATTTGTAACAGGGGCAAGTCCGCCCCACTCGTGAGGCCGTGTCTTCAGCGGAGGAACACGGCGTCGTCGAGGTTCATGATCGTGCTGGTCACGATCGTCCACGCGGCCAGTTCCACCGGGTCGAGCGAGGGATCCCGCGGGTGCTCGCCGGTGGCGAGGAGCGCGACGGCGGCCTCCTTCGACGAGGCATAACGCGCCTGCTCGCGCTCGAGCAGGCGCGTCAACGTCGCGACCTCGTTCGACGAGGGACTCCGCGTCAGTACCTGCCGGTAGGCCTGCGCGATGCGGTCGGCGGGGCTCGAGGCGCCGCGCACGACCTGCTCGGCCAGGACCCGCGCGCCCTCCACGAACTGCGGATCGTTCAGCAGGATCAGTGCCTGCTGCGGCGTGTTGGTGCGCTGCCGCGTGACGATGCAGGTGAGGCGCTCGGAGGCGTCGAACCCGATCGCCGAGGGTGGCGGCGCGGCGCGCTTCCATGCGGTGTACAGGCTGCGTCGGTAGAGGCCCTCACCGGTCGACTGCGGGTACCTGGCGCCGGCCGCCAGTGATTCCCACAGGCCGGCGGGCTGGTACGGATAGACGCTCGGCCCGCCGATGCGCCGCACGAGCAGCCCGCTCACGGCGAGCGCGGCATCGCGCACCTGCTCGACCGACATGCGGTAGGCGGGACCGCGGGCCAGCCAGGTGTTGTCGGGGTCGGCGGCGCGCGCCGCGGCGTCGACGACCGACGCCTGCCGATAGGTCGCCGAGGTGACGATCAGTCGCTGCATCGCCTTGGCGTTCCATCCGTCGCGCACGAAGGTGGTGGCGAGCCAGTCGAGCAGCGCCGGGTGCGTCGGCATGCGCCCCTGGCTGCCGAAGTCCTCGGCCGTGGCCACCAGGCCCCGCCCGAACGCCATGGCCCAGTACCGGTTCACGAACACGCGCGCCGTGAGCGGATGCGACGGCGACAGCAGCCACTTCGCGAGTCCGAGGCGGTTCGGGGGGAGGTCCTTCGGGAACGGCAGGAGCGCGGCAGGCGTGCCGGGCTGCACGCGGGTCGTCGGCGCGTCGTAGGCGCCCCGCGCGAGGATGAACGTGGGACGCGGTGTCGGCAGCTCGCGCATCGCCATCACGCTCGGCTGGGCCGTGAGGATCTCGTTCTCGCGGCCGCGGATGGCGGTGACCCTGGCCAGCGTCGCGCGATAGTCCGCGTCGACGTCGAGCAGGTAATGCTCGCGCAGCGCGGCGAGGGATGCCGGCGTCCGCTGCGCGAGCGCGGCGGCACGCGTGTCGACCCCGGTGGCGAGCGCGCCGATCTCGAGGGCGCTCAACTGCCGGCCGTAGGCGCGGAAGTCGTCGACCGACACGTCGCGGATCGACTCCTTGGCCAGCTCGCCGACGCTGCCGATGCGCAGGCCGAGCGGCGCTCCCGACATCTGGCGCCCCTCGATGCCGCTGTTGATCAGGCTGCGGTGCAGGTTGTCGACGATGGTGCGGGTCGGCAGCGGCGCGCCGTCGAGGAAGAGGCGCAGGCCGGCGGCGCGGCTCGACCCGTCGTAGGTCAGCGCCAGGTGGTGCCAGGCCGACGGCGCCACGGCGGTCGTGGAGCGCACCTCGATCGAGTCGTCCGGGGCGACGTGGTGCAGGGCGGCGGTGACGGTGCCGTCGGCCTCGAGGCGGATCAGGTACCCGCGGTAGCCGTTGGCGAAGCTGCCCGACCGCGCGATGAAGGGCCCGGACGTTCCCTTCACGTCGATGCGCATCCACGTGGCCAGCGAGAACGGCTGGTGACGGTCGAAGAATGCCGCCTCGTCGGGCGCCTTGATCTCGCTGTCGCCCCGCAGTCGCTGCGCCTTGCCGATGCGGCCGTCGACCGTGACGGGCGCGCGGTCCTCGTCGCCCCCGAGGTAGGCCGGGCCTCGCACCCTTCCGACGTTGGCGAAGATCCGGGCGGGCACCATCTTCGGCCCGGTCTTCTTGTCGACCATGCGGACCTCGCCCTCGCGCATGTCCTCGAGCGGCAGGTGGACCTCGAGGGCCTCGGTCGAGGGAAACGTCCCGGTGCGACGTGGCGCCTTCAACCAGGCCTCGAAGCCGGCGTCCCAGGTCGGCGAGTCCGGGGCGAGCGCCCGCTCGAGCGGCTCGCGTTCGGCGCGCAGCGCCGCGAGCGTGGCCTCGGCCTCGGCCGACGGCAGGATCACGGTGGGACTCGCCATCCCCGAGTACGGCGCCTGTCCGGCTTCGTTGATGCTGTTGAAGAAGGCGAACAGCTGGAAGTACTCCTTCTGCTGCACCGGGTCGTACTTGTGGTCGTGGCAGCGCGCGCACTCCAGCGTCACGCCGAGGAAGGCGCGGCCGAGGGTCTGCACGCGATCGGCGACGTACTCGACGCGGTACTCCTCGGGGACGATGCCGCCCTCCTGCGACTGCATGTGGTGACGGTTGAAGGCCGTGGCGAGGCGCTGCTCGCGCGTCGCGCCTGGCAGCAGGTCGCCGGCGAGCTGCCACGTGACGAACTGGTCGACGGGCATGTTGCGGTTGAACGCGCCGATCACCCAGTCGCGCCACGGCGACATGTCGCGCGGCACGTCGTCCTGGTAGCCGTGCGTGTCGGCGAAGCGGGCGATGTCGAGCCACTCGGCGGCCATGCGCTCGCCGTAGGCGGGCGAGGCCAGCAGGCGGTCGACGAGGCGCTCGTAGGCGTCGGGTCGCGTGTCGCGGACGAACGCGGCCACCTCCTCCGGGGTGGGCGGAAGGCCGGTCAGCGTGAAGGTGACCCGGCGGATCAACGTCTCCTTCGGCGCTTCGGGCTGCGGCGCCAGGCCACGCGCCTTCAGTTCGGCGTGCACGAACCGGTCGATGGGATTGCGGGCCGTCCAGGCGGGCGAGACCGGGGCCGGGATCTCGGGGCGGGTGGGCGCGCTGAAGGCCCAGTGCGGCTTCCACTCGGCACCCTGGTCGATCCAGCGAATGAGGATCGCCTTCTCGTAGTCGCTGAGCTCGAGGTGCGAGTCGGGCGTGGGCATGACGACGCCAGGGTCGTCGCTGAGGATCCGGCGGACGAGTTCGCTCTTGCGCGGTCGGCCCGGCACCACGGCCGTCGCTCCGGAGGTCAGGCGCGAGAAGACGACCTCCTTCTGGTCGAGTCGCAGGTCGCTCTTGCGCGCCGCGCCGTCGGGTCCGTGGCACTTGAAGCAGCGGTCCGACAGGATCGGCCTGACGTGGAGCGCGAAGTCGACCCGCTCCGGCAGGTCGGGGACGGATGGGCCGGGCACGCTGCACCCGGCGGCGACGCCGAGCAGGAGGGCGCCGAGCAACGCCCGCCATGCGAATCCTGTGGGGATGGGCATGTCTGCCCCGATTCTATGCCGAGAGGACAGGGGCAGGGCGGGGTGTCTCACCCCGCCGCGCCCTAGCGGCGGCTGCGCTCTGCCGCTTTCGCGAACGGGTAGTAGATCCCGACCGCGATCAGGAGCGACACCACGCCCCACACCGCGGCTCGCCAGTCCCCGCCGGTCACCAGGTAGTGCCCGATGATCGGCGGCGTCGTCCACGGCACGTTGATGAAGGGGCGCTGGACGAGCCCCCACGCCATCAGCAGGTAGCTGCCGGTGGTGAGCACCAGCGCGCTGATCACGTACGGCACCATGAACACCGGGTTCAGCACGATCGGCAGGCCGAAGAAGATCGGCTCGTTGATCTGGAACACCTGCGTCGGCAGCGACACCCGCCCGACCCGCCTGAACGCCTCGTCGCGCGAGAAGGCCAGGATGATCGCCAGCGCCAGCGTCGCGCCCGTCCCGCCGACGTTGACGAACGTGGTGAAGAAGCCGTTGGCCGTCACGTACGGCAACGGCTGCCCGGCCTGCACGGCCGCGACGTTCTCGGCCAGGTACTGCAGGAAGATCGGCGCGACGATCGCGTCGAGCGCGTTGTCTCCGTGGATGCCCACCGACCAGAGCAGGCTCACCAGGCACGCGTACACGAGGATCCCCGGCAGGGTGTTCAGCGCGAACACCAGCGGCGAGAACGCCTGCTGCACCACGTGGTTGATGTCGACGCCCGCCACGAAGCGGACCAGCCAGAACCCGATCACCAGCACGGCCAGCGGGATCAGCGACAGGAACGACTGGTACACCACCGCCGGCACCGTGTCGGGCATCGTGATGACCAGCCCGCGATCGGTGAAGACCTTCTGCGTGCGCACGACCACGAGCGCGACGATGATGGCGGTGAACAGGCCCTGCGACCCGAGCGCCGGCGTCCGGAACGTGAGGTCGGCCGGCTCGATCTGCACCAGCAGGAACACGACGACGGCCATGGCGGCGCTGACGATCGCTTCCTGGCCGAGTCGCGTGCCGAGATCGTGCGCGATCGCGAGGCACACGACGAGCCCGAGCAGGCCGAACGTCGCGGTGACGGGAACCTGCAACAGCGGCAACCACGGCGCGACGATCGCATCCCACCCCGGCACGGGGAGGTACGACACCACCATGAAGAGGCCGCCGATGATCGTCAGCGGCACCACCGACACCATGCCGGCCCGGATCGCCGACATGTACGTGTTGTCGCTGATGGCCGCGAGGGCCGGGGCGAGGCGGGCGTCGACGAAGGTCGTGAGCCGCGTCACGCGTCAGCGCCCTGCCGAGGCGTGCGGCGACAGCGCGTCGCGGTGCGCATGCACCTTCTCGAACGCCGCGGCGATGTCGTCGATGTCGGCGCGGCTGCCGAGCATCGTCGACTGGTCGAGCCAGATTGCCTGTTCGGCGCAGATCAGGCGACTGTTGGGACAGGCCACGCGCGTGTAGTCGAGGCGATCGCGGTCGGGAAGGTAGGGGCCGAACGCCTTGTTGCGGAACAGCGGCTGGTCGGGCAACGGATAGCCGTAGCCACCCACCGCCGGCACGCCCTCGGCCTGCAGCGCCTCGAGCACGGCGGAGCGCGGCGCGCCGAAGGCCGCCGCGTCGAGCCGCAGCATGAAGAGGTGCCGGCTGTGCCGGGTGCACCAGGAGGGACGCGCCTGCGGGTGCAGGCCCGGCAGCGACGAGAGGCGCGCGGCCAGGTAGTCGCCGTTGGCGTCGCGCGTGGCGGTCTGCGCCTCGAGGCGATCGAGCTGGCTGTTGAGCAGCGCGCCCTGCAGTTCGCCGAGCCGGTAGTTGCCCGAGATCACGTGGTGCTCGTACCAGACCCCGCCGGGCACGCGGCCGCAGTTGTGGATCGAGCGGCAGGACTCGGCCAGCGCCGCGTCGTTGGTCGTGATGATGCCGCCCTCGCCCGACGTCAGGTTCTTGCTCGACTGGAACGAGAACGAGCCGACGTGGCCGATCGAGCCGCACGGCCGGTCGCGCCACGTGGCGCCATGCGCGTGCGCGGCGTCCTCGAGGACGAAGAGGCCGTGGCGCGACGCGATGGCGAGGATCGCGTCCATGTCGGCCGGCTGGCCCGCGAAGTGGACCGGGATGATGGCGCGGGTCCGCGGCGTGATGGCTGCCTCGACCTGCGTCGGGTCGATGTTGAACGTGTCGAGGTCGACGTCGACGAACACCGGAACCGCGTTGGCCTCCACGACCGCCGTCGCCGTCGAGAGGAACGTGTAGGTGGGGACGATGACCTCGTCACCGGCCTGCAGGCCGGCGGCCATCAGCGCGATCCGCAGCGACACGGTCCCGTTGACCACGGCGATGGCGTGCGCGCAGCCGTGCATCGCGGCGAAGCGCCGCTCGAACTCGGCCACCTGGTCGCCGGCGAGACGTCCCCACTTGCCGCTGCGCAGCGCCGCGAGCACGCGCGCCTCGTCGGTCGCATCGAAGATCGGCCACGAGGGGAACGGCCTGGTGCGCACGGGGGCGCCGCCGTGGAGTGCCAGGGGTGATGTCGTCATGGCGTCGGTTCCATGTCCTGCGTGCCCGCGGATGCAGCCGTCGACGCTGGTCGGCGGTCGACGTCCTGCAGCCTCCGGCCCATGTAGAGGCTGCCGTCCTCCGGCGAGCCGATGCGTGTCAGCTCCGTGAATCCGAGGCGCGTGTAGAAGGCGTGGGCCTTGTGGTTGCGGGCCCACATGCCGAGGTGCACGCCCGGCGAGCCGGCGTCGCGGAGGCGATTCATCAGCGTCTCCATCATGCGTCGCCCGTGGCCCTGCCCCTGTGCACGCGGCAGCAGGTCGATGTGCAGGTGCGACGGATACAGATCGTACGGCTCCGGGCAGAAGTAGTCGGCCGCGTGATACCAGCCGTACACCTCCTGCACCCTCGACCAGTGCTGCGGATCGCCCTCGGGCTTCGGGTAGCGTGCGCACAGGTCGGGCCGCCACTCGGCGTCGTACCGCGCGTAGAAGGTCCGCGAGTCGAGCGCGCCGAGCGCGTAGCCGCATACGCCCCCGGAGTCCTCGAGCACCAGCGCGAACGCCGGTTCGAGTGCCAGGTACGGGCCGACGAACAGCCGACCGAGCGCATCGGGATCGTCGCGGTAGATGGGCTCGCCATCTCCACCGGCATCGCCGGTCTTGAGGCACACGTGGTACGCCGCGGCGCGATCCTCCGGCCGAGCCGACCGGATGACCACCGACGACCGTGGCGTTCGACCTTCAGGCCAGCCGGCGCTCACGGATGGTCCTCCGAGCAGGCCGTGAACGTGCCATCGGGATGCTGCTGCAGGAGGCGTTGCAGGCGGGCAACGGTGCCACCGCGGAACGTGCGCGGCTGGTGGAAGTCGGACCGCACGCGCACCTGCCCGTCGCTGGTCGCCAGCCGGGCCTGGGCCGCGCGGATCAGCAGGTCGAGTTCCTCGCGCAGGTCCCAGATGCGGCGCGACAGCGCGTTGAACAGCGGCCGGTCGCGCAGGGTCGCGAGGCGCGCGCACATGTCGCGGCGACGTGTCGCCTCCTCGAGGAACCGCTGCGTGACGTCGCGCCAGTCGTCACCGGTGCCGGTGAGGGCTGCACGTGCCAGCGCCAGCAGGGCCTCGGCTTCGGGCCCCTCCTCGTACGGCAGGTAGTAGCAGTCGGCCAACCACACGAGATCCTCGAAGGCCATGGGTCCGGCCACGGTCTCGAAGGCCGGCAGCCACTCGCCGAGCGCGTCGAGATACGCCCGGCGCGGGTCCCAGGTCGGACCGGGCTCGTGCACGAACCTGCCGAGCGTGCGCAACGCCATGTGACCGAGCGGGAACTCCGTGTTCGGGTTCGTGAGGATGCCGCGCACCTCGTCGCGCAGGTCCAGCGGTCGCCCTGCGTACGGTCCGAGGATGATGCGCCGGCCGTCGTAGTCGTTGGCGTGGAGGTTGTCCCAGATCAGCGGCTTGCGTCGCAGGCGCCTGGCCACCTCGCGCACGTGGTCCACCGTGATCTCGCGCGAGACGATGTCTGGACCGGTCCAGAAGACGTCGATGGCGGAATCGAGCGCCGCGCCGAGCGCCTCGAGGTAGCCGCGACCGCCGTGGCCGGCAGCGACCATCCGCTCACAGTAGGGAGTGGGGCAGAACGCCGCGATCAGGCCGGGCGTGCGGGCACGCAGCGCGGCGACCACGTCGTTGGCCACATCGGCCTGGGCGGCCGCCAGCGAGCCCCAGCGCGCGAGGTCGCCAGGGTCGAGGGCATCGGGGATGTCGTCGAACAGCAGCGCGAGGCCGTCGCAGCCCAGATCCACCATCTGCGTGCACCGCGTCAGCAGCGCGGCCCGATCGGCGGGATCGCCGTACCGGATGTCGAGGCCCGGCCCGATCCCGTACAGGAAGCGCAGGCCGTGCGCATGGCAGGCCGCGACGAGCGCTGCCATCGCGCGCGCCTCGGCCTGGCCGTACGGCTCCCGCCAGATCGCGCGGTGGTGGAGGTCGTCCTTCGGGCAGTACAGGTAGGTATCGAGCCCCCACGACGCCATGCGCGCAAACAGCGTCGCGCGCTCGTCGGCTGTCCACGGCGGGCCATAGAAGCCCTCGATCACGCCTGAGAGGAACATCGCCGCCCGACAGGATACTTCCGCTGGCAATTCGAAATTTGAAATTTGAAATTGATCGGCGGCCGGCCTGTCGGCCTTGCCGCTCGATGCATCCCGGAGGGGCGGCGGCGAAGCCGCGCCCCCCGAGAATTTCAGATTTCGAGTTTCAAATTGCCAGGTCAGAAGCGGATGCGCACCGACAACGCCGGTCGCCGCAGGGGCGCCACCGGACGGACCGGCACCACGATCGCAGGCCGGGCGACGACGACGGGCCGCAAGGCCGGACGGACGACCGCAACAGGTACCGCGACCGGCCTCGCGGGGACGACGACGTGACGATGGGGGCCGCGGCCGACGTGGGCGGCAGCGGGGGTGGCAGCGGCCAGCGCCAGGACGCTGGCAAGGGCAAGAGCGAGTCGCATACGGGTGAATCCTCCTGCGACCCACAGTGATCAAACCGCGTGCCTGGCACCAGAGCGCGGCCCTTCACGGTCGTGCCATCGATGCCGATGGCGATTCACAGTCCTGTCACAGGGTGTCTCCCGGGATGGCCAATCCGCTGTCCTCCACAATTTGAAATCGGACAATTTGAAACTCGGGGGCGAGGGCCTGCGGCCGCTCGCCTCGATGCGCCACGAGGCGGCCCGCCGAAGGCCGGCTGCCTGCAATCTCAAATTTCCGATTTCAAATTGCCGCGCACATATACTCCGGCTATGACGGCACTGCATGCGGCCATCACGGGCTGGGGGGAGGCCCTCCCGCCGGCCATCCTGACCAACGAGGACCTCTCGACGTTCCTCGACACCTCCGACGAGTGGATCACGCAGCGCACCGGCATGAAGGAACGGCGGGTGTCGCACGTGTCGGCCGTGGAGATGGCGACGGTGGCGGCGGCGCGCGCGATCGCGTGTGCCGGCCTCACTCCGGCCGACGTCGACCTGATCGTGTACGGCGGGTGCACCAACGAAGAGGCGGTGCCCAACAGCGCGTCCGGCGTGCAGGTGGCGCTCGGGGCGACGCGCGCTGCGGCGATGGACGTCAACACCGCGTGCACCAGCTTCCTCTACGGGCTGTCCACGGCGACGGCGATGATCCGCACCGGCATGGCGCGGACCGCGGTGGTGATCGGCGTCGAGTTGATCACGCAGTACATGGATTGGACCAACCGCAACGTCGCCGTGCTGTTCGGCGACGGCGCCGCGGCGGTCGTCGTGCAGGCCAGCGATCGGGCAGAAGGGCTGATTGGCAGCGTGCTCGGCTGCGACGCCGAGGCACGACAGAGCCTGCGCGTCCGCGGGCTCGGCTGCAGTTACGCCAACAAGGCGGTCTCGCTCGGCGACACCATCTGGGACTTCGACGGGCAGGTCATCTTCAAGCGCGCGGTGCACGGCATGGCGGCCGCCTCGGCGCGCGTCCTCGCCGAGGCCGGCGTGACGGCCGACCAGGTCGACCTCGTGGTGCCGCACCAGGCCAACCTGCGCATCATCGAGGCGGTCGCCCGGTCGGCGGGCATCGGCATGGACCGCGTGATGGTCACCGTCCACAGGTACGGCAACATGAGCGCCGCCACCGTGCCGGTGAGCCTGGTCGACGCGCTGAAGGAAGGGCGCGTCAAGCCCGGTAGCCTGCTGCTGATGCCCGGGTTCGGCGGCGGCCTCACCTACGGCGCCGTGCTCGTGCGCTGGGGCGATCGCGTGACGCCGCTCGGCGAGTCGTCGATGACGTTGCCGCCCTGTGACCGCACCGCCCTGGAACTGGTCCACGAGATCAGGGCACGCCAGGACCCGCACGGCCGGTCGGCCGCCGGCCTGATGGCCCCGGTCTTCGCCGAATCCCGCGTGCCACACCAGGGGTAGGGCGCGGTCTCCCCTTCGACGTCGCTCAGGGCAAGCGACCGCGCCGTGAGGCGATCACGGCGGGGTGGGACACGCCGCCCTACCAGGGCAAGCCGTGCGTCGACCTGAAGGTCGACGCCCACGAGGACGGGTCAGATCGCCGGCGGCACGATCGCCCTTCCTACGCGCCGTCGCGGATGACGCGACACGACCGGATGTCGAAGGTCACCTCGCCGATGGCCAGGCGCGACTGATCGCGCAGGCCGCGCACGAACGCCAGCAGGCGGAAGGCGTCGGCGAAGTTGCTGACGATGCCCAGCGAGACCCGCAGCGCGCCGGCGCTGCGGCCGCCGCGGTGCTGGATGAACTGCATGAAGCGCGGCAGCGACATGTCCTCGCCGCTGTCCAGCGCCGCCTGCACGTCCTCGTCGGTGATGCCCTCGGCGGTCTCGCCAGCGCCGGGATTGCAGAAGCATCCCGTGCGCAACGAGATGCCCGCCTCGTTGGCAAGTTCCTCGACGCGACGGTAGTCGAGCAGGTGGCCCTCGGGGTCGTACAGGTTGAACGTGATCGTCCCGCCCCGCGCCTCGGTGGTCACCGGCCCGTAGATGCGACACATCGGCGCGCCGTTGTCGTGCCGCATCGCCAGCAGTTCACGCAACAGGTAGCCCGCGAGGCAGCGGACCCGCGCCTTGATCACCGGCAACCCCACGGCGCCGAGGTGCTCGAGCCCGATCTGCACCGCGGGGATGCCGAGGTAATCGACGGTGCCGTCCTCGAACCCGGCCTCCCGGGGCGCGAGCAGGTGACGACGGGCGTGGACGGTGGCGAAGTTCACGGTGCCGCCGGCGAACCACGGGCGACGGAGCACGGCCAGCGAGGACAGGCGAGCCAGCAGGCAGCCGACGCCGGTCGGGTAGCCGAACATCTTGTAGAACGAGACCGACACGAAGTCGGCGGGCACCTGCCGCAGGCTCAGGCGATTGGTCGGCGCGAAGGCGGCCGCGTCGAGCAGCACGTGCCAGCCGCGCGCCCGTGCCTCCTCGACGAAGGCCAGCGGGTGCTCGACGCCGCTGAAGTTGGACTGCGCAGGATAGGCGAACAGCCGCGGCCCGTCCGTGCGTGCCTCGAGGCGCGCGAGCAGTGCCGCGCGATCGATTCGCAGGTCGGGCATCGTCAGCGGCGCGTAGTCCACCGACGCGCCGCGGCAACACGCGTACTCGCGCAGGCCGTTGACCGAGTTGTGGTTGTCGTAACTGAGCAGCAACGAGGCCTCGGGGCCGAACGGGTACGCTTCGCCGACGAGCTTGATTGCCGCCGAGGCGTTGGCCGTGAAGACGACGGTGTGCGTGCCGGGATCGGCATCGAACCAGTCGAGCACCGCACGGCGCGCCCGCTCGACGAGCCGCGTCGAAGCCTGCGACGCGGGATTGGCCGAGTGCGGATTGCCGAAGACCTCGCTGCCGAGCAGCGCGGCATGCGCCCGCACCTGCGAGTCGGCATACAGGCCGCCGCCCGTGTAGTCCAGGTAGACGTGCCCGGTGGCGTCGAGGCGAGCGTACTCGCGCGCCCGCAGGTCGTCGAGCGCCATCGTCTCGCGGTACGCCGGCCATGCCCCGAGGAACTCCCGGAAGGCCTCGTCCATCGTCACCAGGCGATTATCCCAGCAGTGGACCTTTCGGTGCCGGCCGGGTTTGGTCGATACTGCGCCCTCATGGACCGACGCGCGTTCCTCACCACCCTCGCGGCAGCCCCCGCGCTGGCGCTCGCGCCACGCCGGGCTTCCGCCGCACTGCCGAAGGCGAAGGTCACCCGCGTGCGGATTCATCGTCCGCCCGACCTGAACCCGCTCTTCAACCAGAGCAACATGATCGTGACCGTCGAGACCGACATCGGCATCACGGGCATCGGTGAGGGCGGGGCGAAGGACACGCTCGAGCAGGTCGCGGGCACGCTGATCGGCAAGAACCCCTTCCAGATCGAGCGGATCTGGCAGGAGGCGTACATCGCGTGGTTCTACCCGCCGGGGCGCGAGAAGACGCACGCGCTCGGTGCGCTCGACCTCGCGCTGTGGGACATCAAGGGCAAGGCGCTCGGCGTGCCCGTGCACGAACTGCTCGGGGGCGTGGCGCGCGACTACTGCGAGTGCTACGCGACCAGCAGCGTGCGGCCCGCGGGCGTGCCGGCCAACGCACCTCTTGGGGTGAAGGAGCGGGCGCAGGCGACGATGGAGGCCGGGTTCCGTGCGTATCGCATGGGCGCCGGCGACTTGCCGATCGGCGAGGTGTTCGACACGCGCGCGGTGATCCGCCGCATCGAGCGTGACGCCCGCGACGCGCGCGACGGCGTCGGCCCGGACGGCAACTGGTGCATCGACCTGCACCAGCGGTTCGACCTGAACGACGCGCTGCGCGCCTGCAAGGTGATGGAGCCGTTCGATCCGTTCTTCGTCGAGGACCCGGTGCGCGACGAGCACGCGCTGATGGACCTGCCGAAGCTGCGGCAGATGACCGGCGTGCCGCTCACGCACGGCGAGGAGTGGGGCCTGCGCTGGGACTTCAACCGACTCGTGGAAGCGCACGACGTCGACTACATCCGCGCGACGCTGCCCAACGTCGGCGGCATCACCGAGATGATGAAGGTCGCGGCGATGTGCGAGACGCACGCGGTGGGCATCATCCCGCACTTCACGGGCCCGATCGCGACGGCGGCGCTGGTGCACTGCCTGTCGACGTTCTCGGGGCCGGTGCTGCTCGAGTATGCGTTCGGCGGGAAGACGTTCGACTACCTGCCCGAGTGGGCTGACTTCAAGGCGGGCAAGTTCTACCCGAACGACCGTCCGGGCCTCGGCATCACGCTCGATCCGAAGCCGCTCGCCGTCATCGGCGAGGTGACCGAACCAGGGCGACGGAACGTCTTCAAGCGCCCGGATGGGTCATTGACGCACTGGTAGAACAAAGGCTTACGGCTCACGGCTCAGGGCTCAGAAAGCATCTTTCGACCAATCGGAACGCTCTCTGAGCCTTGAGCCCGAAGCCTTGAGCCTGGTGCTGAGCCTGAAATCCTGAGCCTGCTTTACCGCTGAATGCGCGCCGACCCGCCCTTGGCCAGGGCGCGCACGTCCTCGACGGTGGCCATCGTGGTGTCGCCCGGGAACGTGGTGATCAGCGCGCCGTGGGCCCAGCCGAGGCGCACGGCCTGCTCCGGCGACTCGCCCGTCAGCAACCCGTAAATCAGCCCTGACGCGAAGCCGTCGCCGCCGCCGACGCGGTCGAGCACGTCGAGCTGCATCACCGGGGCGCTCACCTTCTCGCCGCCGAACCACGCCACCGCCGACCAGCTGTGGCGATTGGTCGTGTGCACCTCGCGCAGCGTCGTCGCCACCACCTTGATGTGCGGGTACTTGTCGACCACCTGCTGGATGGTCTCGAAGAACGCCGCGGTGTCGAGCGCCGAATCCTTGCCGGCCTCGGGCCCCTTCACGCCGAGCGCCTTCTGCAGGTCCTCCTCGTTGCCCACCAGCACGTCGACGTGCTCGACGATGCGGGAGAAGACCTTGGGGGCACGGGTCACGTCGCCCTGGGCCTTCCAGAGCTTCTCGCGGTAGTTCAGGTCGAACGACGTCACCGCGCCGGCCTTCTTGGCCGCCTGCAGGGCCTCGATGATCACCTCGGCGGTCGACTCGGACAGCGACGCGAACAAGCCGCCGCTGTGGAACCAGCGGATGCCCTTGCCGAAGATGGCGGGCCAGTCGAAGTCACCCGGCTCGAGCAGCGCCGCCGCCTCGTTGGCGCGGTTGTAGAACACCACCGGAGGACGCACGCCCATGCCCTGGTCGCTGTAGACGGTGGCCATGTTCGGGCCGCGAGCGCCGTCGTGCTCGAAGTGCTTGTAGAACGGCGTCACGCCCATCGCGCGGACGCGCTCGGCGATCAGGTCGCCGACCGGGTACTTCACCATCGCGGTGGCGATGCCGGTGCGCAGCCCGAAGCAGTCGGCGAGGTTGGCCGCGACGTTGAACTCGCCGCCGCTCACGTGGACCTCCAGGGTGCGCGCCTTGCGGAAGGGCACGCGACCGGGATCGAGCCGGTGGATGATGGCGCCGAGCGAAAGGAGGTCGAGTTCGCCGTGTTGCGGGATGGTCAGGGTGTTCGACATGTCGTCCACGGGGGCTGGGGGCTAGGGGCTGGGCTGGACCTGAGCGCGAACGCCGAGCACGGGTCGTCAGACGTCAAGCGTTGATCGTTAAACGTTAAACGTTATCTGCTGTTCCACTCCGTGTGGAAGCTGCCGTCGCGATCGGTGCGGCGGTACGTGTGGGCGCCGAAGTAGTCGCGCTGGCCCTGCGTGAGGTTGGCGGGCAGGCGGGCGCTGCGGTAGGCGTCGTAGTAGGCCAGCGACGCGCCGGTGGCGAGCACCGGGATGCCGAGGCCGATGGCCACCTGCACGAACTCCCGCCACGCCTGCTGCCGCGCGCCGACCGCGGCGCTGAACGACGGGTCCATCAGCAAGTTGACCAACTGCGGGTCGCGCGCGAAGGCGGCGCGGATGTCCTCGAGCAGCGTCGCGCGGATGATGCAGCCAGCGCGCCAGATGCGCGCCACCTCCCCGGGATCGACGTCGTAGCCGTACTCGGCCGAGGCCATGCGCAGCAGCGCCATGCCCTGCGCGTACGAGCACACCTTGCTGGCGTAGAGTGCCTGGCGCGCCGCGTCGATCAGGGCGGCGCGATCGCCCGTGAAGGTCGGCGCCGGACCGGTGAGCACGCGGGCGGCCGCGAGACGCTCGGTCTTCTGGGCCGACAGCAGGCGAGACTCGACGGCGGCGTTGACCGTCGGGATCGGCGCGCCGACGTCGAACGAGTTCTGGCTCATCCACTTGCCGGTGCCCTTCTGCTGGGCCTCGTCGAGGATCACGTCGACCAGCGGCATGCCCGTGTCGGTGTCGCGCTGTGCGAGGACGTCGGCGGTGATCTCGACGAGGTAGGACTTCAGCTCGCCGCGGTTCCACTCGACGAACACGTCGGAGATCTCGCCGGCGGTCATGCCGAGGCCGCGACTGAAGACGTCGTAGACCTCGGCGATGAGCTGCATGTCGCCGTACTCGATGCCGTTGTGCACCATCTTCACGTAGTGCCCGGCGCCGCGTGCCCCGACGTGGCCGACGCACGGCTGGCCGTCGGCGGCGCGCGCCGCGATCGCGTTGAAGATCGGCGCCACCGCCTCCCAGGCCTGCCTCGAGCCGCCCGGCATGATGGCCGGCCCGCGCAGCGCGCCTTCCTCGCCGCCCGACACGCCCGTGCCGAGGTACAGCACGCCCTTCTCGGCGAGTGTCGCCTCGCGGCGGTCGGTGTCCTTGAAGAACGAGTTGCCGGCGTCGATCAGGATGTCGCCGGCCTCGAGGTGCGGCAACACGTGCGCGATCACGTCGTCCACCGGCTTGCCGGCGGGCACCATGAGCAGCACCTTGCGGGGCCGCGACAGCAGCGCCGCGAGATGCTCGGCCGAGGTGGCGCCCGCCACCGCGCGGCCGGCGCCGGCGGCAAAGGCGGTCGTCTTCGCGGGATCGAGGTCGTAACCGACCACCGAGAACCCGCGGCTCTCCATGTTGCGGGCGAGGTTGCCGCCCATCACGCCCAGGCCCACCACTCCGATGTCGTACGTCATCGTGTTCCTCTCGGACACCAACCGGACACGCCCGAGCGGACCCGCCGCTTCCGGCGGGCCCCCGAGCAGCCCCGTATTGTGTCCTGATGCCGTACGAAATTGCGAGATGGGCGAAGGGCCGCGCAGGGAGCGCGGCGTGTGGGGGGCGGAAAGGACCCACGGCAGCACTTCCCCACCGCAGGCCCGCCAGCCGCGTCAGCGGCGGCGCTCGTTGCCGTCGTCGCCGTCCTCGCGCTCGTGACCTCGATCGTCGCGCGGTTGGCGAACACCGAGATGGGCTGCGACGACAGGTGCAGGCATACACCTCATTGCAGGCATACCCATCGAAGGTGACGAGGCGGCCAAGGCGGCGTGACGCTCGGGTGATGCGCCGGAACGCTGCGGGGAAACACGACGGGCGGGACCGGAGTCGCGCCCGTGGGTGGCATGAGGGGTGCGGTCACTGCCCGCCGAAGCCCGGGCTCGGCGAAGAACGCCCGGCCGCAGGCACGTCAGTACACGTCGGCACGCAAGGTGATGGTGCGACCGGGCTGGACGTCGACGTCGAAGGTGACCGGGGCGAATCCGGGATGGTGGATCTCGATGCGGTGCGGCCCCGGCTCGAGGTTCAGGTGCTGGAACGCGCCGTCGAAGTCGTCGACGATGCCCACGTAGTAGCCGTCGGCGAACACCTGGGCGTCGCGTGGCGCATCGACGATCCGGAGGCCTCCGTAGGCGATCCCCGGCGTCGGGTCGTAGAACGCGGGCGGGATGGTGCCGAAGGGATACAGGCCGCCCGTCCCGTAGTAGATGCCGAGGCCGAGGCTCGGGCGATACGCGTACGGCTGCCACACCCCGTAGCTGATGACGCTCGGGTAGATGTAGCGCGGTGCCACGACCGCGACCCCGCCCCAACCACCAGCCCAGCCCCCGTGCCAGTAGGGCGAGACGTAGCCGCGCGGCGCGTAGTACCGCGGCGTCACATGGGCGTACCCGCGATAGCTGCCGTAGGCGTAGTAGCGGGGCGCCGGGCGCGGCACGGCGTACGAACGGCCCGGGTTGTAGTAGCCCCGGTTGTAGCCGGGATCGACGTACCGGCCCGAGTAGCCGCGGTTGGCGTAGCCGGGCGACTGGTATGGGGGGACGGGTCGAGGGCCGCCAGGGTACCCCGGCGCACCGTAGCGGTTGCCTGACGCCTGATCGCGCGGCACCGCGTACCGCCCTGTGTCGCCGCTGCCACGGTAGCCGGATTGCTGCTGGGGTTGCCGGTACTCAGGGGGCGGTGCGGCGTACTGCCGTGGCGGCTCGTACCCGCCGGGCCGGCCGCCACGCCCCTGGGCCTCGCCGCGGGCGTTGCCGCCCCCTTGAGGCGGGGGTGCTGGACGTCCGCCGCGCTCCTGGGCCGGGGCGCCTCCGCGCTGCCATCCCCCTTCGCCGCCCCCGCCACCTGGGTGACGCTGGCGCTGCGCGAGAGCGGGTGACGCCACCAGCGTGGCGATCACGAGGGCCGAGGTGACCAAGGACCTGGACATCGTTGACACTCCTCGCTCGACAGCCATTCAATTGCCAGGCCAGTGCGTCATCAGCATATTCCCGCGATGTCCTGCGCTTGACGGCACGCCGATCCGCCGGGGAGGACAGCGGGCCGCGGAACACGTCGTCCTCCGATGGCGTCAGTTGAAGGAGATCATGCCCAGCCGCCGCACCTTCCTCGCTTCAGGCCTCGCCGCCGGCGCCGGCGCCACAGCCTGGGCCAACTGGTCCTCGTCCTGGTCAGCCCGGTTCCTTCGCGAGCGCTGGGATGAGATGGGCCGCGCCATCCCGCCGGCCCCTCACACGCCCACCCCGACTGGCTGGGCCGAGAACGCCGTCACGCTCGCCTGGCTCGGGCACGCCACCGTCCTGATCAACTTCTATGGTCTGCGAATCCTGACCGACCCGGTCTTCTTCCGGCGGATCGGCGTGAGCCTCGGCCTCGGCACCCTGGGGCCCCTCAGGCTCGTGCAATGTGCGCTGCCGCCCGCGGAGGTGCCCGACATCGACCTGCTGCTGGTGACGCACGCCCACTTCGACCATCTCGACCGGCCGTCGCTGGCCGCCGTGCCGGGGCGGCCGGCGGTCGTCATGGCCCACGGCACGGCCGACCTGCTCCCGTCGCGCGACACGGCGTCGGTCCAGGAGCTTCGCTGGGCGGAGACCACGCGGGTCCGCACGCCCCGCGGCGATGCGCAGGTCCGTGCCATCGAGGTGCGCCACTGGGGCGCGCGGGTGCAGCGCGACACCTGGCGCGGCTACACCGGCTTCATCGTCGAGCGCGAGGGCCATCGCCTGCTGATCGGCGGTGATACGGCAGACACCCCCGTGTTCCGCAGCCACCGCGCCCACGGGCCGTTCGAGGCGGCGGTGATGCCCATCGGGGCGTACGACCCGTGGATTCGCCACCACTGCACCCCCGAGCAGGCCATTGCCATGGCCGACGCGGCGGGCGCGCGCCGGATCGTCCCCGTTCACCACCAGTCCTTCCGCCTGAGCCGCGAGCCGTTCCTCGAGCCGATCGAACGGGCCGAGAAGATGCTGTCGGCCGAGGCCGGCAGGCTCGCCCTGCGGGCCATCGGCGAGACGACGGTGCTCGCCTAGGCGAGTCGGGCGCATGGCGCCGTGCTCCTTGTCGGCCGCGAGGCGCGACCGGCGAGAGGGGGGTGGCCCGCCATCACGCGTCCGTCGCGGGTATCCTGACGCCGCAGCCCACATGCCCGCCCCGCGTCGTCGATCGTTCACCGCGCCCCTGCAGCGCATAGAGGGCAAGGGCGGCTGGTTCTACGTCACCGTTCCCCCGGGGCTCATGCCAACCAGCGCGGGCGCGTGGGGCCGTGTCCCGGTGCGCGCCCGGCTCGACGATCTCGCGTGGGACACCAGCGTGTGGCGCACCAGGCGCGGCGACGGGTTCCTGCCGATCCCCCGCAAGATCCGCGGCGCACGAGTCGAAGGCGCCGCCTTGCGCGTCGCGTTCGAGTTGCTCGATGACGACTGACGAGTCGACACGCGCCACTCCCGACGCCAGGCGGACCGGCACGACGTCCGTGCTGTTCATCCAGCCGTCGCTCCAGCCGCCGGGCGGCGGCAACGGCCTGGCCGCGTGGATGCTGCAGGCGCTGCGGCGCGATCATCGCGTCACCGTCTTCACGTGGCGCCCGTTCGACGTGCGGGGCATCGACACGTTCTGGGGCACGTCGCTGGCCTCGCTCGACCTCGAGGCACGGTCGGTACCGACCTGGATCCGGCGCCTCGTCGAGGCCATCCCGCTGCCCCTGAGCCTGCTGAAGTCGTCGATCCTGCTGCGCCTGGCCAAGCGGGCGATGCCGCACTACGACCTGGTGGTGTCGGCCAACAACGAGGTCGACTTCGGCAGGGCGGGCATCCAGTACGTCCACTTCCCCGCCTACCAGCGCCCGCGCCCGCAGGTCGACATGCGCTGGTACCACGGCCTGCCCGGCGTGTTGCGGGCGTACTACTGGATCTGCGACCGCTTCTTCGACGTGTCGAGCGAGGCCGTCAACCGGAACCTCACGCTGGTCAACTCGGACTGGACCGGCGCTCAATACAGGCGTACCCATGGCGGCGATCCGCGAACGCTGTACCCACCGGTGGCCGGCGGCTTCCCCGACATCCCCTGGGCGGCCCGGCGCAAGGCCTTCGTGTGCCTCGGCAGGATCGCCGAGGAGAAGGACCACGACACCATCATCGACGTCCTCGAGGGTGTCCGCCGCGTGCATCCCGACGTCCACCTCCACGTCGTCGGCAATCCGACGTCGGGCGCGTACTTCGAGCGCATCATGGCGCGCATCCGCGAGCGCGCCGACTGGATCACGCTGCACCTCGACATGCCGCACCGGGACCTCAAGCGCCTCATCGCCGAGAACCGGTACGGACTGCACGCCATGGAGAACGAGCACTTCGGCATGGCGCCGGCGGAGATGGCCACTGCCGGCTGCATCGTCTGGGTGCGCGACGACGGTGGGCAGACCGAAATCGTCGGCGGCGACCCGCGCCTGATCTACCACTCGGTCGAGGAGGGCGTCTCGAAGATCCTGGCGGTGATGGACGACGAGGCGGCGCAGGACGAGTTGCGGGCGATGCTGGCGGCGCGCGTACCGCGCTTCGCGCTCGAGCGCTTCATGGCGGGCGTTCGCGAAGCCGCCGCGGCGCAGCTGGCCCGGCAGGGGAGCGCCGAACAGCCCGCCTTCAGGATGTCGCCGCAGCGACCAGGGACTTGAACGCGTCCGACGTCTCGAGCAGTGCCTCGTAGGCGCCCTCGGCGACGACCCGGCCCTCCGCGAGCACGACGATCCGCGAGCAGCCACGCACCGTGGAAAGGCGGTGCGCGACGACCACCAGCGTCTTGACGCCGCGCAGGTGGTCGATGGCCGCGACGATGGCCTGCTCCGTCTGGCTGTCGAGGGCCGACGTCGCCTCGTCGAGGATCAGGACGTCGGGATCCCGGTACAGCGCTCGCGCGATCGCGACGCGCTGTCGCTCGCCGCCCGACAGCCGCGCGCCACGCTCGCCCACGACGGTGTCGAGCCCGGACGGCAGGCCTGCGACGGTGGCATCGAGCTGCGCGAGCCGCAACACCTCATGGACGCGAGCCTCGTCGATGTGGCCGTCGGGCAAGCCGAACGCCACGTTGCGACGCAGGGTGTCGTCGATCAGCGTGACCGACTGAGGCACGTAGCCGATTCGCCGTTGCCAGGCGCGCTCGTGCCCGCGCACGTCACGGCCGTCGACCCGCAGTCGCCCCGACGAGGGTGGCAGGAGGCCCAGGAGCACGTCGACGAGCGTGCTCTTGCCGGATCCGGTCGAGCCGACGATGCCGATCGAGTCGCCGCGAACGATGTCGAGCCTGATGCCCTGCAACGCCGCGCCCCGGTCCCCCTCGTACGCGTAGGCCACGTCCTCGAACGCGATGCGCTCGGTGAACGGCAACGGCGCGTCGTCTGTCGCGGCGCGCGTCTCGCCCGGCGTCGCGAGGCGCGCCAGGTCATTGCACACGATGGCGATGTGTGGCCGGGCGCCCTGCAGCAGCGAGTAGTTCAGCGACAGGCGGTTGGCCGCCGGCACGATGCGGAAGCCCGCGTACGCGTACAGGGCCATCAGGCCGACCAGGCTGCCGCCCTCGGCACCGGCGCGCGTGGCCACCACCACCACGACGAGCACCGCGACGATGAGGATGGTCTCGATCGACAGGCGGACGCCCGTCGAGAGGGCCGCGGTGCGGCCGCGGAGCACCGCGTGCCTGCGCCGGTTGCGGTCGACGACATCGACGAAGTGCGCCTCCGCGCCCGCGACCCGGACGTCGCGGAACATCGCGAGCGCCTGCTGCACATGCCGCAGGACGTCCTCGTTGAGGCGCCTGACGGACTCGCCCAGTCGCGGCGCCAGGTGTCGCGTCAGGCCGAGCGGTGCGAGCAGCAGCAGGCCAATCACGACCACGGCGCCGAGCGTGGGACCGGGCGCCGCCACGGCCAGCACGGTCACCAGCCCCGTCAGGGTGATGGCCTCGGTCGTCAGGTTCACGAGCGACCCCAGGCCCAGGGCGACGGCGTTGTCGGCCGACTGCGTCGCGGCCTGGATCAAGGCGGCCGAGTTGCGCCCGAGGTGGAACGCGTATGGCGCCGCCAGGTACGCACGCACCAGCCGCGTCGTCGTGCTCGCCACCGTACGGTGCACGATGCGCTCCTGTGCCCAGGCGAAGGCAGTCAGCAGGACGGCGCGAAGCAGGTAGAAGGCCACTGCGGCCAACGTGATGGCGAGGATCGAGTCGCGCGGGTCGCCGCTGGCCGCCGGCGCCCAGCGCGACAGCAGCGGGAGGGACGCGGCGCGCCCAGGCTCGGCAAGCGCCGTGCCGAGCGCGAGCGCAGCGCCAGCGCCGACACCCTCGACGACCGCGGCCACGCAGGCCATCGGCGCCAGGGCGGCCCAGGACCAGCGTTGGGCCGGCGGGATGAGTTCGAGCGCGCGGCGCAGCATCGGATGGCCGGATCTTACGCGTGAACGGTCACCACGACGGATCGGTTGCCTCGTCGCCGGCCAGCAGCAGGCGCACGCCCCACGCCAGCGCCAGGAGCATGAGCAGGGCGCCGAGCGCGTGCAGCACCCAGGCGAGCCGATGATCCTGCGCGAGCAGGCCCAGCCGGCCGAGCAGGTACTCCCAGTCGTGCCCCTCGACTTCCGCGCCCGTGCGCCCACCGAGCAGCACCAGCCGGAGGGCCCGCGCATCGTTGACGTAGAGCGCGACGTCACAGGCGTTCTGGCCGGTCCACCAGGCCGACACCACGCGTCCCCAGGGATCGGGATGTCTGGTCGAGAAGGCAATCCAGCAGGCGACCGGCACCAGCACCTGGAAGAGGCTGCCCCCCAGGACGCTCACGAAGCGCCCGAACGGGGCGAGGATGACGTGACCGGCCTCGTGGAACGGCAGGCTCACCAGGTGCAGGAACGACGCGCCGATGACGTCCTGGCGCATCGGCCACACGAGGAACAGCCAGGACCATCGCGCCAGCAGGAGCAGCAGCACGAGGCGGGCGACGCGCGTCATGGGCAGGATGATACTCAGGCACACCGGGCACCGGGCACCGGGCACCGGGGGCCGGGCAGCGGGGGCCGGGCAGCGGAGAGCCGGCAGCGGCGCCAGGCTCGCCGGACGCATCTCGGCAGGAGAGGCCGGGCGTCAAAGAGGTGCACGCCATCCAGGACGACAGACCAGGAGCACTCAGGTGACCATCGGCTTGATTGGAGCAGGACACATCGGCAGCCAGCTCGCGCGCCTCGCGGTCGCGCACGGGCACGACGTCGTGCTGAGCAACTCGCGCGGACCCGAGAGCCTGCGCGACCTCGTCGAGGAGCTCGGGCCGCGCGCCCGGGCAGGCACGCCCGAGGATGCGGCGCACGCCGGCGATCTCGTGGTCGTGACGATCCCGCTGAAGCACTACCGCAGCGTCCCGGTCGCCCCGCTGGCCGGCAAGATCGTGGTGGACACCAACAACTACTACCCGCAGCGCGACGGCCACATCGCCGCGCTCGACGACGAGTCGACGACCACCGCGGAGTTGCTGCAGGCCCACCTGCCGTCGTCCCGGGTCGTGAAGGCCTTCAACCACATCCAGGCATCGCACCTGACCGAGCACGCGCAGGCCGCCGGCACGGCAGGCCGCCGCGCGCTGGTGATTGCCGGCGACGATCCGGAGGCCAGGGCGCGCGTGGCGCAGTTCATCGACCAGATCGGCTTCGACGTCGTCGATGCCGGCCCGCTGGCCGAGGGCTGGCGCATCCAGCGCGACACGCCCGGGTACGGTCCGCGCCGTACCGCGGAGGAGCTGCGCCGCGACCTCGCGGCCGCCAAGCGCTATCGCGACATGTAACGGGCTGGAGTTCCGATTAGTCGTTAAGCGTCAAGCGTCAAGCGTCAGACGTTAGACGTCAGACGTCAGACGTCAGACGTCAAAGGCGTTACACTCCGCCGCATGCGCATGCACAGCTGGGTGGTCGTCGCCGCAATTGCGGTGACGTGCGGGTTGCCGGTCGTCGCCTCGGGCCAGGGCGCTGCGGAAACGCACAAGGCGTACATCGACGGCACGGGACCGGGGTGGAGGACGCTCGGGCCGGCCGACTTCGCGCCGGTGAACGGCTACCCGGACACGTGGAAGTGGGAGGGCACGCTGCTCAAGTCGACGGGCGTGCCGATCGGCGTCATGCGCACGCGCGACGAGTTCCTCAACTTCGAGCTCGTCGTGGAGTGGCGGCACCTCAAGTCGGCGGGCAACTCCGGCGTGTTCGCGTGGGTGCCGATGAAGGCGCTCGACGGCCTGCCGCCCGACCAACTGCCCAAGTGGGGCATCGAGGTGCAGATGCTCGATCACGGCTACCGGCAGTGGTTCAAGGAGACGAGCGGCGGCAAGCCGGATGGGTGGTTCACCACCAACGGCGACATCTTCGCCGTCGGCAACTCGAAGCTGCAGCCGTTCGCGCCCCTGTCACCCGACGGGTCGCGCAGTTTCCCGCGCGCCGAGCGCAGCAACGGCGTCGGCGAGTGGAACCACTACTACGTCCGCGGCATCAACGGCGAAATCCGGCTGTGGGTGAACGGCGAAGAAGTCTCGGGCGGACGCGGCGCAGAACCCCGGTCGGGTTTCCTGTGCCTCGAGGCCGAGGGCTCGCCCGTCGAGTTCCGCCTGATCCGCGTCCGCGAATTGCCGTGAGGGTCGCGAGGGTAGGGCGCGGTGTCCCACCGCGCCGCTCACGACGTCACTTGACCTGAATCGTCTCCAGGTAGCGGACGAGCGCGTCGATGCGCGCCTTGATAGCCGCCTCGTCCGAGCCGCCGCCGGCCTCCTTGAAGGCGTCGCCCCACACCGGCATGTCCTTGCCGCCGTGACCGTCCACCTGCTTGCGGCCGTCGATGATCCGGCCGACGAGCTCGGCGGGGAACGTGCCGCCGTTGTTCTTGCTGAACATCGTCAGGTCGGCCGGCCGCTTCTTCAGCATCGAGGCGAGAGGACCATCGCCCTTGGCCGCCTCGCCGTGGCAGGTCGCGCAGTAGGAGCGGAACAGGTCGCTGCCCACGAAGGCCGCGGCCTTGCCGGTGGAGGCCACCTCCTGCTGCTGCGCCCGCGGGAAGGCCCTGGCCGCCGGAGAGAGGGCCAGCACCGCCACCACTCCCATCCACACGTAGTTCATCGTCTTGCGCATGTCGGACTCCCCCGCCCTGGCGCGCCCGTTGCGCGCGATGGGGCCGATTGTACACAGCCACCGCGACTGTCGCGTCACTGCTGGCGGAGGAAGGTCGCGATGCCGTCCATGAGCATCTGCACCGACACCATCACGAGCAGCATGCCCATGAGCCGCTCCATCGCGATGAGGCCACGCTGGCCGAGCACCCGATAGAAGAACGTCGAGGAGAGCAGGATGGCGCCACTCAGTGCCCAGGCCACCGACACGACGACGAGCAGCGACAGGGTCGCTCCGGGCGCGGACCGGTCGAGCAGGAGCAGCGTGGCGAGCGTCGACGGCCCGGCCACCAGCGGGATCGCGAGGGGAACGACGAAGGGCTCGCCCTCCGGACCGCCCTCGGTCAGCGACCCGTGGTCCGGAAAAATCATCCGGAGCGCGATGAGGAACAGCACGATGCCGCCGGCGACGCTGACGGCCTCCTGCCCGAGGCCGAGGAACCGCAGGAAGGCGCCGCCCATCAGCAGGAACAGGACGAGCACGACGTAGGCGATCAGCAGCTCGCGCACGAGCACCCGCTGCCGCCGCTCCGGGGGCACGCCCTTGAGCACGGCCAGGAACAGCGGCACGTTCCCGAGCGGATCCATGACCAGGAAGAGCGTGACGATGGCCGACGGCAGGTCCACGCGTCGAGGATCGCACGACTGGCGCCGGCGTCCCGGCGAGCCGATACACGGGTGTGGCTTCTCGATTCTCGTCGGCGGCGTTCCGCGGCCGGGTCCGGACCCGCGTGCTCCTCGGCCTGTTGATCCTGTCGGTCGCCCTCTCCTACGGCACGTGGTCGACCCGCCGCTTCGGGTCGCGGGGGTCGGAGCGACAGACCTTCGACCAGCCGGTCGTGGAGATGGCCGGCCGCATGGTGCGACGGCCGGACCGCATCCCCGACGTGCCCGTGACGACGCTGGCGGAGATGGAGCTGGCGGCGGTCGCGCGCGACCAGCAGGACCTGCTGTTCGGGATGACCGTCCTGCTGATGCGGCTGCTCGCGACCGGCACGGTCGCCGGAATCGGACTGGTCCTGCTCACGGCGGGCTCCACCGAGTGGGAGATCCGCAGCGAGGCCCAAGGGTAGGGCGGGGTGTCCCACCCCGCCGTTGGTCGTGCAGGTGGCTAAGGCCGCGTCGCCGCAGGCGAGGCGGTCGGAGCAGGTGTCGCGCCGGGCGCCGGCGGCGGTTCGGGCATCTCCGCTTTCGTGAAGCGCGGCAGCATCTCGTCGCGCATCGCCAGGTGGTAGAGCGCCGAGGCGATCATCGCCGCGCTCTTCTTCACGTCGGCCTCGACCACGCGCTCGTACGTGTCGAGGTTGGTGTGCCAGGTGTACGACCCGTACTCGATGGGGTCCTGCATCAGGCCGATGCCCGGCAGGCCCGCCGCGTTGAACGACGTGCTGTCGGTGCCGCCCGTGCGACGGCTCCTGGTGGCCGTCGCGCCGACGAACCCGAGGTCCTCGAAGGGCGCGAAGATCTCGCGCAGGATGCGCGCGGCCTCGTCGGGCCCGAACACCGTGGCGCCGCGGACGCGCCCCGTGCCGGAGTCGACGTTGAGGTACCCGGCAAAGGTCGCGTACTCGGGCAGCGGGCTCTCCGCCGTGCCGAAGTGCTTCGCCACGTAGGCCTTCGAGCCGAGCAGGCCCTGCTCCTCGCCACCCCACAGCGCGACGCGAATCGTGCGGCGCGGCTTGACGCCAATCGCCTTCAGGATGCGCGCCGCCTCCATCATCACGGCAACGCCGACGGCGTTGTCGGTGGCGCCGGTCGCGGCGTGCCAGGAGTCGAGGTGACCGCCGAGCATCACCACTTCCTGCGCCTTGTCGGTGCCCGTGATCTCGGCGATGGCGTTGTAGGAGGTGCGTCCCTCGGGATACCAGCGATTGACGACGTCGACCTCGAGCTCGACCGTGCGGCCGGCGGCGATCAGCCGCGCGAGCCGGCCGAAGTCCTCGTTGCGCAGGATGATCGTCGGCACCGTCTTCGCGCCGTCGAAGCTCGGGTTGTTGAAGGCGCGGATCTGCCCGTGATCGCGGCCGCCGTCGTTGATCCGGACCAGGGCCTTGTTGGCCACCAGGAACGCGTCCACCTGCTCGGCGACCTGCCGGGGCGTGAGGCGCGACGGGTCGGGGGCCTGCGGCCCGCGGCCGGGACCCGCCGCCGGGCCGCCCGGGAACTGGGGCGCGCGCGGGTTGACCGGGTCGAACATCGCCGCCAGGTCGTCGTAGTCGCGGCGCAGCGGCGCCGGCGAGAAGTTCACCGGCACCTGTGTGACCGCGCCCACCATCACGATGCGGTTGGCCACGGCGGCGGCCTTGTCGGCGAGGAAGGCCGTGAGCGTCGCCTGGGTCGGCCGTTCGGGCAGCACCAGATGGGCCACCTGTGCCTTGACCGGACCGTTCGTGCCGTTGGTCCAGGCAAGCGCCTCGGCAACCAGCGCGTCCTTCACTGGCGCGATGACGTGCGCGGTGAGCCGCTCGTTGAGCCAGCCCGGGTGGCCGAAGTCCCATTCCTCGAGGCGACCGGCGTCGAATCCCCACCGCTTCATCTCGGCGATGGTCCACTCGGCGGCAGCCTTGTGGTTGGGCGAGCCGGTGAGGCGCGGGCCGTACACGTCGGTGAGGACGTGCAGGGTCTGCATGATCTGCGAACGATCGCGGGCCTCGGCCCTGATGCGGGCGTTGACCGCATGGTCGATGGGTTCGGGGCCGGCGGCCACGAGCACGGCAGCCGAGCCGGCCACGGCGAGGAGGGCGGGAATCACCCGGGATCCGAGCAGGGACATGGCGGGAAACGCTAGCACAGGGTGATCGAGGGACAAGGGACGAGTACGCAAGTGACGAGGGGGACAAGGGACAAGGGACGAGTGCCCAAGGGACGAGGGACAAGGGACAAGGGACGAGGGACACGGAAGGGTCGGGACAAGGGATGAGAAGAACGCCCGGGAGTGACGCGACCGACGACCGACGGAGTGGCGGCCAGCGCCGGCGATGACTTCCGGGGCGGGCCGCTGTCCAATGGCCATGAACGTGCTCCTGTGGGCGCTCCAGATCCTCCTCGCCGCGGCGTTCCTCGCGCACGGCCTGATGTTCCTGTTCCCCTCGCCCGAGCTCGCGGTGCTGATGGATGCGTCGCTCTGGCGTCCGTTCCGGTACTTCCTGGGCGTGGCTGAGGTCGCCGCCGGTATCGGGCTCATCGTCCCGGGGGTGACGCGCATCGCCCCCTGGCTCGTGCCCCTGGCCGCGGCCGGCCTGGTGCCGATCATGATTGGCGCCACCGTCACGCACGTCGCGCGCGGCGAGTACCAATCGTCGGTGACGACAACGGTGCTGCTCGCCATGATCCTGGTGGTCGCCTGGGGCCGCTGGCGCGTACGGCCGATACGGGGATGAGACGTGCGGCCGGGCATGTCACACCCTGCCTTCCTCGTCCCCTCCTCCCCGTTCTATCCTCCTCCCTTGTCCCTCGCCTCCCTTGTGACCCGTCCCTGGTCCCTGGTCCCCTGGGCTGCCCTGCTAGCATGCGTGCCGATGGCGACGCACGCGCAGCCGTGGCCCTTCCCGTGGCCCGAGGACCGGATTGCCGAGTACACGGCCAGGCGCGCCACCGGGCCGCTGGTCATCGACGGCCGGCTGGACGAGCGCGACTGGCAGGCTGCGGAAAGGTCGCCGCGGTTCGCGCACCTCGTGGGCGGCGCGCCGGGCATCCACGACACGCGAGCCGCCGTCCTGTGGGACGACCAGTACCTGTACGTCGGCTACTGGGTGGAGGAGCCGTTCGTCGAGGCGACGCTCACCACGCGTGACTCACTGATCTACACGAACAACGACGTGGAGCTCTTCATCGCGGGTCGCGACGCGTACTACGAGTTCGAGATCAACGCGTACGGGACCATCTACGAGGTCTTCTTCATCTGGGAGCGCGCGTTCGAGTCGTCGGGCTACGCGAGTCGCCCCGAGTTCGAACGCGGCCGCCCCGGCGTCAGGCCCTTCAACGGCGTCGGCCTGAAGAACCATCCGAGGGGCCCGCGCATCGGTTACTGGAACTGGGACATGCCGGGGCTGGAGACGGCCGTGCACGTGGACGGCACGATCAACGATCCCCGCGACCGCGACCGCGGCTGGACCGTCGAGCTCCGCATTCCCTGGGCGTCGCTCGAGCCGCTCGCGATGCCCGACCGCCGCGCCCTCCCGCCGCGCGACGGCGACGAGTGGCGCATGGATTTCTCGCGGTTCAACACGTACAAGGAAGCGCCGCCGTCGGCCGATCCCGGCGGCTGGGCCTGGAGCTCCCACGGCGTGTGGGACTCGCACGTCCCCGAGCTCTTCACGAAGGTCCGCTTCTCGACGCAGCCGGTCAGCGGCCCGCCTCGCTGATTCGTTCACGGAGACACGCCCCCGATGTCGCACACCACTCCCGCCTTCCGCCTCCTGCGGCCCCTCGTGGCAGCCGGCGTCGCGCTCGCTGCGACCGCCTCCGTCGCTTCGGCCCAGGTCGCCGGACTCTCGGGCACGCTCGTCGTCACCAACAAGACGCCCTCGACCGCCACCATCGTCGACGTCGGATCCGGGCGCACCCTGGCCACCTTGCCCACCGGCACCAACCCGCACGAGATCGTCCTGTCGCCCGACGGTTCGCTGGCCGTGATCACCGACTACGGTGGCGAGCGGAAGACACTCACGGTGATCGACGTGCCCGGGCTCAAGGTGGCGCGGACGATCGACCTCGGCGAGCATCGGGCCCCGCACGGCATCGTGTTCCTGCCGGGCAACCGCCTCGTCGCCGTCACCTGCGAACAGACGCGGGCCGTCGTCGTCGTCGACGTGGTCGAGGGCGTGGTGCGGCACGCCATCGCGACCGACGCCGGCGGTTCGCACATGGTCGGCGTGACCGCCGACGGCACGCGCGGCTACACGGGCAACATGCGTGACCACACCGTGACCGCCCTCGACATGACGGCGAAGCGCGCCGTGCGCAGCTATCCCGTTCCCGAGGTCCCCGAGGCGATCAACGTGACGCCCGACGGCAAGGAAGTGTGGGTAGGCAGCAACAAGACCGGCCAGGTGAGCGTGCTCGACCCGTCGACGGGCGCCGTGACCAGGGCCGCCGAGGGCCTGAAGTGGCCCTACCGGATGCTGTTCACGCCCGACGGTCGCCAGGTGATCGTCCCTGACCCGACGCTGAACGAGGTGCGCTTCATCGACCGCGCCGCGCGCCGCGTGATCGGCATCCTGCCGCTGCCTGGCGCGCCCCAGGGGGTCACGATCACGCCCGACGGCCGTCACGTGTTCCAGTCGCTCAGCGCCGAGACGCGCGTCGCCGTGATCGACCCCGCCACGCGCACGGTGCTCGGGCACCTCGCGGTGGGTGGCACGCCTGATGGCGTCGCCTACACGACGCGGGTCGTGGCGCGCCCCTGATGCCCCGCATGAGGCACCGCCTCGTACTGCGGCGGCCACGACTGCAGGACGAGGCGGAACTCCTGCGGGCGCACGCCGCCACGTCGCTCGACGTGCCGACCTTCCTGCACCTGTACCAGGACGGCATGTCGATGCCGCAGTACCTCGACGCGCTGGCTGCGCGGGAGCGCGGCGAGCACCTCGGCGTCGGCCAGGTGCCGTCGACGTTCCTCTTCGCCTTCGTCGGTCGTCGCGTCGTCGGCCGCGTCTCGCTACGACACGAGCTCACGCCAGCGCTCGAGCGGGTGGCCGGTCACATCGGCTATGCCGTCGTTCCGGAGTTCAGGCGTCGGGGCTACGCCACCGAGATGCTCCGGCAGGCGCTCGACCTCGCCCGGATGCAGCTCGGGCTCTCGCGCGTGCTCGTCACCTGCGACGACGACAACATCGGCTCGATCCGGGTGATCGAGAAGAACGGCGGCGTGCTCGAGAACATCATCGAGGGCACGGAGCTTCGCGCGCCCAAGCGTCGCTACTGGATCGACACGCCGCCCGCGCCGCGACGACGGGGCTAGCCCCGGCATCATCGGCCGCGGTGTGCCGAGGCGGCGTCGCCGCGTGGATGTCGAGGGTGCCACGAGGATCGTACGCCGTACGTCAAGCACGGAAACAGGCTCCCGCACTGGTCGTCAATCCGGTACGGTGCTCCACGTCCGACCGCGGAAGGACCGCGTGTCGCCATCGAGGAGGCCAGCTGATGCGTGCTCTGTTGACGACGATCGGATCGCGAGGTGACGTGCAGCCGCTCGTGGCGCTCGGCGTGCAGTTACGCAGGCGCGGACACCAGGTGCGCGTGTGCGCACCGCCGGACTTCGGTGACTGGATCGCGGCGCACGAACTCGCGTTCACGCCCGTGGGGCCGTCGGTGCGAGCGTTTGCCGCCGCTCGGCCGATGGGCGCGCCGCCGGCGCCGCCGGCGCCGGAGCAGGTGAGACAGATGGCCGCCGGCACGGTCGGCACGCAGTTCGATGCCTTGCTCCCCGTCGCCGTGGACTGCGACGTCATCGTCGCGGCCAGCGCCCTGCAGGTGGCGGCCCGATCCGTGGCGGAGCACGTGGGCGTGCCGTACGTGTTCGCGACCTACTCGGCCACGGTCCTGCCATCGCCCCACCATCCCCCGCCAGCCGTGCCGGGCCGCAGGGCGGCACCCGGCGACGTGGCGGCCGCATGGGCCGAGGACGCCGAGCGGATGACGACGCTGTTCGGCCAGGCCCTCGACGAGCGTCGGGCCGGGCTCGGCCTGCCGGCGGTCGGCGACGTCCGCGCGCACATGTTCACGGACCGACCATGGCTCGCCGCCGACCCGGTGCTCGGACCCTGGCCGGGCGAGGCGCGCGAGGTGCGACAGACCGGCGCCTGGATGCTCGAGGACACGCAACCGCTCGCGCCGGAACTGGTGGCCTTCCTCGACGCCGGCGCGTCGCCCGTCTACATCGGCTTCGGCAGCACGCGCGCCGGCGGCGACGCGGCAGGCGCCATCCGCGCGCTCACCGCCTCGCTTGGGGTGCGCGTGGTCGTGTCGCGAGGCTGGTTCGACGACGCGCTCGCCGACGCGACGACGAGCTGCCTGCCGATCGGCGACGTCAACGTCATGGCGCTGTTTCGACGGGTCGCGGCGGTCGTCCACCACGGCGGCGCGGGGACGACAACGGCGGCGGCGCGAGCAGGAGTGCCGCAGGTGGTGGTGCCGCATCAGTACGACCAGCACTACTGGGCCGGCCGCGTCGCCGCGCTCGGGATCGGAGTCGCGCATCCGGCGGGGCCACCCAGCGCGACGTCGCTGCAGGACGCGGTCGAGCGCGCCCTGGCTCCGGACGTCGTCGGGCGCGCCGGCGCGCTGGCGCCGACAATCAGGCTCGACGGTGTGGAGGTCGCCGTCGAGGCTCTCGAGCGCCTCGTTGCCGGCCCGTAGCGGCCTGGCGCCTGGCCGACGGCAACGCCTCCGCGCAAACACGCTACCCTGTGCGCTGAGCGGAGCGACCCGGGCGTCGCTCGCACGGACATGGCTGACGAGGTCAAGAACTACATCACTCCCGGCGGGTACAAGCGACTCCAGGACGAGCTGGCGCGCCTGTGGAAGGAAGAGCGCCCGCCGGTGGTGAACACCGTGGCCTGGGCGGCCGCCAACGGCGACCGCTCGGAGAACGGCGACTACATCTACGGCAAGAAGCGGTTGCGCGAGATCGATCGGCGCATCCGCTACCTGTCAAAGAGCCTGGACAAGGCCGTCGTGGTCGACAACGCCGGCAAGGGCCTGACGCAGGTGCGCTTCGGCGCGACGGTGACCATCGAGTACGAGTCCGGGCAGGCGCGCGAACTCACCATCGTCGGCGTCGACGAGATCGACAACGGCGACGCGCGGATCTCGTGGCGCGCACCGCTGGCGCGGGCGCTGCTCGGCGCGAAGGTGGGCGACGTCGTCACGTTGCGTGCGCCGAAGGGCGACGAGCGCATCGAGGTGGTCGAGGTGAGGTACGAGACGCTGGGGTAGGGCCTACCTGACGAACGCCTCGGCGACGTCGCGCGCAATCGCTGGCGTGTCGGCATACGACGTGTTCGACACCACCGCCACCACCAGCCCCCGCTCGCGCCACACGAGCAGCGTGCTCACGATGCCGCCGAGCAGGTCGCCGTCGTGGCCGACGACCTGCACCGGCGCGCCACCCAGGGTGTAGGTCTCGACGTCCCAGCCCAGTCCGTAGCCGGTGTCCTTCCCGTCGGCCAGGCGGAGCGGGGTCTGCAACAGGGTCACGGTCTCCGGCTTCAGCAGCGTGCCGTCGTTGATGGCGAGGCCGAAGCGCACCAGGTCCGTCGGCGTCGACACGAACACGCTCGAGCCCGCGTAGCAGGAGTAGTCGAGCGATCGCATCGAGTCGACGCCGTAGCGCGGGTCGGCCGAGTATCGAGGGAAGTACGACACTGCCTGGCCCGCGCCGTGTTCATCGCCGGGGTCGGGACGCGTGCTCTCCATGCCGAGCGGCTCGAAGACGCGATCGCGCATGAACCGGAGGAACGGCTGCGCCGCGGCCGTCTCGATCGCTGCGCTGACGAGGATGAACCCGTAGCGCGAGTAGCGGTACGCGCTGCCGGGCGCGACGCGCGGTGAGGGATCGCCGATGTGCGCGAGGGCGTCGGCCGGCCGCTCGCAGTGCTGGCCGAAGAGTGGACCCTCGTCGCCGCTGTCGGTGCGCAGGCCCGCGACATGGCCCATCACCTGCCGCAGCGTCACGGGCGACGTCGTCTTCGGATACTCGGGCACGTACACCTGGATGGGCGCGTCGAGCGTCAGGCTGCCGCGGTCGATCAGCAGGCCGGCCGCCGCGGACGTGAGCGGGATCGAGGCCGTGCCGATCCGGAAGCGCGTGTCGGGGGACACGACGGCCCGCGTCTCGAGGTCGGCCCAGCCGAAGCCCTCGGCCCAGACCACGTGGCGGCCCGTGCCGACCGCCACCGACACACCCGGCAGGTTCTGCGAGACGATGCGCGCCCGCACCGCGGCCTGCGCGCGTTGGGCGGCGCTCACCCACTCGGAGGCAGGCGCGGCCGCGGCCGTCGACGGGATGCGTCGGGCATCGGGATGAAGCGTCTCGGCCGTCGAGGTGACGTAGACGTGCAGGCCGAAGACGAAGGCGATGACGGCGCCGACCGCAAGTGCGATCAGCGCCAGCACGGTTTCGAGACGCTTCCAGGGTCGTGCCACGGGTGCTCCGCTGCGACCCGTGGCTCCATGCCGCGTCATCGCGGGGCCCATCATGGCGCACGATCGTGGCGGGAGTGAGGCGGCTGCGAGCCGTGGGCGGTGGCGCGGCACGCGGACGTGACACACTGCATCGGGTGCCGCATGCACGGTCTCTCGACGACTGACGCAACGCAACGCCTGGAGCGCTTCGGGCCGAACGCCCTGCCGGAGACCGCGGGTCCACCGGTGTGGCTGCGGTTCGCTCGGCAGTTCGACAGCCCGCTCATCTTCATCCTGCTGTTCGCGCTCGCGTTCGACCTCGGCCTGTGGGCCTACGAAGGTCGGCATGGCTGGCCGGTCGAGGCCACGGCCATCGGTCTCATCCTCCTGTTCAACGCCGGCCTCGGCCTGTATCAGGAGCGACGATCGGAGGCGGCGCTGGCGCGCCTGAAGGCGCTATCGGCCGCGCAGGCCTGGGTGCTGCGCGACGGCACGCTGGTGCACCTGCCGACGCAGGCGATCGTGCCCGGCGACTGGGTGCGCCTCGAGGCAGGCGACCGCGTGTGCGCCGACGGCTCGCTGCGCGACGCGCACGGCGTGCTGCTCGACGAGTCCATCCTGACCGGTGAGTCGGTGCCGGTGGACCGCGGCACCGGTGACGAGGCCTTCAGCGGCACCCTGCTCGTGCGGGGCCGTTCCTTCCTGGAGGTGACGCGCACCGGCGCGGCGAGCGCCATGGGACGGCTGGCGACCATGCTCGGCGACATCGCTGCCACCCGCACGCCGCTCGAGCGGCGCGTCGACGCGTTGGGCCGGCGCATCGCCCACGCCGTGCTCGCCCTGGCCGCCGTGCTCGGCCTGCTCGGCGTGGCCGCCGAGGGACTCGCTCACGCCCCCCAGATGATCGTCTTCGCCGTGGCGCTCGCGGTGGCGGCGGTGCCCGAGGGCCTGCCGGCGGTGCTGACCGTGGCCCTGGCGCTGGGCGTCGAGCGGATGGCACGGCAGCGAGCGGTGGTACGCCGCCTGGCCGCGGTCGAGGCGCTCGGTTCGGTGACGGTGATCGCCACCGACAAGACCGGCACGCTGACCGAGAGCCGCATGGACGTGCACGCGCTCGACGCCGTCGACGCGCGACGCGCGCTGATGGCGATCGTGCTCGCCAACGAGGCCGACGCCGCGACGGGCGCCGGCGATCCCCTCGACCTCGGCCTGTTGCGGCATGCCGAGGCCCAGGGAGTCGACGTGACGTCACTGCGGCGCGAGCATCCGGTGGTGTCCGAGCGGCCCTTCGACAGCGCGTGGAAGTTCTCGCGCGTCACGGTGCGCGAGGGCGATCACCTGGCCAGCTACGTCAAGGGCGCGCCGGAGGTGCTGCTGGGTCGATGCGCCCTGTCCACCGGGAATCATGCGGCGTGGAGCGCCAGGGCCGACGCCTACGCCCACGAGGGCTTCCGTGTCGTCGCCGTCGCCTGGGGGCCGGGCGACGTCGAGTCGGACCTGTCCTGGCTCGGCCTGGTGACGTTCTGGGATCCGCCGCGCCCCGAGGTGCCCTCGGCGGTCGGCACCGCAATCGCGGCCGGCATCCGCGTCGTGATGATCACCGGCGACCATCCGTCCACCGCGCTGGCCGTCGCACGGCAGGTCGGCATCCCGGCCGGGTCCGCCCTCACCGGGGCGGAGCTCCTGGCACGAGCGGGCGGTGCGCAGGACCTGCCGGCCGACACCCATGTCTTCGCGCGCATCCGCCCGGAGCAGAAGCTGGAGCTCGTGGAGGCGCTGCAGGCGAGCGGGCACGTGGTCGCGATGACCGGCGACGGGGTCAACGACGCGCCGGCGCTGAAGCGCTCGGACGTCGGCGTGGCGATGGGGCAGCGCGGCTCCGACGTCAGCCGGGAGGTCGCCGACCTCGTGCTGCTCGACGACAACTTCGCCACCATCGTCGGCGCCATCGAGGAAGGGCGCGGCATCTACGAGAACATCCAGAAGTTCCTGCGCTTCCTGTTCTCGACCAACCTGTCCGAGGTGCTGCTGGTGACGGCGGGCGCGCTGATGGCGTTCGCATCGGGCATGCGCGACGCGGCCGGCGCGCTGGTGTTGCCGCTGACGGCGGCGCAGATCCTCTGGATCAACCTGCTGACCGACGGCCTGCCCGCCCTCGCGCTGGCGCTGGACCGCACCCCCGGCGTCATGCAGCAGGCGCCGCGGCCCGCCGATGCGCCCCTGCTCGATCGTGGCTCGGTGCGCTTCGTCGTCGCGGTGGGCACCATGAAGGCCTTGCTGGCGTTCTCGTGCCTGGTCGCCCTCCCCCGACTCGGCTACGGCACCGAGGTGACGCGGGCCGCCGCCTTCCACTTCATGGCGATCGGTCAGCTCCTGCTGACGTACCCAGCCAGGCACACGTCGCTGCGCCCGCTGCCCAACCCGTGGCTCCACGCCGCGGTGGCGGGCGGCGTGGCCGTCCAGGTGCTGGCCGCGTCCGTGCCGGTGGTGTCGACGATGCTGGGCGACGCCTCGCTGCCGCTGGAGCTGTGGGCGGCGGTCGGCGCTGGGGCGCTGGTGGCGTGGGCGCTGGCCGAGGCCATCGCGCGCGTCGTGTGGCGCGAGCCGCGCGCCGGCGGCGTGTAGATCCACGCGGCGCGGGCCGGCGCCCGGCCGGGTCCGTACCCGCCGCTGATGAGCACGCCTCCGTCGTCGAGTGGGGCCACCGCCGAGAACAGGCCGGTCAGGCTCGACGAGGCGGGCACCTCGGTGAAGGTTCGGGTTCGCGGGTCGAACAGCTCGGCGACCTCGCTCCCGCCAGCGATCAGCACTCGGCCGTCGCCCAGGACCGTGGAACTTCCGAGGTGCTTGTAGCGGGCCCGACGCATCGACGGGCCGGCCGCGAAGGTGCCGGTGGCGGGGTCGAACACCTCGGTCGAGGCGTACGCGCCCTCGCCGTCGCGCTCGTCCGATCCGCCCGTCACGAGCACGCGGTCATCGCCGAGCCGGACGGCATCGTGCTTGTGACGCCGCACCGTCATCATTCCCGTCGGGCTGAACGTGCGTGTCCGCGGGTCGAAGATCTCCGCCGTCCGGTGCAGCGTGAGATTGCGACGCGGCCCGTCGTGGCCGCCGACGACGAGCGCGCGGCCATCGGCGAGCAGGGCGACGGCGTGGCCCTCGCGCGGCACCGACATCGGCGCGACCGACGCGAACGTGCCCGAGGCAGGATCGAAGAGCTCGGCGCTCGCCAGGTAGGTCCAGTCACGGCCGAGGCCGCCGACCAGCAGCACCCGGCCGTCCTCGAGTCGCGTGGCCACGTGGTTGGCGCGTGCCGTGTGCAACGCGCCCACCGGCGTGAAGACGTTGCGGCGCGGATCGAAGATCTCGGCGCTGGCCAGCGTCTGTCCACCCTCACCGTAGCCGCCGGCGATCAGCACCCGACCATCGCGCAGGCGCGTGGCCGTGTGGCTGTGCCGCACCGCCTGCATGCGTGGACCGGCCACGAAGCGGCGACGACTCGGTTCGTAGAACTCGACGTCGGGCCGTGCGGCCCGATCGGTGAATCCCCCGACGACGAGCACCCGGCCATCGGCGAGGCTGGTGGTCGTGTGGGCCGCACGACTGGCCAGCATGGCGGCAGCCGCGCTGAGGGTGCCGCCCTGGGTGACGGGTTGGGTCGGCGCACCTCTCAGTACGGCGATCAGCGCCAGACCCACCGCCATCGGCTTCCACACCTCCATCGATCCTCCTCGTTCCCCGGGGACGTCCCGATGGTCAGGAAGGACGACAGGCGACGGCGTCCGTTAACGCACGGGCGAGGATGCGTCGCTCAGGACTCGATGCGGATGAGCTCGACGTCGAACACGAGCATGCCGGCAGGCGCTCCGGGGCGGCCACCGTAGGCGAGGTTCTCGGGGATCCAGAAGCGGCGCTTCTCGCCCTCGACCATCAGTTGCACGCCTTCGGTCCAGCCGGAGATCACCTGGTAGAGGCCGAAGGCAATCGGCTCGCCGCGGGCGACCGAGCTGTCGAACATCTTCCCGTCGGTCGTCCAGCCCGAGTAGTGGACCAGGACGCGGGATCGGGGGCCGGGATGGGTCGTGCCCGTGCCGGGCACGAGTTGGCGAGTGGCAAGGCCGCTCGGGGTGATGGTGGCGTCGGCGGGCGGCGCGGCGACATCGGAAGGCGCAGCAATCATGCGCACCACGGTACCATCGCGCCTCCGGAGCCGGACTTGCCCAGGCTCAGGCTCGACGTCGGCCGGCGATCGGTGATGCCCGCTGGACCGGCTGGAACACGCGACGGTACCGCGCCGGCGTCACGCCCGTCTTCCGCTTGAACAGCCGCCGGAAGAACGACGGATCCTCATAGCCGACGGCATATCCCACCTCGTCGGCGGGCTCGTCGGTCGTCTCGAGCCGCCGCTTGGCGGCCTCGATGCGGACGTTCTGCACGTAGTCGATGATCGCCATGCCGGTCGCCGCCTTGAAGCGACGCTTGAGGGTGCGCTCGGGCACGCGGGCGTGCGCCACGACGCCGGCGACCGCGCCGGGCTCGCACCCGTGCTGCGCGAGCCAGCGCTCGCACGTCCGAACCAGCGCATCCCCGTGGCTGCCGGCCCGCACCAGCGGCTCGTACGGAAGTTGGCCCTCGTCGTGCCACTTGAGGAGGTACACCTGCGCGATGCGCAGCGCCTCGCCGGGACTGGCGTGCCGCGCGATGATGTGCAGCGCCAGGTCGTGCCACGAGGTCGTCCCGCCGGCGGTCACGATCCGCCCCGTGGCGTCGGCAAAGCACAGGTTCGGCTCGGGATGGAACCGCACCTGCGGGTACTCGCGCCGGAACAGCTCCTGATAGCCCCAGTGCGAGGTCGCGTCGCGGCCGTCGAGCAGCCCCGTCTCGGCCAGCAGCACGGCGCCGGAGCAGGCCGAGTACAGGTGCGCGCCATCGGCATGACGCGCGCGCATCCAGTCACGCAACGCCGGGTAGCGCCCCTTCAGGTGCTCGTCGGGGCCCAGCCACAGCTCGGGCACGATGACCAGGTCGGCGCGGACGATCTCGTCGATCGCCGCGTGCGGCTCGACGGGAATCCCGTAACCGCACCTGAACGGATCTCGTGACGGGCTGACGATCCGCACGCGGAACGGCGGCGCGTCGGTCGGCGTCCGGGTCAGCGTGTGCCACACGCTGCCGGTGGCGCTGAGCACGTCCACCATGCCGTAGAGGGCCGACCCGGCGGTCTCCGGGATGGCGACGATCAGGGTCTCGAGCGGCGTCGACTGCGGCATCGCGGTGTCCTCGCGCGAAGTGGCACGAACGGCCTGTTTCTGGCACGGCGTCCTCTTACCGGCGGCCCGTGCGCCCGATATCGTCGCTCCATCGTCGCGGCGCCCCGGGCATCACGCCCGCGCCAGCGACGGGAAACGAGGAGTTCCATGGCCAGCACGATGTCCCCCGCCATCCCCCAGGTCGAACGCAACGGCCTCGACGTCGCCCGCATGACCGCCACGGTCGCTGCGCTCAAGGCCGACCCCGCGCTGGCGCAGTTCGAGTTCCGCGCCCGCAACCGCTGGGTGACCGGCGGCGAGAATCGGTCCACCATCCAGGACTTCCGCGGCGCCGGCGCCGAGGACACCTCGCGAACGGTGGCCTTCGAGTTCACCAACGGCGAGCCGCCGGTGCTGCTCGGGCGTAACGAGGGCGCCAACCCGGTGGAGTTCCTGCTGCACGCGCTCGCCGGGTGCGTGACCACCACGACGGTGCTCCACGCCACCGCACGAGGCATCGAGCTCGAGTCGATCCGGACGCGCCTCACCGGCACGATCGACCTGCAGGGCCTGCTGGCGCTCGCCGACGTCCCGGCGGGCTACGAGGGCATCCGCATCGAGATGGACGTGCGGGCCAAGAATGCCACGGAGGCCGAGCTGGACGAGCTCATCGGTTTCGCGAAAGCCCACTCGCCGGTGTGCAACACGGTGTGCCGTCCCGTGCCCGTCATCGTCGAACGGATGCGCCTGTGAGGCCCCCGCCGGGCGGCGCGAGCGAACGAGTCCGCTCGCCCGTCCGGCTTTCACTTCCCTGGGCTGACCTTGACCCGGGCCCGGGTCGCTCCTACGCTGTCGGCAGGCGCTCCCCGGCGCCTGCGGGTTCGCGCGAAGGGCCAAGCCCACGGTCGATGCAGTCCCCGAGGCCGGTCGTCCACAACCGTGCCCCCTGCTTGCGAACCGCAGGAGAAGGCATGGAGGTGGTACGTGCCGCGCCCGCTCCCCGATCGCCCGAATCTCGAACACCTCAAGCAGCAGGCCAAGTCGCTCCTCCGCGACGCAAGAGCCGGCGATGTCGAGGCGCTGCGGCGCTTCGCCATGCTGCCTGCGTTCGCCAGGCGGCCCCCTTCCTCCCCCGACGACCTCGCCCTGCACGACGCCCAGTCGGTCATCGCCCGCGAGCACGGCCTGGCGTCCTGGAGCGCCCTGCGCGAGGAGGTGCAGGCCCGCACGCTGACCTTCGCGGAGGCGGCTGATGCCTTCCTGCGCCTGGCCACCGGTGGCGCGGGCGCTCGCGCCGAGCGCCTGCTCGCGCTGCACCCGGCCATCGCGTCGTCCTCGGTCCACGCGGCGATCGTCCTCGGCGACGAAGCGCGCGTGCGTGCGGCGCTCGCCAGGGATCCGGGACTCGCGACGCGGAAGGGTGGCCCACGCGACTGGGAGCCGCTGCTGTACGCGTGCCAGACCACCCTGACTGCCGACCAGCCCGTACGGCAAGAAGGTTTGGTGGCCGTGGTGCGCGCGCTGTGTGCCGCGGGCGCGAACCCCGATGCGGAGTACCACTGGGACTGGCACCCGGAACTGCCCCGCACCGCGCTCTGGGGCGCGTGCTGCGTGGTCGGCTCGCTCCCGCTCGCCGAGGCGCTGCTGCAGGCGGGCGCGACCCCCACCGACGGGGTGACCGCCCACATCGCCGGCGGTGGCGGCAACGTCGCGGTCCTCGAGCTCCTGCTCCGCCATGGCCTCGACGTCGACGGCAGTCCACGCGCGGTGCCGCCGCTGCCCTACATGCTCACCTGGGCGACCGACCCCACCGGGCCGCGCTGGCTGCTCGAGCACGGCGCCGACCCGAACCTGACCGTGGGTGCCGAACAGGAGACGGCCCTGCATGTCGCGGCCCGGCGATGGGACGTCGCGATGGTCGACCTGCTGCTCGCCCACGGTGCCGACCCGCGTCGTCGACGTGCTGACGGGCGCACCGCATACGCCCTCGCGGCGCTCAACGGCCGCGGCGCGATCGCGGCGCGACTGGCGGCGCTCGGCGGTGGCGAGACGCTGTCGCCTCTCGACCGCTTCGTCGCGGCCTGCGCCAGCGGTGCCCGCGCCGAGGCCAGCGCCATGCTGGCGGCGCGGCCATCGCTGGCCAGCGAGTTGCTCCCCGAGCACCATCGACTGCTGCATCGCGCGGCAGAGGAGGACGACGTGCCGGCCCTCGAGGCGATGCTCGCGTGCGGCTTCGCCGTCGAGGCGCGCGATGGCGATGGCGTGACGCCCTTGCACCGTGCGGCGATGGCCGGACGCCGGGCGGCGACAGCCGTGCTGCTGACGGCGGGGGCCGACGTCCACGCCACCGACCCGACCTTCAACGCCACGCCGCTCCTCTGGGCCGCGGAGGGGCGGGATCACGCGGCTCCGGGAGCGGACCACGTCGCCGTGGCGCGCCTGCTCATCGAGGCCGGGTCGCCGGTCGACTGGCAGGCGCCCGACGGTGCGCCGCATCAGGAGCACACGCACGACGCGCTGCAGGCGCTGGCCAGGGAGGCCGCGCTCTCGTCCTGAACCGCGGCGTCACGCTGCGCCTGTCAGAAGCTTCCGGCCGGTTCGTCAGCGATCGCGGTACAACCGCAACGCGACCCGCTGCGGGTCGGCCGGATCGACGGCCACGGGCACCACGGCGCCGGGCTGGATGCGCGGGACGTCGAGGCGCCCGACCACACCGCGCGTCCTCGCCTCGTACGGTGCACGGCCCGCGGGCCGCACCTCGAGGTGGAAGGCGACGACGGGGTTGTCGTTGAGGGTCACGCCGGTGTCCTCGATGCCGAGGACGAGCGCCTCTGCCGACGTCCCGACCCGCCGGATGCGCTTGGCCTCGCCCTCACCGGAGAGCTTGTCGACGACGGCACAGCCGGCGAGCAGGGCGACCAGCAGGCACGGCAGCAGGCGGGATCGGTGGCGCACGAGCAGTCCTCGGCTGGATCAACGTCGTCCAGTCGAGGGACCGCACGAAGGACGAGGGGCAGCCGGGACGTGGACCGATGATTCGGCCTCGCCCCGCCGGTCCAGTGCAAGGTGCAGGACGTGCGCGCCGGGCCGTTGGCGGCAGGCGACGCACCAGCAAGGGAGACACGCATGGTTGCCAAGAACACGATCTGCCTCTGGTACGACAATGACGCCCTCGGCGCGGCGCAGTTCTACGCCGCGACGTTCCCCGACAGCGCCGTGACGGCGGTGTTCCGCGCCCCCACCGATTTCCCTGGCGGCAAGGCGGGGGACGTCCTGACGGTCAACTTCACGGTGCTCGGCATCCCGTGCATGGGCCTGAACGGGGGCCCTGCGTTCAAGCAATCGGAGGCGTTCAGCTTCCAGGTGGCCACCGACGACCAGGAAGAGACCGACCGTTACTGGAACGCGATCGTCGGCAACGGCGGCAAGGAGAGCGACTGCGGCTGGTGCAAGGACAAGTGGGGCCTGTCGTGGCAGATCACGCCGCGGACGCTGAGCGAGGCGCTCGCCGCGGGCGGCGACGAGGGCAAGCGGGCGTTCGCGGCCATGATGACGATGCAGAAGATCGACGTCGCCGCGATCGACGCTGCCCGGCGCGGCTGAGTGCCGACGGGCAGGTTCGCGCGCGACTCCCGACTCCGACTCCCGATTCCCGATTCCCGATTCCCGACTCCCGACTCCCGACTCCCGCTATAGTCCCTTGATGCCGCGCGCCTCACTGGTCAGCCGTCGCAGGTTCATGGACACGATGGTCGCCGCGCCAGCGGCGGCCGCCCTCACCGGCCGCGCCGAGGCCAGGCAGGACGCGGCCACGGCAGGCGCGGCGCCGCGCGACCTCCCGCGCGACCTTGCCCCGACTCGGGCGGACCTCGGCTCGAACTTCGAGCTGGTCGGCCGCCTCGACGCGTCGCCTGGCTATCCGGCCTCGTTCCTCTCCGGCCGGTTCTCGTCCATCGATGCCTTCGTGGCGAACGGCCGGCAGCTCGTGCTCGATGGCTACCACTACCGCCCGGCCGCCGTCGATCCGGCGCCGGAGGTCGTCGACAGGTACGAGGGGCCCGACTACGTGCGGGAGAAGGTGGTGTTCTCGACGACACCGGCCTTTCGTGTCCCGGCCTACGTGTTCATCCCGAAGGGACTCCGCGGACGCGCCCCGGCCATCGTCGACCTGCACTCCCATGGCGGCATGTTCCTGTTCGGCAAGGAGAAGGTGATCGACTTCGGCCGCAACCACCCGGCGATGGTGAAGTACCACGCCGACAACTACGAAAGCCGGCCGACCGCCACCGCGCTCGTGAAGCGCGGGTACGTCGTCATCACCATCGACGCGTTCATGTTCGGCGAGCGACGGGTGCTGATGGACGGCGACCTCGGCGCTGGCTGGGAGCGGTCCGCGTACACGCTCGACGACGTCACCCGCCTGAACCGGGTGTGCGCGGCCAGGGAGTCCACGCTCGCCAAGTCGCTGACCGTCCTCGGCACGAGCTGGCCGGCCATCGTCGCGTGGGACGACATGCGCACCGTCGACTACCTGGCGTCGCGGCCCGAGGTCGACGCGGCGCGGATCGGCTGCGTGGGGGTGTCGTTCGGCGGCTGGCGCTCGCTGTTCCTGGCCGCGCTCGACACGCGCATCGCGGCCGGCTGCGTCGTCGGCTTCATGTCGACGATTCGCTCGATGCTGCAGCGGCACGTCGACACGCACTCGTGGGTGCACTTCCCGCCGGGGCTCTACCGTCAGCTCGACTTGCCTGACGTGGCCACGTTGACGGCGCCGCGCCCCCTCCTCGTGCAGCAGTGCCGCCGCGACGGTCTCTACCCGCTCTCGGGCATGGAAGCCGCCGTGCGCGGCATCGAGGAGGTCTACCGGCGGGCGAACATCGCCGATCGCTTCACGGCCATGTGGTACGACGTGCCGCACGAGTTCAACAAGCGGATGCAGGACGACGCGTTCACGTGGCTGGACAGGCAGCTGCGCCCCTGAAGACCGTCAGCGGGGCGGCTCGCGTGGAGGCATCGGCCCTGGTCGGTGGGTGTAGGCGTCGGCCTTGGCCGACGCGAGCAACACTGACCGTCGTGCCAGCGCGACGGCTACACTCGCAAGCAGATGATCCGCCAATCACTCGACACGCTGAAGGTCGCCACGCGCACGCGGGGCTTCACGGACATCACGCGCGAGGTACAGGCGCGCGTCACGCAGGCCGGCATCCGGACGGGCCTGTGCACCCTGCACCTCCAGCACACCTCGGCGTCGCTCCTGATCCAGGAGAACGCCGATCCCGACGTGCGCCGCGACTTCGAGCGCTTCTTCGCGCGCCTGGTGCCTGACGGCGATCCGCTGTTCATCCACACGGCCGAGGGCGACGACGACATGCCGGCGCACGTCAGGACGGCGCTCACGACGGTCAACCTGAGCGTGCCCGTCGCCGACGGGCGCCTGTGCCTCGGCACCTGGCAGGGCATCTACCTGTGGGAACACCGGCGCGTGCCGCACAACAGGTCGGTCGTCGTCCATGTGATCGGCGACGAGCAGGGGTAGGGTGCGGTGTCCCCACCGCGCCGCTGTCTGCTACCATCGCGCCAGTTGTACGCGGGAGGCGACCGATGACGCAGTTCACTCGACGCGCGTTCCTGAAGACCGGCCTGGCGGCAGGCACGCTGGCCGTGACCGGCCCGGTCCCCGTCGCCGCGCGGCGCGGCAGCGCCACCGACATCGTCACGCTCGGGCGTTCCGGCGTGAAGGTGACGCGGCTGGCGTTCGGCACGGGCAGCTTCAGCGGCCGCGTCCAGCGCGAGCTCGGGCAGGACGGGTTCACGCGGCTGGTGCGCCACGCCTACGACAACGGCATCCGCTTCTTCGAGACGGCCGAGTCGTACGGCGAGATGCACCGGATGCTCGGCGTCGCCCTCAAGGGCATCCCGCGCGACACCTACCAGATCATGTCGAAGGTGACGACGCGCGACGGCGTCGATCCCCGGCAGAAGCTCGACGAGCTGCGCACGCTGGCCAACACCGAGTACTTCGACATCATGCTGCTGCACTGGCAGCACACGGCCACCTGGCCCACCGACAGCGCGCGCTGGCAGGACGGGATTCTCGAGGCGCAGTCACGCAAGGTCGTGCTCGGGCACGGCGCGTCCATGCACGGCCTGCCGGCGCTGCGGCGGGCGCCGGGCAACACGTTCCTCGACGTCGCGATGGTTCGCGTCAACCACACCGGCAAGAGCATGGATGCCGAGGACTACGCGACGTCCGGCCTCGGCAACGTGCCCGAGGTGGTGTCGCACGTGCACGCCGTCAAGGCCCAGCGGATGGGCGTCATCGGCATGAAGCTGGTGGGCGAGGGCGCCTTCGGCCGCGAGGACCGCCGAAAGGCGATGCGCTTCGCGTTCCGCGACGCGGGCGTCGACTGCGTGACGGTGGGCTACAAGAGCCCGGCCGAGATCGACGAAGCGATCGAGAACCTGAACGCCGCGCTCGCCTAGCCGCCACCGTGCCCGAGCGCCGGGGGCGCCGCATGCTACGCTCCGGACTCGTGGCTTGCGACGCCGGCGGCAGCGCCGCTCCCTTGCTGTGCATCGGTCATCCCGGCCATGAAGTCCGCGTGCACGGCTGGCTCACGGCCGCGCGGCCCCTGGTGTGCGTGCTGACCGACGGTTCGGGCCACCACGGGATCTCGCGCCTCGCCTCGACGTCGCGGCTGCTCGCCACCGTTGGGGCCGAGCCGGGTCCGGTGTTCGGCCGCTTTTCCGACCGCGCCCTCTACGCGACGCTGCGGCGGGGCGACGTCCAGGCCTGGGAGCGACTGGCCCGGGAGCTCGCCGAGCTGCTGGAACGCCGATCGATCAGGCTCGTGGTGGGCGACGCCGCGGAAGGATTCAACCCCGGTCACGACGTCTGCCGCTTCGTGATCGACGCAGCGGTCGCGCTGGCGGCCCGTCATGGGCATCACGTCGAGAGCCTGGAGTTCGCGCTGGAGGCGGCGCCAGGGGGGGGCACAGGGCCGCTCGGGCGGCGGCTGATCCTCGACGACGAGGCGCTGGACCTGAAGATTGCCGCAGCACGCGCGTACGTCCAGTTGCGCCCGGACGTGGACAGGGCGCTCGAGCGGTTCGGCCGGGAAGCCTTCCGGGAAGAATGGCTCGGGCCGCCTTCCACGGCACGGGTGGTGGCCGAGTGTGACGGCGCGGCACCCGGCTACGAGCGGCACGGGAGCGACCGCGTGGCCAGCGGGCTCTACGACGAACCCCTCACCTGGCGCGCGCATGTTCGCCCGGTGTGGGAACACCTCGCGGCACTGGTGCCGGAGATCACCACGTGCGCGTGCTCCTGACCGCCGCCTCGCTCGACGCCCGGACAGGCGCCGAGCTCTACGTGTACGACGTCGCCACGGGACTGCTGGCGCGCGGTCATCGACCGGTGGCGTTCGCACCGCAGCTCGGCCACGTCGCCGAGCACCTGCGCGATGCGACCGTGCCGGTGGCCCGGAGCCTCGACGACCTCGGCGAGCCGCCCGACCTGATCCACGGCCAGGACAACCACGTGTTCCTCACGGCGCTCCTCCGCTTCCCTGGCGTACCGGGAGTTCGCGTCTGCCACGGCTGGGAGGACGAGCGGCCGACGCGCTTCCCTCGCATCCGCCGCTACGTGGCTGTGGACGACACCGTGCGCGATCGCATGACCGGCGAGTGGGGTCTCCCGGCGACCGCCGTGTCGACGGTGCGCAACTTCGCCGACCTGCGCCGCTTCGTGCCAAGGGCTCCCCTTCCATCGTCACCCTCGCGCGCCCTCCTCTTCAGCAACTACGCGGCCGCACACGCCGCCGTCGTTCGCCAGGCGTGCCTGGGCGCGGGCCTGCCGCTCGACGTGGCCGGTTCGAGCGTCGGCGTGGCTGCCGACCACCCGGAAGCGCTGCTCGGCCAGTACGACGTCGTCTTTGCCAAGGGTCGCTGCGCCATCGAGGCGATGGCCGTCGGAGCGGCCGTGATCCTGTGCGACGCCAGCGGCGCCGGGCCGATGGTCACCACCACGAACATCGCCGACCTGCACCGCGTCAACTTCGGCTTGCGGGCACTGTCGTCGCCACTGTCGCCGGCCGTGCTCGCCCAGGAGCTGGCGCGATACGACGCGGGCGACGCCGCGCGGGTCAGCGCGCACGTCCGGGCCGTGGCGTCGATGGACGACGCAGTGGACCGGCTGGTCGAGGTGTACGAGCAGGCATGGCACGACCAGGCGGCCTCACCCGCGCCGGCCGATGACGACCTGAGAGCTGCGGCAGCCTACCTGACGTCGCTCGGCCCGCGGTTGTCCTGGACGCAGTCCACCCGGGCCATCACCTACCAGATGCTGCGACGGGCCTACTTCCGCCTCCAGCGCGTCCCCGTCGCCCGTCGGCTGCTCGCCGGACGACGGGGCGCCCAGCGGCTGCAGCGCCGGTTGCGCCCCTGAGCCGCCCTCAGCCCTCGCGGCCGACGCCTAGCGCGTCGGCGACGCGGTTGATGTAGTTGAACCACGAGGCGATCAGCGTGATCTGCAGGATCCCGCGGTCGTCGAACCCCACCGCGCGCAGCCGGTCGTGGAAGGCCGGCGAGATCCGTGTCGCATCACGCGTGATCTGCTCGACGTACTCGAGCATCACGCGATCCTGATCGGACAGCGGCACCGACCTGAAGTCCCGCTTCAGTGCCTCGACGAACTCGTCGTCCAGCGTCACCCTACGCAGAAACTCTGCGTGCGACTCCAGTCAATACTGGCACCGGTTGGTGGCCGAGACGACGGTGGTGATCATCTCGTGCTGCCGGCGGCTCAGCGGCAGGTCGGGCGACATCAGCGCGCCGAATGCCGAGAACGCGTGGTACAGCACGTCGGGGAACAGCGAGTGCGACGCGACGATCCCCTCGGTCTGCGCGTGGTGCGGGTGCGTGGGCGTGGCGTACTCGATGGGATAGAGGTGCCGCTGCGCATCGCGCGCCCGCTGCAGGGCCTCGTCGTCGTCGAACGGCACCACCTTGATCCAGGTCATGGAAGCAACTCCTCGAGAAACGGCGCGGCGTCCCTGCGCCCGCGCCTGCGCCCGCCGGCGGCAACCGCGGCACGTGTCTCCCGCGCATCATGGCAGGTTCGATGGACGCACAGGATGCACTGCATCAGCCCGAAGCGGGAAGTGGTCGATCCACTAGCCGGGTGATTGAAACGCAGTATGGCGACCTGGCGCAGCACGTGAACGGCGGGTCGACCCTATGCTTGTGCACCTGCCATGAACGACTCCATCTCGCGCCAGGTGCGCGCGCCGTGGCGCACGTGTGCCGTCCTCGGTCTGGGCGGCCTCTTTGCCGGCGTCACCGGCCCACTGCTCAGCACTTTCGTGCCCGTCGTGGTGCGCGCCACGCTGGGTGACGCGCGCACGCTGATTGGCCTGGTGATGGCAATCGACAACGTGCTGCTCCTGCTGCTGGTGCCGTGGGCCGGCGCGTGGTCGGACCGCGCCGTCGCGCACGGGGCACGACGCACGACGTTGATCGTCGCAGGCTTCCTCCTCGCGGCACTGGGCATGGCCCTGTTCCCATGGGCCGGACGAGGCGGGCTCGTCGGCGTCATCGCAGCCATGGTCGTGCTCTACGCAGGCATCAACATCCAGCGATCGCCGTTGCAGGCGCTGTTGGCCGACGCGGTGCCCTCCCGCTACCGCTCGCTGGCGACCGGGTCGGTGACGTTCCAGATGTGCGTCGGGGCCATCGCGTTCCTGATGCTCGGTCGTGCGCTCGGCATGCACGCCGCCTTCCTCGCGGCGGCTGCCACCGTCGTCGGCATCGCGGCCGCGCTGCGTGCGTGGGTGGTGGAGCCCGCCGCACCGAGCACACCGGCGATCGAGGCGACGGGCCGCTCGCTGTTGGTCCTGGCGCGCGACGTGCTGGTCGGATCGACCCCTGGCCTGCGCCCCGTGTTCGTCGCGTCGCTACTGCTGCAGCTCACCTTCCAGACGTTCACGACATGGTTCGCGCTGCACGGCACGGAGCGCTTCGGCGTGTCGCCCGGCGACGTGACGATCGGCTTCATCGCCTGGGCCATCGGCGGGGTGATCGGCGCCCTGCCCGCAGGCCTGCTCGGCGTGCGGCTCGGGCGTCGCGCGACGATGCTGGCGGGCTTGACCGTGATGGCGCTGGCGCTCGTCGCGCTCGATCGCGTGACGACGCTCGGGCAGGCGGTGCCGCTGCTGATGCTGACGTCGGCCGCGTGGACGCTGCCGATGGTCAACGCGTACCCGATGTTCGTCGAGCCGATCGGCCGCGGGCAGCGGGGCAGCCTGTCGGCCGTGTTCCTCCTGAGCATGGCGCTCGGCGGCGCCATCGGCGATCCGCTCAACGGACGGGTGTTCGATCTGGCCGGTAGCTACCGCTGGCTGTTCCTGGTGATGGCCGCCTATGCGGCGCTCGCCGCAGTGGCCGTGTGGCTGGTGCCGCGCGGATGCGGTGAGGCGGGCGCTTCCGGCTCGTGACCGAGGGGAGGACGGTAGGCGACGGTGAACGCTGATCCGTCGTTGGCCAACCACGGACGGGTTATGCTCTGCGCATCGTGACAGCATCCTCTTGCGCTTTCAGGCGCGGCGCTGGCCGCCTGCCTGCGTTCGTGCTCGCCGCATACGCCCTGACAGCCGGCTGCGGTGGCCCCGACGAAGGGCAGCCAGCCGCCGCCGCGAAGCCCTCGCCGACGACAGCGCTCGCCGACGACTACCTTCGCTCCATGGCTCGCGCGTTCCCTGAGTCGGCCACCCAGATGGACCTGCCGGGCGCCGATCACGGCGCCCTGCGCGACAACACCGAGGCCGGCTTCGCGCGATGGGATGCCGAGGCGGACCGGTTGCTCGCGGCGGTGCGCGCGGTGAAGGTCGGCCCGGCCGACGCCGATCGCGTGCTGCACGGCGTGCTGCTCGACGAACTCGAGCGCGACGCCGCCATGCGCGTGTGTCGGCTCGAGCTGTGGGGCGTCTTCTCCTACGTCAACGGCTGGCAGGCCTCGCTCACCGACCTGGCGCGCATCCAGCCGGTCGGCACCGACGCGCTCCGCGAGGCCGCGCTCCGGCGGGCACGCGCCGTTCCCGGGTACATCGACAACGAGATCGTCCTGCTGCGCCGCGGACTCGCGGCCGGCTACTCGTCGCCCAGGGTCATCGTCGAGGAAGTGATCGCCCAGCTCGATGGCCTGCTGGCCGGCGACCCCGCGCGTTCGCCCTTTGCCGCGCCGACCCAACGCGACACGACCGCGGCGTTCGTCGGGGCATTCACGGGGGTCGTTCGCGACGCGATCAACCCGGCGATTGGCCGGTACCGCGACTTCCTGAAACGTGAGTACCTGCCGGCAGCCCGGGAAGCCATCGGGGTGTCAGCCAATCCGGAAGGTCGCGCCTGCTACGACGCCGCTCTCCGTCAGTTCGCGACCGTCGCGATTCCGGCCGACGAGGTGTACGAGATCGGCTGGCGTGAGCTCAGGCGGCTCGACGAGGAGATGCGCCCGCTCGCGAAGGCGCTGACCGGCCAGGACGACGTGGCGCGAGCGATGCGGATGGTGACGACCGAGCCGCGATTCACGTTCAGGAGCGCCGACGAGATCATCGCCACCGCGCAGGCGGCACAGGATCGGGCGCGCGCCGCGATGCCGCGCGCCTTCGGCCTGCGCACCGACGTCGCCGTGCAGATCCAGCCGTACCCGGAGTTCCGCGCCCGGGCCGGCGCCCCCGGCCAGTACCAGCCGCCGTCGATGGATGGCCGTCGGCCGCCCATTCATCTGGTCAACACCTGGGATCCGACGCACAAGAGCCGGACGGGCATCGAGAGCACCACCTTCCACGAGACGTGGCCGGGCCACCATCAGCAGGCGATGGTGTCGCGCGAGGCGCGCAACCAGCATCGCCCCCTGCGGCTGCTCTACAACTCCGGCTTCGGCGAGGGCTATGCGCTCTACGCAGAGCGCGTGGCCGACGAACTCGGCCTCTACTCCGGCGACATCGACCGGTGGGGCTACCTGGCCAGCCAGAAGTTCCGCGCCGCGCGCATGGTGATCGACGCGGGCATCCACACGCGCGGCATGCGCTACGACGAGGCAATCGCGCTGCTCACCGAGCACGGCACGCTCTCGCCGACCGAGGTGCGTGGCGAGATCAACCGGTACATCTCGTGGCCGGGGCAGGCGCCGTCGTACATGATCGGCAACCTCGAGATCCTGCGCCTGCGCGAGCAGGCACGGAGCAGGCTCGGCGCCCGGTTCGACATCAAGGCCTTCCACGATCAGGTGCTCGGCCACGGCACCGTCACGCTGGCGCTCCTGCGCGCGCTGGTCAGCGAGTGGTCAGGTCGCTGAGCGACGGTCCGCGGAGCGCTTCTCCAGGTCGGCGCGATCGAACAGGGCATTGCACTCCCGTTCGAGCACCCCGCCGATGACGGTGCAGGGCCATCCGGGACTTCGACGCGCCACTTCGTCGGCGAGGATGTCGATCTGTCGCCAGCCGTGCTGCTGCAGGTGGCGGATCGACGTGCCGTAGACGACCGCGCCGATGCCACTCCACAGGATGGCCCCCATGCACATCGGGCACGGCTCGGCCGTCGTGTAGAGCACGAGGTCGGGGCCGCGGTCGCCCCAGCCGTCGGCGGCGAGGCGATTGATCGCGTCGATTTCGCCGTGCCACGTCGGGTTGGTGCCCGACCGGTTCCAGCCCTCGGCCACGACGTCGCCGGTCGCGGCGCGCACGATCACCGCGCCGAACGGCAGTGCCGGGCAGTTGGCCGTCAGCGCGATGGCGCGTCGCATGAAGTGCTCGTGATCGGGGCAAGGCGCCGTGGGGTCGGGGTGGGCCGCAACCTGGGTCATGCACGGTAGGACGCGGGAACCGGACACACGGGCCGCCCGGTGGCGGGGCGGCCCGCAGGGTGTGTCGGGGCGTGAGCGTGCCCTTCCAGCGCTGAGCAGTGATCGCCAGCCCTTGCTTTTGCCGTCGAGCCGGCGCCCGGGCAGGAGTCGGTGCCCGGCGCGAGATAATGGCGGGCCATGCGCGCTGCCGTGCTGTTGGTGACGCTTGCACTGCTTGCCGGCGGGAGGCCAGCGACGACCGTACCTGACCTGTCGAGCTTCTTCGACGGCCTCGATGCAACCTTCGTCCTGCTCGATGGCGCGACGGGGGCGTACACGCGTCACGCGCCCGCGCGTGCCGCGCGGCGCTTCGCTCCGTGCTCGACGTTCAAGGTGCCGCACACCGCGATGTTGCTGGAATCGGGCATCGTGCCGGCGACGACCGGGCATGCCCTCGAGTACGACCCGTCCCTGAAGCAGCCTGAGCAATGGGCCCGCGACTTCGACCTCGCGGGCGCGTTCAAGGCGTCGGCCCTCTGGTACTACCGCGCACAGGCGCGGCGGCTCGGGATGGACGCGGAAGCGCAGTACGTGCGGCGGCTCGGCTACGGCAACATGGTCACCACCGGCGGCCTCGACGGACCGAACGGTCCCTTCTGGGTGGACGGTTCCCTGCGCATCTCGGCCGACGAACAGGTGGCATTCCTTCATCGCCTGCACGAGGGGCGACTCGGGCTGTCACCGCGCACCACAGCGCTGACGCGCGAGGTCATGCTGGTCGAGGAGCCCCCCCGCTGGAAGCTCTTCGCCAAGACCGGCGCGTGCCGTCCTCAGGGCGAGCAGACCTCGAACTGGTACGTGGGCTTCGTCGAGAAGCGGACGACCACCTGGTACTTCGCGCTCCAGATGGGCGCCGACGACTACGGGCGGGCGTTCACCGAGCGTGTGCCGACGACCCGCCGCGTCCTCACGGCGCTTGGCGTGCTGGACTGATCCCCGGCGGCACGAGGGTGCGAGGACCGTGACGCCAGGCGGTGGCGTCAATCCAGCATGAGCCAGGACGCAACACGCACTCCACCGGGCTTCGGGCCAGGCGGCTGGCGCTACTACGGGCAAGCACGCCCTTCCTTTGCCGTCGAGCCGGCGCCCGGGCAGGAATCGGTGTGGGACTACCCGCGGCCGCCACGCATCGTCGCCGATGCACGTGAGGTGGTGGTCCGGGTCGGCGACGTCGTGGTCGCCCGATCGCGCCGCGCCGTGCGCGTGCTCGAGACTGCGAGCCCACCCACGGTGTACATCCCGCGCGAGGACGTGGTCACCAAGTACCTGCAGGCGGCGCCAGGCGCGTCAGGCTGCGAGTGGAAGGGCACGGCCCGCTACTGGACCGTGCGGGTCGGGTCCGTCGTGCTCGAGTCGGTGGGCTGGTCCTACGACGACCCGCTGCCGGCGTTCGAGGCCATTCGTGGGCACCTGTCGTTCTACCCGGGCCGGATCGCGTGCGAACTCGGCGGCGTGCGCGTCGAGGCTCAGGCCGGCGGGTTCTACGGCGGATGGGTCACGCCCGAGATTGTCGGGCCCTTCAAGGGAGGTCCGGGCACGGGCGGCTGGTGAGGCTCGCGGCCGGGCAGCGCCACGTTCCTGTCGTCAGGCGAAGGGGTCGCGCACGTCGAGCGACTCGAATTTCCTGAAGTCCCGATCGTTCGAGTACAGGGTCCTGACACCATTCTGGAAGAGCAGCGCGGCAAGGTGCGCATCGGGCACGAGGTTGGCGCGCACGGTCGTGCCGGCGGTCACGTGCCGATAGGCGTCGGGAAAGCCGTCCTGCTCGGTGACGACGCGCACGTGTGGCAGCGACAGCAGCGCGTCGATGTTTGCCCACGCCTCGTCCGGTGAGAGCGGCGACGTGAAGATGCCTGGATGAGTCGCGATCCGGAGGTAGCCCATCAGCGTCTGCCACGTCAGGCACAGCACCTCGGGGCTCGACGCGCAGGACTCCAGGAACGCGCGGGCGGCGCGATGCCGTGCGCTCGAGCGGTCCGAGGCGAAGAGGAGCACGTTGGTGTCGAGCGAGTAGCTCACGATCGATCGGCGTCGAGTGCCGCGTACACGGCGTCCTTGTCATCGAGATCGATGCGCGCGGTCATCGGGCGCGACGTCCACCGGAACGCGGGGCGCCCACGGGCCGAGCGACGACGGGCGAGCGCTTCGGCGAGCAGTTCGGAGACGATCGCGCCCATGGAGCGGCCTTCCTGCTCCTGGATCGCCTTCACTTCACGGAGAAGCGGGTCGTCGATGTCGACCGTGGTGCGCATGATGCGGGATGTTATCACCCACCGCATCTGATGCGCCAGGGCGTCGACTTGACGCCATCTCCCTGGTTGCTCGACTCAATCCCCCGGCAGCGGCGTGTCGTTGCCCACGCCTCGCAGCAGGAAGAGCGCGTAGAGGAAGTTCGGCAGCACGGCAGCCATCGGCATCGCCCACGTCCAGCCCTGCGTGAAATCCACCGGGGCCGCCGTCGGTGGTGCGCCGCTCGAGGCGACGAAGGTCCCCAGGTCCCACAACGCGTGGTAGGCGATCGGCACCCAGATCGACCCGGTGCGGATCAGCAGGGCGATGAACACGACACCGCTCATGAACGCCGCGCCCGACTGCACCGCGGACTCGAGCAACCTGCCGGTGACGAACACGTTCATCACGTGCACGCCGCCGAACAGCAGCGAGGTGCCGACGATGGCCGGCCACGCGGTGAGCCGGGACCGGAGTCCCTGGAAGACGACCCCCCGGAACATCCACTCTTCCGACAACCCCACGAGCGCCGTGTTGAGCGCGATGAACAGCAGCGTGCCGAGGGGCGGCATCCCCAGCAGCGCGGGCAACAGCGCGAACGCCACGAGGTACAGGCCCGGGAACCAGAGGATGGCCAGCGAGCGTGCCGATCGAGGCGCCACGAAGCCGAGATCACGCCACCGCATCACGGCGGTCACGGCCGCCAGCACCGCAATTGCCATCACCAGGTTCCAGCTGACGCCGTGGCTCACGGTCTCGATGAGCGGCTTCTTGCTGCCGTCGCCTGCCCACCGCATGCCGAACACGGTGACCAGCGTCCAGGCGATGTAGGTGAGCAGCGCCACGGGGAGCCGTGCGGATCCCTGCCGGACAGTCATCTGGGGAGTCTCCCGTCGAGTGCGGCCTATCTCTGCAGTGAGCCTGCAGAGTAGCGGCACCGGGAGAAGCGCCGCTATCCCATTTGCGTCATCGCCGGACAGCGCGACGTCGCGGTCGCGGTGTGCCCCCACCCGCGGGCGCGGGCAGGGACACGACCCCGTTCTCGATCAGGCCTGAAGCGCCGCCTGGCAGTAGTCCAGGCACTTCCGGATCTCGGCCGCCCGCGTCGAGCCTTCGGGCACTCGGTACTCGAACTCGATGATCGGCCGGACGTTCCACTTGTTGTCGCGGATCGCCTGTAGCGTCTGGCGGACCGGCGTGTCGCCCTCGCCGAACGGCTTGTTCTGGCCGCCGTTGGTCTTCGACTGCCGATCCTTGACGTGGATGTGCGGGATCCGGTCGTGGTGCGTGGCGATGAACGGCAACACCGACTCGTCGTGCGTGGCCATCCAGTGGCCGATGTCGATGTTCGCGCCGTTGTACTTCGCTTCCGTGAAGATCTCCTCGTACAGGGCGACCGTGCCCTGCGCGTGGTGGTGGTAGGCCGCGAAGATCTTGTGCTTGTCGGCAAACGCCCCGATGCGCTTGGTGTCGGCCCGCTGTTGCGGCAGCTCCGACGAGATCGCCCGGGCACCCAGATCGCGCGCCATCTGGAAGAAGTAGTCGAGCTCCTCGTTGGACACCGTGTAGAGATCGTCGACCTTCAGCACGTCGACGATCACCCCGGCCTTCTCGTACATCTTCCGCAGGTCCTTCACCTTCGCCGACGAGGCGGCGAGGCGCCACGCGCGCACCTCCTTCTTCCGCGCGTCGGCGGCCGCGGCCTGCTCGGGCGTGGGCGTGCGGTTGCCGCCGAGCCCGCCCTGCGCCATCTGTTGCGGCGTCGGCGCGGGTTGTCCCGCGGCACGCGCCGCCGCCCGCGCCTTCTCGGCCTCCGCGGCAGCGCGCACCGTCGGCGAACCGAGGAAGTTCTCGACCGGCTGGGCCCGCAGTTCGACCGAGCCGATCCCGAGGTCGACCAACTGCTTCAGCACCTCCTCCGCGGCCAGGTTGTTCCCCAGGCCGAGGCTGTAGGGCACGTTGAGCCCGACACGGACACCGCCCCACGTCGAAGGATTGGCCGACGCCTGTGCGGGCAGCGCCGCCGACCCGCGCCACGCCACGCCCAGTGCGGGGAGGCCGGCGATGGCCACCCGTCCGAACTCTCGTCTTGTCATCGACATGTCTCGCTCCGCTGCTTGGTTCCGGATGGGAACGGCGCCAGTGTACGGCGGCCCGCCTCCTCTCCGCACCTCATCGGGAGCGGCAGCGGCGTTAACGGCAGGCCCTTCGAGCTCGTCCTCCCGCCATGAGTCATCCATCCCTGTACCTGGCGGCGCTCGTCCTGTACCTCGCGTGGGGAACCACGCCGCTCGCACCACGGACGGATGCGGCAGCCACGAAGGGCCCGTTCGATGTCGGTTTCAGGGTGGAAGCCGTGCGCGATCGGTCGCGCACGCTGGGTCCCGCGACCGACTTCGAGGGCCGGCGGCACCTGGAATCGCGCGAGTGGCCCGTGCAGGTCTCGGTGTGGTACCCGTCGCACCGCGCCGTGGGTCCAGTCATGAGCGACGGGGAGTATCGCGCATGGCACGGGGTGCGGGAGACACTCGGCACGCCGGGTGCACCGGAACGCGGGCAGGCCGCCAGCGATCTGCTGTCGCTGATGACCGCCGCCGACATCCCCGGTGGACCGGAGGACGCACGCCTCGCGATGGACGCACGTGGCGTCGCGGTTGCTGATGCGCCACCCGCGCCCGGCCCTCACCCGCTCGTCGTCGGCGGTCTGGGGAGCGCTGGGATCGCGTGGCCGCTGGCCGAGCGCCTCGCGAGCCACGGGTATGTCGTCGCGACCGCGGCGACCCTCGGCCGCACGGCGAGCGACGAGGCGACGCGGCCGCAGGTAGCGCTCGAGACCCGCGCGAGGACCCTGGAGTTCGTGATTGCGCACGTGCTGTCGACGCGCGAGGTCGATGCGGAGCGCATCGGGCTGGTCGGAGTGAACTTCGACGGTGCGGCGGCTCTGCTCTCGCAGTCACGCATGATGCGGGCACGCGCCGTCGTGTCGATCGACGGACGTGAAGGCAAGCCGGGCGGCGGCGACCTTCTCGACAAGGCCACCGGGTTCGACGTCGTGCGACTCCGGGTCCCGTACATGACCGTTCAGTGGGACGAGCCCACCTTACCGGCCCTCGATGCGGCGCTGTTCGAGCGTATGGTCTACGCGCCTCGCGACTGGCTGATCTTCCGCGGACTGCGTCATGCGCATCTGGTCGGCAACGTGGCGTCGGTGCCGACCCTCCCGGGTGCACAGCGACAGGCGATTGGTCGCATGCACGCGCTGGTGCAGAGCTTCCTCGACACGCACGTCCGCGGCATCGTCGCGTCGCCTCCACCGATCGAGCCCGCACTCCTGGCAGCGACTCGTCACCTGGACGCGCTGCCAGCCGCCCCGACGCGCGAGGAGTTGGAGGAACTCCTTTGGAACACGGGCGACGTCCTCCGAGGCCTGGAGATCGTGCGCCAGGCGCAGGCCCGCCAGCCTGGCCTCGTGCTGCTCGATGCGGCAACCGCACGCCTGTACGCGTTCAGGCACGAGGCGGCCGGTCGGCCCGACAAGGCCGCTCCCCTGCGTCGCTATGCCGAGGAGACCGCTGAGGCGAGGTGATGCGATTGGCCTGGATGCCGGGCACCTCAGGGCGCCACGCGGAGCGCTGCAAGCATGTCGTCGAGCGCGGCCCGGTCGTGCCACGTGCCCTCGTGCACGACGCCGAACCGATCCTGCGTGCGCGACACGTCCTGCAGGGGATTGGCATTGACCACCAGGAGATTGGCGCGCATGCCCGGCGCCACGGTGCCGCCATCGGTGTCGGTCCCGAGGTACACCGCGACGTTGCGCGTCCCCGAGGCGAGCGCCTCGTAGGGCGTCAGGCCGGCCTTCACGACGGCGACGAGTTCCTGGTGGGTGGCGATACCCGGCACGTTGAGGATCTGCGGAGAGTCGGCGCCGAGGAGGATCCCGACGCCCGCATCCTGCATCTGCCGCAGCAGCCGCGACCGGAATGCCATGAGGCGGGCGCGGTCCTGCGCATTCGGGTTCTGCGGGCCGCCTCGGAAAGCCTTCAGGCCGTTCTCCCACTGTTGCCGCATGTCGGCCGTGATGTAGGCGAGCTCGGGCCGCTTCATCATCGCCGTCACCGGCTCGTCCGACAGGAAGTTGACCATCAGGGTCTCGGTGGGCACGAGCCACACCCCGGCCGCCTTCGTCTCCTGCACGAGCGCCGGGATCTTGCGATCGTCGAGGTGCGGCGCAATCGACGACCCGAAGAACCCGCTGCCCGAGGCCGGCATCGTCACACCGTCGCGAAGGGCCGCCTCGGCATACCCGTCGAGGTGCTCGATGGTGCGGTAGCCCGCCGCGATGGCGCGATGCACGCCCACGTCCGCGGGCACATGGCCCGCGATCGGGATGCCGACCTGTCGCGCCGTGCGGGCCAGGGCTTCGAACGCCGCCAGCGGCACGCCAGGGTGGATCTTGATCAGGTCGTACCCGGCCGCCTTCTGGTCGCGCGCCATCTGCTCGCCAGCGGCCGCGGTCGTGACCGATTGACCGTTGGCTGAAGGACCCGACGTGTAGATCCGCGGCCCGAGCACCTCGCCCCTGGCGACCCGGTCGCGCAGCGTGAGCTGGGCCGGGTGGCCGAGCATGCTTCGCACGGTGAGCACGCCATGGACGACGTTGAGCGCGAGGATGCGCTCGTTGAGCGCCGTGTTCGGACCGGCCAGGTGGCCATGCATCTCGCCGAGCGCCGGCAGTACGTACTTGCCGGCGCCGTTGACGATGCGCGCGCCGGCGGGCGGCTTCACGGTGGCGGTGGGCCCCATCTCCACGATGCGGCCGTCGCGAATCACGAGGGTCTGCCGTTGCAGCACGCGCTCCCGATCCATCGGGATCACGTCGACACCGACGAGCGCCAGGGCCGGCGACTGGCCGCGAACGGCGAGACCGAGGGCGACGACCGCCGCGAGGGTCGCGGCGATCCCATGTCTCATGGGAGAAGGCATGCGCAGGAGGATACGCCCGTCGCCGCCCGTCGCCTGAATCGGCGTTGACGAACCGGTGCGGCCCGCGGATGAGCCGGTGGGCCTCCCGGCTGACACGAAGAGCCATGTCGTCGAGGGCGACGCCCTCGTCTTCGACTGGGATCCCACCTTGACGAGGGGCCACTCCGGGCGTACACGTCGTCGGCATGACCCTGCCGAGAATCGCTGCCCTGGTCGTCGCCGCCACGCTCGCCGCGCCCGCCCCCGCGCCGAGGATTGCTTCCGTGAGTGCCGCCATGCAGGACCTGGTGGCCAGGCAGGAGGTGTCCGGCGCGGTCACCGTCGTCGCCACCAGGGGCGGGGTCGTGCATCTCGACGCCACCGGCCTGGCCGACCTCGCGACGAAGCGGCCGATGACCCCGGACACGCTGTTCTGGATCGCGTCGATGACCAAGCCGATCACCGGTGCGGCCATCCTGATGCTGCAGGACGAAGGCAAGTTGAAGGTGTCCGATCCGGTGGCGAAGTACCTGCCGGCCTTCGAGACGCTGAGGACGCCATCGGGGAAGCCCGCGAACCTGACGATCACGCAGGTCCTCACGCACACGTCCGGGCTCGGTGAGGCGGACCCGGTCGCGGCGCGCGAGGCGCGCACGCTCACCGACATGGAGCGGCTGTGGCTCGCGGCGCCGATGCAGTACGAGCCGGGGACGCAGTGGAAGTACACGCAGAGCGGCATCAACGTCGCCGGCCGGATCGTCGAGGTGGTGAGCGGCAAGCCGTTCGATGTGTTCGTTCGGGAACGCCTCTTCGACCCGCTCGGCATGAAGGACACGACGTTCTCCCCGTCGGAGGCGCAGCGGGCCCGCCTGGTGACGGCCTACACGAAGCACAAGGACACCGGCGTGCTCGAGGCGACGCCGCACCGCGCCGACTACGGCGTCGGCCGCCCGCCATTCGGCAACGGCGGACTCTACTCGACGGGGCCCGACTACGCGCGCTTTGCGCAGATGCTGCTCAACGGCGGCACGCTCGACGGCAAACGCTACCTCAGCGCCGAGGCGATGCGGACGCTCACGACACCGCTCACCGGCGACCTGCCCACCGGCTTCTTCCAGGGCGAGGCGTGGGGCAATCGCGGCGCCAACTACGGGTGGGGGCTGGCCACGTGCATCCTGAAGACTCCGCACGACGGCGTGGCGTCGATGCTCTCCCCTGGCACGTTCGGGCACGGCGGTGCGTGGGGGACGCAGGCGTGGATCGACCCGGTGAAGGGCGTGGCCTACGTCCTGATGATCCAGCGCGCCGGGCTCCCCAACAGCGACGCGAGTGACGTCCGCCTCGCGTTCCAGCGGGCCGCGGCGGCGGCGCTGCCGCAGTAGGCAGACACGCTGACGGCCTGACCCGTCCCTCGGGCGGGTCGCCCGTGGCCAACGTCAGCGCTGCGGAGGGACCGCCGGTTCTGGCGTGGCCCCCGTCGCCGGCGTCGGCGCTTCGAGCGCGTGGATCGTGCCCTGCACCACACCTTCGACCGCGGCGCCGTCGGCGGCGCGCAGGTCGTAGGCGACCTCGACGACCCACGTCGGTCCGAGGCCCGGCACCTGGACGGTCACGGTACGGCCGTCGGCGCCGAGCGAGGCTCGATCGGCGCGCAACGTGCGCACGTTGTAGCGCTTCGATCCGTACCCGCTCGACCGCTGCAGGTCCCACACGCTCACGGTGAAGGCCTCGGGGCGCACCGCCGCCCGGGCCAGCGACGACGCGAAGGTGAGTTCCAGGCCGGTGGTGCGCGCCTTCATCGCGATCGGCAGGCGCAGCGGGCGGCCGGTGTAGCGGACCCGGTAGAAGCCGCCCACCTGCGTCATCTGGTTGGTCGCCCAGGCCGACAGGCCGAGCACGTAGAGCTGGCCATCCTTCTCGTTGAAGCGGCCGCGGATGATGCCGGTCGGGAACTGCGGGATCGGCAGCGCCACCACCGCACCCTGCTTGGTGCGGTCGAAGAACTGGGTCAACACCGCGAAGATCCGACCGGTGCCGTAGGACAGGCTCAGCAGGCTTCCGTCGAGCGGCCCCCAGCGGCGGCTGTCGGCCCAGAGCAGTTCTGCCGGCGATCGATCGAACTTCGAGTCCAGCCAGAGCAGGGGCGGACGCATCGCCTGGTCGGACGCGTCGGCCGGCGCGCCGTAGCCGTACATGTTGCCGTAGAACCCGCCCGGCTCCACCCAGTTGATGCGGTTCATCGGCGTCCAGTACCCCTCCTGGTCGGTGACGATGAAGGATCCGTCGGGATTGACGAGGACGCCGTTGGCGGCCCGGAAGCCGGTCGCGACGATCGCGGACGTGCGCCCGTCAGGACTGACGCGGATCAGCGTGCCGTGCTGGGGAATCAGGGCCGTTCGTGCGTGGCGAGCGCTCTTGGCGTAGTAGAAGTTGCCGGCGGCGTCGGTCTGCAGTCCCATCGCGAACTCGTGGAAGTGCTCGGTGACCTGGTGGTCGCTGTTGAAGCTCTCGTAGAAGTCCGAATGCCCATCGTCGTCGAGGTCGCGCAGGACGACGATCTGGTCGCGGCAGCCGACGTAGATGGCGCCCTGGTGGTACTTGACGCCGAGCGGCTCGAACAGTCCCGTCGCGATGCGATGCCACTGGAGCACGCCCTGCGGCTGCGTGAGTCCCTCGACGCGCCACACCTCGCCGTCGATTGTGGACACGATCGCCGCGTCGCCACCGGGCAGGAAGTCGATGCCGGTCGGGCGCATGCGGCTCTTCCAGGGGTTCTCCTGCGGCAGCGTGAGGACGTCGACGGCGTACGCGTCGCGATCGACGCCGCGAACGATCGGCGAGGAAAGCACGGCGCTGTCGCGGGCCGGTCCACCGCGGGTGAACTGGCGCAGGTCCAGGGGCGGCGCGGCGGCGCGAATGGCCGACTCGACGTCCACGCCTGGCGCGGCCATCCACAGGGCCACGTGCGCCGGCGTGCCGGCCGGCACCTTCAGCACGTGGAAGCCGGACTCCTGCGCCAGCGTCGCCCCGTGGCCTGCCAGGTGCACCGCGGCGCCTGCCGGCGCGACGCGCATGGTCAGCGGCGTGCTCGACGAGGCGATGTCGAGGGTGCGACTGACGATGGGCGCGTCGCCGCCCCGCTGCAGGTCGTACGACTCGAGGACCGCCGCGTCGCCTACGGTGTAGGCGATGACCACGCGACTGCCGTGGCGGTAGAGGCCCGTGTAGTGCGCCCACTGGCGGGGAAGCGGACCGAAGGGCCTGCCGTCCACCGCCACGAAGCGTGGATCGGCGAAGTCGCCGGTCGCCGGATTGGCCCAGCCCGGCGTGATCGGGTTCTCGATGCGGATGGTGCCGACCGTGCGGGGATAGATGTTGTGCCGGTCGTTGAGCAGGATGCCTTCGTAGTCGATGAACCCGGCACCCGTCCAGAAGCCGGTCAGGCGCATCAGGTCGTGGTCGAACAGCACGAAGGCCGTGCCGGCCGCGACACCGCCGGGGCCGTCGTCGAGGCGGATGGCGATCCCCTTGTAGGCGAAGTTGACGTCGCGCAGGTCCTCGTTGGGTAGCGGACTGCGGCCACCAGAGATGCGGCGCGGCGGATCGTCGGAGTTGGCGAGTTCGTAGGTGTGGATCAGGAAGTCGCCGTAGTCCATCTCGGCCCACGGGCGATAAGGCTGCGGATCGGGCCCGATCGAATCACCCGTCGGCAGGCCCGCAAGATACGCCTCGGTGACCGGGACCAACTGTCGGGGGTTGCGCGTCCTGAGGTACTCCTCGCGCAGGAAGTGGATGACGTCGTACTTCTCGCGCGGCGTGAGACGCACCTGCGGCGGCATGAGGCCGAAGCCGCGCGTCAGCGTCTGGTAGAGCGCGTAGGGATCGGCCCCGTTGCGGAACGGTTCCTGCCAGAACCGGCGGGACGTGGGAATCGATCCGGGGTTGTCGGGATCGCCGTGACAGGTGTAGCACGCGGTGCGGTAGGTCGCCTGACCCCGACGGTACGACGCGTCGTCCCAGCCCGACACGAGGCGCGCATGATCGATGGTGCGCTCGTACTCGGGCAGCGCCGGCCGGTCGAGGAGATACGTCGTGTGCGGCCGGGGCGGTCGGCAGGCCGCGCACAGCACCAGGAGCAGGAGGACGCGCAGCGTCGTCGCGGAAATGGGCATCGCGGAAGGGGTGGCCGTAGTAGATACGCTTCTGCCACCCGGTGACAATGCCCGTCCGCGGCGGGGCCGCCCCGACGACCTCCTGCCTCCCCTGACGTATCCCTGACCGTCGGCCAAGGCCGACGGCGACGCCCGGGGGCCTAACGGCGCGGTCTGAGACCGCGCCCTACCCTGTGCCACGCCACGCCGGGCGCAACGCGAGCAACGCCGTAGACGACGGACCGCCCTAGTCCACGTGCAGCGCGGCCCAGGGGTCGATGCGCGTCGCTCGTCGAGCCGGCACCCACGCCGCCAGGAGCGCCACGACCAGCAGGATCGCCGTCACGACCCCGAAGGCGGCCGGATCGGTGGGCGTGACCCCGAACAGGAACCGCTGGAGCACGCGCGTCATCACGGTGGCGCCGACCAACCCGAGCACCAGCCCGGCCCCGACGATGCGGAGCGCGCGGGCCAGCACGAAGAGGAGCACGTCGCGCCGCTCCGCGCCGAGCGCCATGCGCAACGCGATCTCCCGCCGACGCTGCGCCACCGCGTAGGCCATCAGGCCGTGGATGCCCAGCGTCGCGATCAGCATGGCCGCCGTCGCGAACAGCACGAGCAGCACCATGCGGAACCTCGGCGGCGCCACCGATGCCGCCACCGCTTCGTCCATCGTCGCCGCCCCCTGAATCACGAGGTCGGGCGCCGCGCGACGCACCTCCGCGCGCATCGCCTCCGACACCGGGCCGGGCGTTGGGGTGCGCGCCACGAACGACACGAAGCGCAGGAAGAGCGCGCCGGTCTCCTGCTGGTAGGGCACGTACAGCATCGGCTGCACGTCGCGGTCGAGGCCCATGTGCCTGATGTCGGCGACCACGCCCACCACCGTCATCCAGTCTTCCTCGTCGACCACGCGCACCCGCCTGCCGATCGCCTCGCCGGGCCCGCCAGGGAACGACTCGCGCACCAGGCGCTCGCTGATGATCGCCACCTTCGGCGCCTCTGGCGTGTCGCCCGACGAGAAGTCGCGGCCGGCCAGCAGCGGAATCCCCATCGTCGCGAAGTACCCGGGATGGATCTTCGGCAGGCCGGCAAACAGCTTCGGCTTCGGCAGGCCCTCGATCTCGAAGTCGCTCTGGATGTACATCATCCCGAACGGCGCCGAGTTGACCACGCTGGCCGACTTCACGCCGGGCAGCAGCCGGATGCGATCGAGCACGCTGCTGGTGAAGGCCTTCATGGGCGCGGGCCGGTCGTAGAGGTGCTCGGGCAGCACCACGCGCACGGCCTGCACCACGCCGTCGCGGCCCTCGAGCTCGAAGCCGGGCGACACCGACGAGAGTCGCACGAAGCTGTGGACCAGCAAGCCGGCGCCAATCAGCAGCACGAGGGTCACCGCCACCTGTCCGGCGACCAGCAGCGCCCGTAGTCGCTCGCCCTGGCGATCGCTCGTGGTGCGCGCGCCGCCTGCCTGCAGGGCCAGTGCCTCGCTGAAGGCGGCCGCACCGAGGCGCGTGGCGGGCAGCAGCCCGATCAGCATGGTGGACGCGATCGACACACCGAGCGCGAAGGCCAGCACCCGCCCGTCGATCAGGATGCCGCCGGTCCGCGGCAGCAGGAAGGGCGGCACGAACGGCAGCGTCATGTCGAGGGTGATCCGCGCCAGCGCGACGCCGAGCGCTGCGCCGAGCACCGACAGGATCGCCGCCTCGGTGAGCAACTGGCGCACCAGGCGCGCCCGGCTCGCGCCGACGGCGAGCCGCACCGACAGCTCGCCACGCCGCGCCGTGAGGCGGGCCATCTGCAGGTTGGCCACGTTCACGCACGCGATGAGCAACACGAAGGACACCGCGCCCAGCAGGACCAGCAGCAGCCTGCGCACCGGTTCGGTGCCGCGCTCCTGAAGTCCCGTGACGTGGGCACGAGACCGCCCGTTGGCGACCAGCGCGCCCTCGGGTGCCATCGCGCCGGCGGCCGCAATCGCCGGGTCGTTGACCAGCGACGTGAGCTCCGCCTCCGCCCGCGCCCGCGCGACCCCGGGCTTCAGGCGACCGAGCAGGAACAGGAAGGCGCTTCCGCCCGTGTCGTTCGCCCAGCGATTGGGGAAGTAGACGTCCGGTTCCGGCAGCGCGCCGATGCCGATGACCGGGCGGAAGCTGAAGTCGGCCGGCAGCACGCCAACGACCGTCCTCGGCACGCCGTCAATGGTGATGGCTCGCCCGGTGATCGCCGGATCGCCCCTGAACGCCGTGCGCCACAGGCGATCGCTCAGGATGGCGCTGCGGTCATCGTCGCTGGAGCCATCGGAGAGGAACCTGCGGCCGTACGGGGGCGTGACACCCAGCAGCGCGAGGAAGTTCGGGCTGACGTCGAGCGCGCGCAGTTGCTGCGGCTCGCCGCGTCCCGTGAGCGACACGTCGGAGGAACTGTAGGCCGCGATCTGCTCGAAGGTGTCGGCGTTGTCCCGCAGGCCCTGGTAGGACACGGGCGCCCACGTCCAGATCGTCCTCGGTCCGCGCTCGGACTGCTGCAAGGAGGACAGCACCACGAGGCGGTCGGGATCGGCAAAGGGCAGCGCGCGCCACAGGACGCCGTAGGCCACCGAGAAGATGGTGGTGGTCAATCCGATGCCGACCGCGAGCGTGGCGAGGGCGGTGAGGGTGAAGCCCGGGTCGCGCCGCAGCAACCGCACGCCATGACGGACGTCGCGCACGAGTGTCTCGGCCGTGGGCATGGTTGGTGACCTCTGACCCGGTTCGGGCGATCGACGATCGGACTGCGGTTCGGACCCCACGTACCCTCCTGCGTGACGCGCTGCTTCCGTGACCCCGCCGATGCGCGCCGCGTCCCCCTCTACAAGAAGCGGTCCACACCCGCCTCGCCGCCCATTCCTCGCGTGACCGGCCGACAGCGTAGCGCGCCCGTCCCACCCGCGACACGGCCCGTCCCGGATCCGGGACGCGGGGACGCGACAGGGCACCCCGACCCAGAAATTCCGCCGGCTTTCGTTGGCCCGTCGTTTGCTCAGTGTGAGGATCGTGCCCGATGTATCCCTCACCCCGCGGGAGCGGCGACAGCGGCAGTGGCGTCGCCTGCGCATGCCGGTGATCCTCCTGGTGCTGGTCGCCATCGCCGGCGTGGCGTCCATGCGCCTGGCGCCCGCCGCGCCGACCGTGGACGGCGCCCCGCTGTGGTTCGACACCGTGATGCGCGGCGAACTGCTGCGCGAGGTGCGCGGTACCGGCACGCTGGTGCCGGTGGACACCGCCTGGATCCCGGCGACGACCGACGGCCGCGTGGTGCGCATCCTGCTCCGTCCCGGCGCACAGGTCCGCCCCGACGACGTGATCCTGGAGCTGCAGAACCCGGCGCTCGCCCAGGAGGTCCTCGACACGCGCCTCCAGTTGCAGGCCGCCGAGGCCCGCCTGCGTCGTGCCGACGCCGACGCGACGACGGCGCTGCTGGCGCAGCAGGCGCAGGTGGCGCAGGCGGAAGCCCAGTACGAAGAGGCGCGGGCCGACGCGGAGGCCGACCAGGCGCTGCTCGGCGACGGCCTGGTCTCCGAACTCCAGCATCGACGCAGCACGTCGCGCGCCAGGTCGCTCGCCGCCCAGGTCGCCGCCGAGCGCAAGCGGCTCGAGGTGGGCACGAGCATGCGGCCCTCGCAGTTGGCCGAACAGCAGGCCGACGTCGAGCGCATGCGCGCGCTGCTCGCGCTCAAGACGTCCCAGCTCGGCCAGCTCATGGTACGGGCCGGCATGGCCGGCGTGCTGCAGGCCGTGCCCGTCGAGGTGGGCAGCCAGGTGACCGCGGGAACCAACGTGGCCCGCGTCGCCGACCCGGCGTTGCTGAAGGCGCAGGTGCGCGTGCCGGAGACCCAGGCGCGCGACGTCCAGGTCGGGCAGTCGGCGCGCGTCGACACGCGCAACGGCATCGCGGCGGGTCGCGTGTCGCGCGTCGACCCGGCGGCGGTCAACGGCACCGTGCTGGTGGACATCGCCTTCACGGGCGCGACCCCCGACGGCGCCCGCCCGGACCTCTCCGTCGACGGCATCGTGGAGGTGGAGCGGCTTGCCGACGTGCTGTACATGGCGCGTCCGGCTGCGGGCCAGGAAGGCGCCACGATTGGCCTCTTCGCCGTCGCGCCGGACGGCACGGCGCAACGGCGGCAGGTCAGGCTCGGCAAGGCGTCGGTGCGTCACGTGCAGGTGCTCGACGGGCTGCGCGCCGGCGAGCGCGTGATCCTGTCCGACATGGCCGCGTGGGAGCAGGCCGACCGCCTGCTCATCAAGTAGAGTCCGTTCCAGGGAAGCGAGCAGATCGACATGACCCAGCCCCTGATCCGCCTCGAAGGCATCCGCAAGGTCTTCGAGGGTGACGAGATCCAGACCCACGCGCTCGACGGCATCCACCTCACCATCGACGTCGGCGAGTACGTCGCGATCGAGGGCCCGTCGGGCTGCGGCAAGTCCACGCTGCTGTCCATCCTCGGGCTGCTCGACACGCCGACCGCCGGACGGTACTGGCTGAACGACCGGCCGGTGGAGAGCCTGTCGGCGACCGAGCGCGCCCGCACGCGCAATCGCGAGATCGGCTTCATCTTCCAGGGCTTCAACCTGATCGGCGACATGCCGGTGTACGAGAACGTGGAGCTGCCGCTCACCTACATGGGCATGGACCGCGCCGAGCGGCGCCGACGCGTGGAGCGGGCGCTCGAGCGCGTCGGCATGGGGCACCGGTCGCGCCACCTGCCCGGACAGCTCTCCGGCGGCCAGCAGCAGCGCGTCGCCGTCGCCCGGGCGGTGGTGACGCAGCCGTCGATCCTGCTGGCCGACGAGCCCACCGGCAACCTCGACTCCCGCAACGGCGAGCTCGTGATGGACCTGTTGCGCGACCTGCATCGCGACGGCGCGACGATCTGCATGGTCACCCACGACCCGCGGTACGCGGCGCACGCGAGCCGCACCGTGCAGCTGTTCGACGGACGGGTGGTGCAGGAGGAGATCCAGGGCCAGCGCGACGCCCACGTTGGCGCGCAGGAGTCCGCTCGGTAGACTCGGCTCATGACGGCACCCGCATCGTCCCGGGCCCGCGCGCGCGTGCTGGTGGCCGACGATCAGGCCGACGTGCTCGAGGCCGTGCGCCTGCTCCTCAAGCTGGAGGGCTACGACGTGGACGGCGTCGGGTCGCCGGCCGCGGTGCTCGACGCCGTGGAACGGGGGCACTACGACGTCGCGCTGGTCGACCTGAACTACGCGCGCGACACCACCTCGGGGATCGAGGGCCTCGACCTGCTCTCACGGCTCAAGCAGGTCGACCAGACGCTGCCGATCGTGGTCATGACTGCCTGGGGCACCGTGGACATCGCAGTCGATGCCATGCGGCGAGGCGCCGGCGACTTCGTGCAGAAGCCCTGGGAGAACGCGAGGCTCCTCGCGGTGCTGCGGTCGCAGGTGGAGCTGGGGCGGGCGGTGCGGCGCGCCCGGCGGCTGGAGGCCGAGAACGCGAGCCTGCGCCCGGCGCACGTGGGCACGCTGGTGGCCGAGTCGCCGGCGATGCAGCCGGTGCTGCAGGTGCTCGCCCGCGTCGGCGCATCGGATGCCCACGTCCTGATCACGGGCGAGAACGGCACCGGCAAGACGCTGTTCGCCCGCGCGCTGCACGAGGCGTCGTGGCGCGCCTCGGGTCCGTTCGTCGCGGTCAACACCGGCGGGCTGTCGGAGACGCTCGTCGACAGCGAGCTGTTCGGGCACGAACGCGGGGCCTTCACCGACGCACGCGCCGAGCGGCTCGGCCGCTTCGAGATCGCCGACGGCGGCACGCTGTTCCTCGACGAAATCGCCAACATGCCGGCCTCGGTGCAGGCGCGCCTGCTGCGGGTGCTCGAGACGCGCGAGTTCGAGCGGCTCGGCTCCTCGCGCACCCGTCGCGTCGACGTGCGATTGCTGTCGGCCACCAACGCCGACCTGCAGGCCGAGGTCGAGGCCGGCCGTTTCCGTCGCGACCTCCTGTTCCGCCTCAACACCGTCGAGGTGCGGATGCCGCCGCTGCGCGAACGACGCGAGGACATCCCGGTGCTGGCGATGACCTTCCTGGAACGGTACGCCCTGCGGTATCGGAAGACCCTCGACGGATTCCAGCCGTCGGCCGTGCAGGCGATGCTCGAGCACGACTGGCCGGGCAACATCCGCGAACTCGATCACGCCGTCGAGCGCGCCGTCCTGATGACCGACGGGCCGCGCGTCACGACCGAGGCGCTCGCATTGAAGGCCGGTCGCGAGGGTGGCCCGCGGATCGACGACATGAGCCTCGAGGACGTCGAGGCCTACCTGGTGCGGAAGGCGCTGGAACGGCACGGCCGCAACGTCAACGCGGCGGCCGAGGCACTTGGACTGAGCCGGAGCGCCATGTACCGGCGCATGCAGCGGTACGGGCTCTAGGCCATGTCGCACGGCGCACGCATCACCCTGTGGGCGGCGCTTGTGGCGGTGCCGCCGATCGTGCTCGCGATCGTCGCCTGGCTCGTGCGGCTGCCCGTGGACCGGGTCGGGGCCATCGCCGTCGTCGCGGTGCTGGCCTGGTCCGCGTACGCGATGTGGCAGCTGCGGGCCGCGACCTCGGCGCCGCTGCGCACGACGGCGGCGCTGCTGCAGGGCCTGCGCGAGGGGAACTTCTCGGTGCGGGCGCGCGGCGACGCGGCGCACGACGACGTGGGGGCGCTGCTCGGCGAGTACAACGCGCTCGCCACGTGGCTGCAGGCACGCCGGCTGTCCGACGTCGAGGCCAGCGCGCTGCTGGCCACGGTGATGTCCGAGCTCGAGTCGGCGGTGCTGGCGTTCGACGGGGCGCACGTCCTGCGATTGGCCAACCCTGCCGCCGCCCGCCTGCTGGCGCGGCCGGTCGAGGCGCTGCTGGGCCAGTCGGCGACGTCCCTCGGGTGCGAGGCGCTGCTGCAGACGTGGGCCCCGGGACTGGTCTCGCTCGACTTCCCCGGCGGATCGGGTCGATGGGAAGTGCGCCACTCCTCGTTCCGGCAGGACGGCCTCGCCCATCACCTCGTGGTGCTCCACGACGTGAGCCGGGCGCTGCGCGAGGAGGAGCGGCTGGCGTGGCGGCGGCTGATCCGCGTGCTGAGCCACGAGTTGAACAACTCGCTGACGCCCATCACCTCGATTGCCAACAGCCTCGGGCGCTTCGTGGCGCGCGCCGACATGGACGAGGCCTCACGCGAGGACGTGCAGCGCGGGCTTGGCGTCATCGAGGCCCGTGCCGACGCCCTCAACCGCTTCCTCAAGGGCTACGCGACGCTGGCCCGCCTGCCCGCGCCGGTGCTGCGCGAGGTGCCGCTGGCGCCGCTGGTGGCACGCGTCGCCGCGTTGCAGCCCGCCGAGGGCCTGCGCGTCGACGAAGGCCCCGCGGTCTCCGTGCGTGCCGATCCCGATCAGCTCGAGCACCTGCTGATCAACCTGGTGCGCAACGGGCTCGATGCCGTGCAGCAGACGGGCGGCCGCGTGCGCGTGGAGTGGGCGACGCAGCCGTCGGGCGACCTCGAGCTGCGCGTGGTGGACGAGGGCCCGGGCGTGGTCGCCGGCGCCGACGTGTTCGTGCCGTTCTTCACCACCAAGCCGGGAGGGACGGGTATCGGCCTGGCCCTCTGTCGCCAGATCGCCGATGCGCACGGGTGGCAGGTGACCCTCGAGAACCGCGACGACGCGCCGGGGTGCATCGCGCGGCTGCGGATGCCCGCCGCGCAGGCGGCGTGATCAGCGCGCCTTCGGCGTCCGGTACGAGCGCTCCACGGTGTCGTTGGGATCGGTCGAGACCGGGTGGTCGCGCCAGAGCCAGCGCAGCATCTCGGGAATCATCGGGCCGCCCATGCGCTGGCCGTGCGTGTTGATGCCCCAGATGTAGTTGAGGTCGTAGCCCTTCTCGGTCAGCGCCTGCGACATCCGGACGTTCTGCAGGAACCAGTCGCGACGCGGGTCGTACGTGCCGTCGCGGCCGACACCGCGGTTGTCGTTGCGGCCGCCGTTCAGGAAGATGCGCAGCGGCTTCTTCTCGCTGGCGCGGATCATGTCGGGATAGGCGTCGCCGCCGCGGATGTTGGTGAAGCTGCCGACGATGCTGAGCACCTTGCGGAACTGATCGGGGCGATGCCAGGCAACGGTGAAGGCCGCGATGGCGCCACTGCTCGCGCCGCCGATGCCACGCCGCGCCGGGTCCTTCGTGATGGTGTAGTCCTTCATCAGCGCCGGCAGCAGCTCGTCGACGATCACCCGCGCGTAGCGGTCGTCGAGCACGTTGTACTCGGTGGGACGGTTGGTCGTGCGATCGCCCCACTCCTTCGGGTTCGGTTCCGGCTGGTCGGGCGTGCGGCCGGGATTGATGAACGCGGCGATCATCACCGGCAGTTCGCGCCGGTAGATCAGGTTGTCGAGCACGTTGGGCACGCGCGCCGACCCGTTCATGTCGATGAACGCCTGTCCGTCCTGGAAGATCATCAGGTCGGCTTCCACGGCCGGGTCGTACTGGGCCGGCACGTACACCCAGTACGTGTGCTGCGTGCCCGGATACGCCGGGCTGTTGGGCAGCACGAACGGGCCGCGCAGCGTCCCCTTCGGCACGCCCTCACGCTCGAGCGAGTCGGGCCCGAGCGTGTAGTAGGCGTTCATGTCGGGGCCGGCCGGCGCGGCTGGCGTCGTCGCCGGCGGCGCGGGTGCAGCGGGCGTCTGCGCGGTCGAGGTGTGTGTCCAGGCGGCCAGGGCGCAGATCGTCAGCGCGGCCGCCCGGAGCGGGAACATCGGTGTGGTCATGCGTGAGGCCCCTGGCGCGCCAGAAGGTAACACGCATCGGATGTCGACCGGCTACCGCAGACGACGCCGGCGGGCGACCAGGCCGATGAGACCGGTGCCGAACAGGACCATCGAGGTGGGCTCGGGCACGGGCGAATCGACGATCTCGCGGCTCCAGGATCCGGGGCTGTCCATGATGACGGCGCGGTTGTCGTAGTACGGCTCGTCTTCCAGGACGCACGCGAGACCGTTGGAACCGGGTCCGCAGAGAATGTCGAAGCCACGGTCGGCCACTTGCACGGCGGAGTTGTTGGTGATGATCTGCCTGATGACGCCTCCCCCGACGGCCACTGCCCGGATCTCGGCCTGCATCTGCCACGCCACGATGTTTCCCGCGCCATCGGTCGACACCTCGAACTGGCTGAACGTGGCGTTGGCCTGCGTCACCACGCTGACGCCATCCGTGAAGGTGAAGGTCGACGGGGCGACGGGCACCATGTCCAGGTTGCCCTGCAGGGCCACGGGCAGTTCCAGGACCACCGAGACGCGATCGCTCGTGGTGTAGGGGTCGGCCGGCGCCGTGGGGCCCTGGACACTGACGAAGCCGAATGTGTTGCCCGTGTAGGTGTAGAGCGCCGATGCGCTGGCCTGCGAGGCGATCAGCGTGAAGGCGAGGGTGATCAGGAGTTGCGGGTTCTTCACCAGAGGTGCTCCATGTCTGTCGGCGTTCGCCGCGGACTGATGAGGTGTGTTCACGAGACGGTCCTGCGTGGTGGCGCGCGTCCACGGGGCCGGCGCCGGAGTCGCGGCGGAGGTCATGACGGGACGCCGACGAACGGCTGCGCGTCGACGATCTCGCCGTTGACGACGCGGAAGACACCGACCCCCTCGGTGCGGCGGCCGTCGATGTCCAGCGAGTACTGCACGGCCGCGTGCTCGCCGTCGACGATGACCTGCTGCACACGGGGTCGGCGATCGGGCGGGAGCGCGTCGTAGTAGGCCACCACGGTGTCGCGCGTGGCGTCCGGGGCCATGTAGTACTCCCACGCGATCCCGTCCGGGTCCTTGAAGGCCACGTACTCGCGATTCAGCGTCGGGTCGACCTTCACGCCGGTGTTCGGCACGCCCGCCCGCGCCAGGCCCGACGTCACCCGTCGAAGCTCGGCCGCGCTGCTGCACGCGATCGCGAGGTGATCCAGGCCGACGCGGTACGGGTTGAAGGCATCGCCGGAGGGCGTCTGCCCGTCCGCGCCACGCACGCCGATGGCCGTGCGCCCGGCCAGGAACAGGAAGAGCCCCGGGCCCTCGAGGATGACGGGAAAGCCGAGCGTGGTGCCGTAGAAGTGGCGGCTCGCACCCAGATCCGTGACCCTCAAGGCCAGGTGGTGCAGTCCGGGTGTCTGGATGTCCATCATGATGTCGACTCCTGCTGCTGTGGTGCGCTGCGCGACCGGAATGGCCAGACGATAGCGAGGGCGGCTTGACGTCGTCCTCAAGAACGGCGAAAAGTTCCCCAAACGATTTCCAAATGCCCGCCGCCGCTTACAGGTTTGGTCCGTTCGAGCTGCGTCCCGGCGAGCACATCCTGCTCAAGGACGGCGCCCGTGTGCCCCTGAGCCCGAAGGCCTTCGACCTGCTGCACCTGTTGGTGGAGCGGCGCGGGGCGCTGCTGGAGAAGCAGGCGCTGCTGGCCGCGCCCTGGCCGGACACCTTCGTGGAGGAGGCCAACCTGTCGGTGCAGGTGGCGGCGATCCGCAAGGCGCTGCAGCCGGACGCCGACGGCGTGATCGAGACCGTCTCGAAGCGGGGCTATCGGTTCACCGCGCCCATCGAGGAGGTGCTCCCGGACCAGGACGAGTCATCGCAGGTGGTCCGTCTGCTCGTCCTGCCGCTGCGGGTGCTCGCGCCCAACCTCGAGGCGGAGTTCCTCTCTCGGAGCCTGCCCGACGCGATCGCCTCGACGCTCACGGCGATCCCGTGGCTGTCGGTCCGCGCCCCGTTCGACCTGTACGGCCGCAGGCCGCAGGACGGCACGTCGATCGCGGCCGATGCCGACGTGGTGCTCGAGGGCTCGCTCGGCGAGCTGTCGGGCCAGACCTGCGTGATGCTGCGGCTGCTGCGTGCCCCGTCCGGCGTCGTGCTCTACACCGAGCAGGCCACGGTCGGCCCCGGCACCCTCCACGACCTGCAGGGGCGCGTGTCGCGGGAGCTGGCGCGACAGCTCTCGTCCCACTTCGGCCGCGTCGAGCCGGCCGGCAGCAGTTCCGGCGGCCCGGCGACGCCGGGCGCGTACGTGCTGTACCTGCGCGCGAACCAGCTGGCCTACGAGACGAGCCAGTGGGCGGCGGCGCAGGAGTTGTACGAGGCGGCGCTTCGCGAGGACCCGCAGTACGCGCCGGCCTGGGCGCGGCTCGGGCGATGCCATCGCGTGATCGCGAAGTTCGAAGCGCCGGCGACGGAAGCCCAGGACGCCTTCTCGCGCGCGGAAGCGGCCTTGACTCGCGCGCTGGCGCTCGATCCGGACCTGTCGCTCGCGCACAACCTGTACGCGCAGCTCGAGGTGGACCTGGGGCGTCCCGAGCAGGCGATGCTGCGATTGGTCAGCCGCCTCGGGGCGCACCCCCATGCGCCCGATCTCTTCGCCGGGCTCGTCCACGTGCTCCGCTACTGCGGCCTGCTCGATCTGTCGATTGCCGCACACCGCTGCGCGCGCGCCCTCGATGCGACAGTGCCGACCAGCGTCCATCACACCTGGTGGATGAAGGGCGATCCCGAACGGGCCCTCGGCGAGACCTTCGGCGACATCGGCTACATGCCTGGCCTGGCGCTGGCCTCACTGGGGCGTGATCGCGAAGCCGTCGCGGCGTTGCGATGGCGCGAGCGGGAGACCACCGACACGCGGGTGCGGTGCTACCTGGTGTCGTTACGGGCGCTGCTCGAGGGGCAGCGCGACGAGAGCCTCGAGGCGCTGCAGCGACTGCGCGTGCCGGTCGACGCCGAGGCACGCTACTACGTGGCGCGCACGTACGCCGCGCTCGGCGAGCACGACCTCGCGATGGAGGAGCTGACGCAGGTGGTCGATGGCGGGTTCCTGTGCCACGAGACGTTTGCGCGCGACCCCTGGCTCTCGGTACTGCACGCCGACGCCCGGTTCGCTCCAGTGGTCGCCAGGGCCCGTGCGCGGTCCGAACGCGCGGCCGTGGAGTTCGCGCGCGCGGGGGGGACCACGCGGCTGCGCGCGTGACCATCGAACGTCACTCCCGGCAGACTCCGCGAGCGTGTGCGGCATCGGCCCCCGATGGTCCTGTCAGCCGGGTCGTGCTTGAATGACGCGCATGCGACCTGCGCTTCCCCTGCTCGCCGCCCTGCTCTCCCTGTCTTCGCTCGTGGGTCATGCCCAGGACCGGCCCGCGTCGCCCATCCACGGGTTCTCGCCGGCGCGCCTGCAGGCGCAGCGCGATCTCGAGCGGCGCTTCGACGCCGAGGTCTCCACGGCCAACCTCACGGCGTGGTTGAAGCAGCTCGCGGGGCGCCCGCACCACGCCGGTTCTCCGCACGGCAAGGCCAACGCCGAGTTCATGGCGCGGCTGCTGCGCGAGTGGGGCTACCAGGTCGAGATCAAGCGGTACGACGTCCTGTTCCCGACACCGAAGACGCGGCGGCTCGAGCTCGTCGCACCGACGTCGTTCACCGCGCGCCTTGCCGAACCGCCGCTGGCCGATGACGCGCTGTCGAAGCTGCAGGCCGAGGCGCTGCCGACCTTCAACATGTACTCGATCGACGGCGACGTCACCGGCGAGCTCGTGTACGTGAACTACGGCGTGCCGGCCGACTACGAGGCGCTCGAGCGTCGCGGCATCGACGTCAAGGGCAAGATCGTCCTGGCGCGCTACGGCGGCTCCTGGCGCGGCATCAAGCCGAAGGTCGCCGCCGAGCACGGCGCCATCGGCTGCCTGATCTACTCCGATCCCCGCGACGACGGGTACGGGCAGGGCGATGTGTACCCCAAGGGCGGCTACCGCAACGAGCACTCCGCGCAGCGCGGCTCGGTCTCCGACATGCCGGTGTACCCGGGCGATCCGCTCACCCCCGGCGTCGCCGCCACCAGCGACGCGCCGCGCCCGGAGTTCACCAAGGCGCAGTCGCTTACGAAGATTCCCGTCCTGCCCATCTCGTACGCCGACGCGCGGCCGCTGCTCGAGGCGCTCGGCGGCCCCATGGCGCCCGCGGCCTGGCGCGGCGGCCTGCCCATCCCCTACCACCTCGGACCCGGTCCGGCGCGCGTCCACCTGCAGCTGGCCTTCGACTGGAAGCTCGCGCCGGCCTACAACGTGATTGCGACGCTGCCGGGCGGCGAGTTCCCCGATCAGTGGGTGGTGCGCGGCAACCACCACGACGGCTGGGTGGCCGGCGCCAGCGATCCGGTGAGCGGCATGGTTGCCGTCCTCGAGGAGGCGCGCATCGTCGGCGCGCTGGCCCGCACGGGGTGGAAGCCGCGTCGCACCCTCGTGTTCGCGGCATGGGATGCCGAGGAGCCCGGGCTGCTCGGCTCCACCGAGTGGGTCGAGGACCTGGCCGACACGCTGAGCGCGAAGGTCGTCGCCTACGTGAACTCCGACAGCAACGCGCGCGGCTTCTTCGATGCGGGCGGGACGCACAGCCTCGAGCGCTTCGTGAACGAGATTGCCCGCGACGTGCCGGATCCGAAGGTGAAGGGATCGGTGGCCGACCGCCTGCTGGCGCGCACGATCCTGCAGGGATCGGCGGCCGAACGCCGCCTGGCGCGCGAGGAGCAGCGCTTCGAGATCGACGCCCTGGGCTCGGGATCCGACTACACGCCGTTCCTGCAGCACCTCGGCATCGCCTCGCTGGACATTGGCTTCGGCGGCGAGGGCGAGTACGGGCAGTACCACTCGGTGTACGACTCGGTGGACCACTACCTGCGCTTCCAGGACCCCGATCTCTCGTATGCCGCCGCACTGGCAAAGGTCGGCGGACGCGCCGTGCTGCGCCTGTCGGAGGCCGACCTGCTGCCGTTCGACTTCACGCGCGCCGCCGAGCGCATCAGCCGCTACGTCGACGAGGTGGGCGACCTGGTCAAGGCGATGAAGGCCGAGACCACCGAGCACAACCGCCGCGTCGACGAAGGTGCGTTCACGCTGGCCGCCAATCCGACCGAGACGTGGATCGTGCCGAAGAAGAAGGACGAGGTGCCCGAGGTCGACCTCGAGCCGCTGCGCCAGGCGGTGGAGCGGTTGCGGGTGGCGGCGCGCCGGTTCGACATCGCGGCGAAGGCGACCGGCGAGGTGCCGGCGAGCACCCTGGCGACCGCCAACGCCATCGTCTTCAAGGCAGAGCGGACGCTCACCCGCGCCGACGGCCTGCCGCGCCGGCCGTGGTTCCGGCACCAGGTGTACGCGCCGGGGCTGTACACCGGCTACGGCGTGAAGACGCTGCCGGCGGTGCGCGAGGCGCTCGAGCAGCGCGCGTGGGACGAGGCGCGCGCGCAGGTGCCGCTCGTCGCGCAGACGCTCGAGCGGTACGCCGGCGAGATCGAGCGGGCCGCGTCGGTGCTGGCGCCCTGACGCCGGCCGCGCGACGACCAGCGGCGCTCAGGCGGCGTGGTGGTGGCGCCGGACCGGGGACGGCGAGTCGTCGTGCGCGGCCTGCTCCAGTCGCCAGAGTTCGGCCACCGCCTCCGCTTCACGGTCGCCGGCGTCGGAGGCCTCGGCCTCCTCGATCGACAGGTTCCTGTAAGCGTCGATGATCGCGCGAAGCTCCGTCATCCGCGTGCTGTGCCGAATCGGATGCATGTGCGGTCTCCCGTCAGCGTCCCGTCACCGCCGGTTGGCCGGTCGACACCCGAGCTTCGACCCGGCCGCCTCGCTGGTGACATCTCGGCCGCTCCCCTGACATTCCTGTCATCGGCGGGGCGCCGGCCGCTGTCGCTGCTTGCACGTAAGCATGCGCCGTGCCAGACCACAACATGATGACGACGAAGCAAACACGGCATCAACTGGTGGTGGGCCAGGGTCGATTGCGGACATTTCCGCGATGACCGTACGGCCCGACCTCACCGCGGCGACAGCACGATGCGCAAGCGCGTCTCGCGCTCGACGGCCTGCCGCGAGTACACCAGCGGGAAGTAGCCGCCCTTCACCCAGAGCGGCGCGAGATCGCGATAGTGGCTGCTGGCCGGGTCGCCGGACTGGCCAGGGGTATTGATGGCCATCGACGCATCCCACTGGCCGACATCGGCCACCATGCGGAAGGATGCCCCCGACGTGAGGCGGTAGTCGGTGGTCCCGTACGCGGCGGCCATGGGCGTGACGCTCGACCCGTCGAGCGGCCCCGCGCCGACCGTGAGGCGGGACCGCGTCGCCGCGTCCGCGCGTTCGGCCAGCGGGTGATCGAACACGGCCTGGTGCAACCGGCCCCATTGCCAGGTCGCCATGTCGGCACCGAGCCGGCGCTCCAGCTCCGCGAGGGCCTGGGCCAGCGAGTCGACGATGAGGCGATCGCGACGTGCGACCGGCAACCACCCGCCATGCCCCTCGAGCACCTGCAGGATGCGGCTGGCATCGGCCGCTCCCAGGCGCGCCGCCGCGGACGGCGGCAGGACCGCCCGCGTCACTGCTGGCCGCAGATGGTTCGTGAACCACACTTCGAACACCGCGGCCGCGGCACTGTCGGCGCGCACGTGGCCATCCCAGGCGCGCAGCAGGCCGAGCGCGCGAGTCACTTCTGGACGTGCGTCCCGCACGTCCCGTAGCAGCGTCACCACCCGCTGCGCCGGCAGCGAGCGCGTGTCGAGCTGGAAGGCGCGTGAGTCCTCGAGCCGGTGCCGCGCCGACGACGCGAGCAGTTGCTTCAGGCGTCGAGCCCGGGAGTCGTCGCTCCACTCGTAGCCGATGCCCTTGCCGGCGGCCGGGTGATCGGCCGGGATGTTGTTCTCGTTGGCCGTCACCAGGTAGCCCGACGCCGGGTTGGAGGCGCGCGGCAGTTCGTCCATGTCGCGGAAACCGGCCCACTCGTAGCGGCCGTCGCCGGGCACCGGCGTCAGGCCGTCCCAGGTGGCCCGGATCGGCGTGAGTCCGGCGGCAATCCACCCGATGGTGCCGCTGGTGTCGGCATATACCTGGTTCTCCCCGGGCGCGCCCCACCGATTCATCGCGGCGGTGAACTGGTCCCAGTTGCGGGCCCGCATGTACTCGATGGATCCGAAGTACGGCGCCATCCCTTCCTCGAGCCACGCGGCGCGCAGCGCGAAGGCACGGTGCCCGTCCGGATCGGCCGCCAGCACCGGGCCATGCCGCGTGAAGGCGATCGTCACGTCGCGAGGCGCCTCGCCGCGCACCTCGATTCGCTCGGTGATCGTCTCCATCGGCTCCCAGCGGTCCTTGTAGCGGTACTCGGTCGGCGCCGACGGGTTGGTCTCGTAGAGGTAGAGGTCCTCCTGGTCCATGTAGAACCGCGTCAGCCCGAACGCGATGACGTCGGTGTGGCCGACCGAGATGCCGGGCAGGAACGGCTCGCCGGCGCCGATGACGTCGAGCCCAGGAGCGACGAGATGGCTGATGTAGCGCAGGCTCGGCGCGCCATGCGCCCGATGGGGATCGCTGGCCAGCACGGGACGTCCCGTCGCCGTGCGCGACGGCGCCACCACCCAGTTGTTGGAGCCCTGCACGAGCGATGCGTCGGGCGCCGGGACTCCGGACGACGGATCCAGGGGAATCAGGCCCGGCGGAGACATCGGGGCGGCAGCCGGCGGGATGGCCGGGAAGCGTGGGCGAGCGGTGGCGTCCTCGTATGCCGTGCGCAGTCGCGCGAACGGCAGGACACACGGGTCGAAGCCGGGCACGAGCGTCGGCGTCACGTCGGGCACGAGGGCACGCCGCAGCCAGTCCACGCGCGCGGCATCCGAGCCATCCTTGCAGTAGGCCTCGGCACGGTCGATCTCGCTCGTCAGGTTGAGCGTCAGCCCGTGATGACGGATGCGGACGAGATCGGCGGCCTGCCAGCGCGACGGCCGGTAGCCGAGCAGCCGGAACTCCTCCGGGAGGCGTTGCGGCTCACGCTCGGTCAGCGCGACGTAGGCATTCACGCCGGCCACGAAGGCCTCGGCAATGCGCTTGGCGTCCGATGCATACGCCAGCCACTCGCGCTGCAGGGATCCGCGCCACAGCACCGCCCGCGCCATGCGGTCGCTCTCGACGTAGGCAGGGCCGAAGTCCTTCGCCATCTCGCCGAGCCCACGCTTGCGCCAGAGATCCATCTGCCAGAGTCGGTCGCGCGCCGCCACGAACCCCTGCGCGGCGAACGCGTCGTAGAGCCGCTCGGCGTAGATGTGCGGAACGCCCCAGGTGTCGATACGCACCTCGACGGGACGCTCGAGTCCGGGGAGGACCGTCGAGTCTCTCGACGACTGGCCGACGAGCCCCTGCGGCGAGGCGCCGAGCAGGAGGGCGCCGGTGATCAGCACGGGAAGCGTGCGAGGCATGCGCGATTCTATGCGCCGCGCCGACGATGCACGCTCCGGGGTGGGCACGCTGGCCACGACGCGCGACGACGGAATGCCTTGCCGGCACAGTCGACAGACGTGAAGCGAGCGGCTCGAAGGCCCCACGCGCCTGTCGCGGACGCCGCGGCAGCAGTTGCGCTTCACCGCGACTTATATTTCAGCAAAGAGAGACTTGCGTCCTGCGGGAGCAGTCGATGCGGAGCCGCATCCAACGATGCTGACGATCCCCTGTCGGCACCGGTCTTGCTGATTGGGTCCTGCACGCCAGAACCCGATCGCCCCCTGTGTCGCCGTGACACGCGGTGGCGACCACACGCGGGCGGCGCGCAGGGAGATTGCATGCGAAAGACATTACTGGCCGCCACCATCGCGGTGGCAGTGACCTTGGCAACGGGACAGGCACAGGCGGCACCGATCACGACGGCTGGCGATTACGTCTTCACCGGTGGGCTGACGGGAACGTTCACGAGTGACGGCACCAAGCTGACGAAATGGTCGTTCACGGGGAACGCCGGGATCCTGTGGGACAACACCCTGATCTTCGGCGCCGGCGGCGGGGGATCTCAGGCGATCGGGGAGAACTCGACCACCCGTTTCATAAGCGGGATTGTGTTGACCCGGGCCTTGGTTCGGGTCAGTTGGGCCGACGGGACCTGGGGCGAGCAGGGCCTCGGCTTCTGTAGTCCCTTCAGTCCGTGTGGTCAGAACGGGACGTTCACGGCCGAACTCGTGACCTCGCCGCCGCCCCCACCGCCCGTGCCCGAGCCAGTCGCGCTCACCCTCATGGCCTTCGGCACGCTCGGCCTCGGCGTGCTCCGCCGACGCACGGCGTAGTCGCGTCCAGTCCGCCATCCGAAGCCCGGCCCCCGTGCCGGGCTTCAGGCCGCTCGAGCAGGTGGCCGAAAAAGCCCGCCACCTCGATGCAGCATTCGAGATGCCGCGCGTGACGATGCGCTCCAGAATCGACACGGTCTGGCCGACGCGAACGAATCCTGCGATGCTGGTGCGCGGATGCTTGGCCGCCCGCGCGTCTTGCGGCTTCGTACGAGTCGTTTCGGGCTGCTCGCGGCCGGTGGGTGCCTCGTGCTGGCTGCCGCGCTGGCCGTACCGATCGAGCAGGCGGTCACGGCGCGTCAGCCCGGGCGCGAGGTGACGGTACGCCAGTTGGCTGCGGGCAAGATGCTCGTCGCAAGCCGCCGCCTCGCCGATCCGAACTTCACCGAGACCGTGCTGCTGCTCATCGAGTACCGCACCGACGGCGCGGCGGGGCTCGTGCTCACCCGCCAGTCGGAGCTGCCGTTGGCGCGCGCCCTACCCGACCTCGCGCCAGTGGCCCCGCTGGCCATGCGACCGTTCGTCGGCGGTCCGGTGGCGCACGAAACGGTGCTCGCGTTGTCACGGACGGCGTGCCCGGGGTGCCGCATGGTGACCCGCGGCGTGCACCTGGTGAACGACGGCGACATGCTGCGGCAGCGCCTCGCCTCGGGCGACGACGATCGCACGCTGCGCGTGTACACCGGTTATGCCGGCTGGAGCGCGGGTCAACTGGCCGCGGAGGTGCGCGAGGACGCCTGGCGCGTCGTGCCGGGCGACGCCGCAGCCGTGTTCGATGGCGAGCCGGAGACGCTGTGGCGGCGCATGCTCGCGCGCGCGGAGTCGGTGCTGGCGGACCGGGGTACCGGCGGCGAACCATCGGGCGCAGACGTCGTCGACGGCTTGCGGTAATGGCCTGGCCGGGATGCATGCGGGTGGAGCGCGTGCTCGCCCAGCACGCGCTCGTCGCCCGACTGATCGATCGACAGCAGCCCGCCACCCCCGGTCGCGTCACACGCATGCTCGACGACATGCTGGCGAGCGTTGCGAGACGTCGATGTCGGGCCTACCTTGCGCCGTGGCGCCGCAGTGCTTCCTGCGTGGCCGGGTCGCCCGCGGCCATCTCCAGCAGGGACATGCCCCTGACGTTGCCGACGGCGTGGATGTCGGCGCCGGCCGCCACGAGACGATCGATCACGCCGGGGTAGTCCGCGCCGCGAGCCCGTCGGTGCACCGAGCCGAACGCCGCCCAGCCGAGGGGCGGGCTCTGGTGCACGGGATCACGCAGGTCGAGCGGCACGCCGCCGCGCCCAAGCAGGCGCTCGACCATCGCCACGTTGCCCACCCAGCACGCCGCATGCAGCGCGGAGCCGCCATCGATGCCGGGCGCCATCGGATCGAACCCGACGCGCAGCATCAGCGACGCCGCCGCGAAGTGCTCGTGGAAGATGGCGTGTGCCAGGCGACCATGATCCTCCCTGGACAAGCCGGAAAGGAGCCCGGGATCGCTGGCCAGGATGGCGTCGACCGCCGCCTCGTCGACTGCGAGCAGCGCGCTGAGCAGCCGCACCCGGCGGGGACTCGATGCGTCGAGCAGCACGGCGACGGCGGTCTGACCGAACCTGCGCGCGACATCGTGCGGCGACAGCCCGAAGCCCAGCGACCAGCAGTAGCTGTTGAACGGCGGCACCAGCGCGTAACCGGGCTCGTTGATCCGAGCCTCGAGGCACGATGGCTCGGCGGCGATCAGGCGCGTCGCGAGTTCGACGTCGCCGAGCCGCGCCGCCATGAAGATGTCGGGCGTCGCGCCGCGCGCGAGGAGGTGGCGACACACCTCGGGTCGATCGCCGAGCGCGTACTGCGCAGGTGTCGACTTGTGGTCGATGCAGCGCGCGTCGATGTCGGCGCCACGTTCGAGGAGCAGGTCGGCGATCGCGATCGTGCGCGCCTGGTGCAGCGGCTGCTGGCCGTCGCCGCCACGCGCGTGGACGAGCGTCGCGTCGGCGTCGAGCAGTGCCCGCAGCCGATCGAGCCAGCCCAGTCGCGCCGCGACGTGCGGGGTCAGCGTCGCTCCCCGTGCGAGCAGGTACGACGCGGTCGACTCGGTGGCGTTGTCGAGCACGGTGTAGGGCCCGTTCTGCCACGCGCTCCGCAGGTTCAGGTCGGCGCCGGCGTCGATCAGCGCCCCGAGCATCCCCTCGTGGCCCGCCGCGACGTGCGCAGCGCGCTGGCCGAAATCGAACAACGGTTCGTTGACGACCGCACGCACGTGGCGCGAGGCGAGCAGGTGGCGTGCGCGGGGCACATCGGCGGCGCGCACGGCGTCCTTGAACGCGGCGACATCTCCCGCGTGCGCGGCGGCGACCAGCTTCGGCCACGACGGGTATCCCGCCTCTCGGGCGACCACGTACTGGGCATCGGCCAACGCGAGGCGCGGCGACTCGCCTGCCGCCTGGCGCCTGCCGGCACTCAGGCGTGCGAGGGCCTCAGAATCACCGGCGCGCGCCGCGCGCAGCAGATCCTTTGCGCGCTTGCGCTGCTGCTCGAGGTTGAAAGAAACGGACGGGGGGACGGGCGTGGACACGGACGACCTCCTTCACCTGGCGCCCGCGTCCGCACTTGGGCTGAAGAAAGTCGGCGTTGTGGACCTTCGACGTACTGACAGGTGGGCGCGGCCCTTCCCGCGGACGGGTGGCGCCCTGCACGCGCCAGTCGCCACGGTAAACCATGCGCGCGGTCGCGGCAAGGTCCGAGGCTGACGCTACCAGCTCACCTTCACGAACGACACGCTCTTGCGGGGCAGGTCGAAGGTCTCGGTGACGCGCCCGCGCTGGTCGATCCGCACCTGGCGCGGCGGCCGCAGGGGCTGCAACGCGCTGGCCCGCTCGAGGGTCGCCAACTGAGCGGCTGTCGGAGATTGCGGTGAGCCCATCTGCAGCCAGGCCGCATACGAGTTGCTGTGGGTCTCGTCGATGCGCATGTGCGAGACGGTGGCGCGCCCGGCCGGCAGGCCCTCGAGGGTCAGCGTGACCGCCGCCGCAGGCGCCGGCAGGTCATCGTCGTGGTAGTTCCAGATCAGGACGGTGGCCGAACGTGCCGAGCGCGCCGCGAGCGCCGAGATGTCGGGCGCGCCGCGAACGCCCTGGTCGCGGATCTGCTCGACGGTGAGGCCGGCCGAGCTCACGGCCTTGACGCGATCGCCCGACATCTGGCCGAGCATGCGGAACGTGTTCAGGACCGGCTTGGCGATGCCGTTGGTGGCCAGGTCACGGAACCCGTCGAACCAGCGCTGGTCCTCGAACAGGAACGCCCACGTGACGGCCCCGAGCAGGTTGACGCCGTGCAGGTCGGCAAGCTCGTAGGTGCGCGCGATCTGCAGGGCCGTGTAGGTCGGGAACATCGTGCCGTTGCGGTAGCCGTTCTGCGGATAGTGGGTGACACCGCAGGCCGCGCATCCCTCCGGATCGGACTCGCCGATCACCAGCGGCGTCTTCGCGTACATGGGGAACTCCCGAACGACCGAGAAGTGCGCGTCGATGCTGCGCAGGTGGTTGGCCACGCCCATCCGCACGCGGTTGTCGACGAAGGTCGGGCTCCCCTTGGCGTGGAAGGTGATGACGTCGAGTGGCGTGCCGGTGCGTCCTGTCGCGTGGTTGGTGCCGGAAGACGTGTGCTGCAGGAAGCTGCGGAGCATGCCCTGCGCGCCGCCGGTGACCTCGGGGCCGCCGATGCGTGCCGTCGGCAGCGCCCGGCGCACGCCTTCCACGGTGAAGTCGTACAGCTTCTCGAACTCCTCACGCCGCGCCTTCTGCTTCTCGGTCGCCAGCGGGTCGGTCCGGGAGGACGGGCCGACCGATCCGCTCCAGTAGCCGATGTCGGGCTCGTTCCACAGCTCGAACCACCAGCGCTCGACCTCGGCGCGTCCGTACCGGCTGACGAAGTGGCGCGTGACTTCGTGACAGAGGGCTTCCCATTTCGCGTAGTCCTTCGGCGCGTAGGTCCAGCCCGTGTAGATGTCGTTGTAGGGGTCGCCCGGCTTCCAGAAGTGGCGATAGGGAATCCCCGGCGGCGCCGACGACAAGGCCTCCGGCATGAACCCGAGCTGCACGAAAGGCCTGATGCCGCGGGCCCGATAGGTGTCGATGATCCGATCGAGGATCGTCCAGTCGTACACGGCCCGGCCCGCCGCGTCTTCGCTGTAGACGTTGGTCGACCCCCACTTGAGGGCGGCCGTGCCGTCGCCCGAGGTCAGCAGGTTGTGGACCCGCATGAACACCGGCACCGGACTCAGCTCCTGGAGTGACGACAACAGCTTCCGGCCGTTCGGGGTGTACGTGTAGTTCGGCTCGTCGTGGCCGAACCAGGCCCAGAACGGGTGCATCGGCCCGAGTCGGTTGGTCGTGTCGACGTGGATGGTGACCGGCTCCGGTCGACTCGCCTGGCCCGACACCAGGCTGCCGGCGATCACGATCAGGCACACCGCGGCCACAAGGTGGTGCACGCGAGTCGTCATGGGTGACGGCTAGTGTCACACGTCGGCGGGCCGTCGCCCAGCGTCACGGGCCGACGGTCAGCCGCGGGCCAGCGTGTGTCGATGCCGCCATTCGAGCGCCGCCAGGCCACCGACGAACAGCGACTCGCCGACGAGTGTCGCAACGCCGAGGCCGCTGGCGTCGTGCCAGTAACGGACGACCAGCGCCAGGCAGACGACGCTCCACGCGGCATTCGCGCAGACCAGCAGGACGAGCAGCCGCATCGGCCGCCCGGCTCGACGCGCAAGCGAGAACGAGTACGAAGCGTAGAGCAGGTTGGCGGCGGCGTTGACCCGAAGCAGACCGAGCGGGAGCCCGTACAGGCGGGCGAGCCACGGGCTGAGCAGCAGCAGGAAAACACCGACGAGTGCGCCGGCGGTGCAGTCGATCCACAACAGCCGCGCCTGCCACGAACGTATCCTCGCCATACCCCTACTGTACGGTGTGGTAGCGTCGATTCGTGCCCGAACTGCCTGAGGTCGAGGCGGCGCGTCGGTTGCTGACGCCGGCCATGAAGGACGCGCGGTTCGAGCGCGTGTTGCTGCGTCGCGCCAATCTCCGGCGCGCGTTCCCGCCCGACTTCACGGCCAGGCTGACCGACGCCACGGTGCTCGACGTCGAGCGCCGCGCCAAGTACCTGCGGCTGCCCCTGTCGACCGGCGAGGTGCTGGTGATGCACCTCGGGATGTCCGGCGACTTCAGGGTCGAGCGTCCCGGCGAGGACGACAGGGTGCCACCCGGCCTGCATGATCACGTCGTGTTCGAGATGTCCTCGGGCGCCATCGTCACGTTCACCGATCCGCGCCGCTTCGGGTCGATGGACCTGCTGGCGCGCGGCGACGACGGGCCGGACGCACTGCGCACACTGGGACCCGAGCCGTTGTCGGACGACTTCGATACGGAGGCGCTGGCCCGCGCCTGTGCCGGCCGCAAGGCGCCACTCAAGGCAGCCCTGCTCGATCAACGCGTGGTGGCCGGCCTCGGCAACATCTACGTCGTCGAGGCACTGCATCGCGCCGGCCTGTCGCCGCGTCGCCGCGCCTCCACGATCGCGACGCCGCGCGGCGCGCCCCGGCCCACCGCACGCGCACTCGTCGCAGCCATCAAGGCGGTGCTGACGACGGCGGTGGCCCGCCAACTGCAGCCCACGTACCGCGACGCGCGCTTCCGGGTGTACGACCGTGCCGGCGAGCCCTGCCCGAAAGCGGGCTGCGACGGCACCATCCGGCGGATCGTGCAGGCCGGCCGGTCGACGTTCTACTGCCCCACCTGTCAGCGGTGAGCGACTCGCCGGGCTCGGCGTGCCGTGTGCGGGCCCGCGTCACCGCTCCCAGAAGGGAGGCGGTTCGATGCCCAGCGCGCGCAGGTAGACATAGCCCTGCCCGCGGTGGTGAATCTCGTTGTCCACGATGTAGAGCACCTGCCAGTAGCCCGGGCCGGTGTACTGGCCGAACGAGGTCAGCGTCTCCTGGAACCGCTCACCGGGGATCTGCGCCCAGAACTCGCTGATCTTCGTCGTGCTCTCGTCCCACAGCCGGAGGATCTCGGCCTTCGACGTCGCCTTCGGGGGCGCGTACCCGCCCCACTCGAGCGTCGCCAACCCGTGGGCCATCGGTCCGGCCATGCCGAGCAGTTCGTTGGCGAGTTCCCCGAACGTCCTCATCCCGCCGATCGAGAACGTGAACAGCTGGTCGTCCGGGAACAGCTCGATGACTCGCCGCGTCAGTCGGCGGTGCCCCTGCCAATGCTCGAGCAGTGCATCCGTCGAGATGAACGAGGTCGGGTGGGGTGTGTTCGTGCTGGCCATGCGTCCTCCACGGAATCGAGTGAGGACGGATATTCGCCTTGTCTTCGCCCCCATGTCAAGGGGTGCATGACGGCGTCACGACGGATGAGCGAGCGCAGTCTCGTCGAACACCGCGCGTTCGGGATCGACCACGAGCCAGCACGCCGCGCCGAGCAGGAACAGGAGGCCCATCAGGTACAGCGGCACGTTCCAGTTGCCGAACCATTGCACCGAGTACGCGACGATCAACGGATTGAGCATCGCCGCCAGGTTGCCGACCGAGTTCATCGTCGCGCCGACAACGCCCACCTGGTTGCGGCCGACCTCGATCACCGTCGCCCACGCCGCACCCAGCGTGAACATCGTCATGCCGGTGGCAACGGCGATCAGGACCGCCGCCGCGACGGGCGACGATGACCGCGCTGCCAACACCAGCGCCGCGCCGGCGACCAGGTACGACACGGCGCCGAGGCCGCAGCGACCGGCGCGCAGCCCGAAGCGCGACGCGAGGCGGTCGGTGACCACGCCGCCCAGCAGGTCGCCGGGCATGCTGACGATCAGCGGGAGACCCGCGAAGAGGCCGAGGCTCGCCGCCTCGAACCCGTGGCGTTGCCTCAGGTACGTCGGCAGCCACGTGATGCAGAAGTAGAAGATCATGCAGTTCGGGATGTACATGATGCTGAGCGCGATCATGTTCCGACTTCGGGCGAGCGCCCGCCAGTACTTCAGGCCCGACGGGTGATCCGCCTCGGCCGAGCGGTCGGCGACGATGGCCTGCAGCTCCGCTGCGTTGACGCCGGGGTGCTCCGCGGGATCGTTGCGGAACCAGGCCAGCCAGACCGCCGTCCACACGAAACCCAGCATGCCGAAGGCCACGAAGATCTGTCGCCACGACAGGAACTGCAGCAGCCACAGCACGAGCGCCGGGGTGAGCCCGCCGACCATGTGGGCGCCCGCGAAGAAGATGCCCTGCACCGTGCCGCGCTCGCGCCTCGGAATCCACCGCGAGAAGGTGCGCGCCACGCAGCCCCACGCGCCGGCCTCGCCGACCCCGAAGAAGAATCGCGTCGTCAGCAGGCCGACGTAGCTCGTGGCCGCGCCGGTCGCGGCGGTGAGGAGCGACCACCACACGACGATGCGCGCGAGCACCAGCCGGGTGCCCTTGCGGTCGGCCCAGCGTGCCGTGGGGATCTCGAACAGCGCGTACGCCAGCTGGAAGGACGTGAACACGTACCCCATCTGCACGGTAGTCAGGCCCAGGTCGCGCATGATGCCCGGCGCCAAGGTGGCGATGCACGCGCGGTCGAGGTGCGTGATCACCGCCAGGCACGTGGCGAGCGCCACGACCTTGTACCGCACGCGTGTGGGAGCTGGCACGCAGCGCACTATATGCGAACGCCGTGAACGCCCGGTTCAGGCAATTCTCGGGCGTGCCGTGCGACTTGGGTAGACTGCACCTGAATCCCTGGAGGACCTCATGACCATGGCGTCGCTTTCGAATGTGGCCGGCGCGGCCGCGCTCGCCGGCCTGCTCGCGCTCGGCTCGCCTGCCAGCGCCCAGGACGGCACGATCTACCCGCTCGCGGCTCCTCCCGAGCCCAACGCGATTCCGCTCGGCACCGGCGGCGTCGAGGGACAGACCGCGCAGGAGAGCTGGTTCCGTCAGTGGGGCGACCCGATGGCGCGCAACGTCTCGAAGGCGACCCTCACGCCGTTCCTGCCCAAGCCGGGGACGGCAAACGGCGCCGCGGTGATCGTGGCGCCTGGCGGCGGGTTCCGGTGGCTCTCGATGGGCAACGAGGGCTGGGAGGTGGCCGAGGCGCTCAATGCGAAGGGCATCGCCGCCTTCGTGCTCAAGTATCGACTGCAGCCGACGCCCGAGTCGCTCGATGGCTTCAAGGCGTCGATGGAGCGCACCTTCGCCGCGGCAACGCCACCTGCTGGGGCCGGCGAGGGCGCTCCCCGGCCGGCGCCGCCGCGCTGGGACCTCTCCAATCAACTCCAGGATGCGGAGGCCGCGTATGCGTTGATCGTCGCGCGGGCGAAGGAATGGGGCGTCGACACCAGCCGTATCGGCATGATCGGCTTCTCGGCGGGCGCGGGCCTCACGATGCACAGCACGCTCAACTCGAAGACGATGAAGCTGGCGTTCATCGGTCCCATCTATGGCGGCATGGGGCCGGTGGACGTGCCGAAGGACGCGCCGCCGATGTTCACGGCCATCGCCACCGACGACTTCCTGTTCCGTGGCCAGTTCGGCGTCGTGAAGTCGTGGTTCGACGCGGGGCGGCCGGTCGAGTTCCACCTCTATCAGAACGGCGGCCACGGCTTCGGTCTCGGCAACCCGAACCGCACGAGCAACCGCTGGTTCGACGCCTTCATCCACTGGCTCGACGTGAACGGCTTCCTGGCAAGCAAGACAGGTAAGTAGAAGGCGACCATGGGCCTGCTCACCTTCAGCATGAACGTCACCCTCGATGGCTGCGTCGATCACCAGGAGGGGATTGCCGACGATGAGACGCACGCGTTCTACACGCGGCTCATGGACGAGAGCGAGGCGATGCTGTGGGGCCGCGTCACCTACGAGATGATGGAGGCCTACTGGCCCGCCGTCGCGCGCGGCGACGTGGACGCGCCACCGGCCACGCGCGAGTGGGCGGTCAAGCTGGAGGCCAAGCCAAAGTACGTGGTGTCGTCGACTCGCCACGCATTTCCCTGGACGAACAGCCACCACGTCGCCGGCGATCTAGGCACGGCCGTGCAGGCGCTCAAGGACGCGACGCCCGGCGGCGTGCTGCTCGGCAGCGGCCGACTCGCCACCGCGCTCGATCGGTTGGACCTCATCGACGAATACCGGCTCCTCGTCCATCCGAGGATTGCGGGCCACGGTCCCACCCTGTACGAGACAGGGCTGCCGGCCACCCGACGGCTCGCGCTGATCTCGGCGCAACCGCTCCACAACGGCGCGGTGGCGATGCACTACCGGCGCCTCGTGTGAGTCACGCGACGGTCGTCGCCTCGAGGTGTGAGTTCCTTCGATGCCAGGGGGGCGCCGGCACGGGCGCCATGGTCATGCTCGCGCCCCGCCGCTAGTACGTCCACCCCACCGACAGGACCACGCCGATGTCATTGCGTTCGGCGGCCGGATTCGGAGGTCGATTGTCGTAACTGTTGTAGACATTGACGGCCACGAACAGGTCCTTGAACAGTTCGCGCTTGGCGCCGGCGTTCAGCGACAGCCGGTGTCGCCCGGCGTTGCTGAGGCTCGGGTAGTACTGGACGTTCACATCCAGGGTCGTCCTGGGGCGGTCGTAGGTGAAGAACTCGGCGTCGAAGACGAACACGCCCTCCACGTTCTGCACGCGCTCGACGTCGACGCCGACCTCGTCGTTGAGCACGACTCCCGCGCCGATCGAGAGGTGCCCACGATTGCTGTTGATCAGCCTGGGCCCGGTCATGACGCCGATCTGCGAGCGCAGTTGCACGCCGAGACTCTCGTTGCTCTCGATGCGGCCGGCGCCTGCCACGAACCACTCGCGCCACGGGTAGCGCAGGTACGACAGCTCCAGGAGCGCGCGGTCGTCGCGTCCGTCATCGTCGTCGGTGGCGGTCGCCGTGAGGGACGCGGTCAGGCGGACCTGCGAGCCGAACTTCCTGTACAGCGTGTCCGAGTTGACGTTGAGCTGCGCGATGCCGCTGGACTGCGTGTAGTTGAAGCCGGCATCGAACGACCCATCGAGCTTGGCCCAGAAGCTGGCGCCGATCGGTCGGATGATGGTGACCTCCGTCATGCTCAGCACGACGACCCCCTCGCTGCCGCCGACAGCCAGGGATCGCGGGACTGCCGGCACCAGCCTGCCCAGGTACCGGCGCCCGTCCTCGGTCACCACCTCGACCACCCGCATTCCCGCGACCACGCTCGTCAGCTTGTCCCACTCGAGATACAGCGTCCCGGCATCGTCGGTGCTGAACTCGAGCCGTCCACGATCGAGCAGCTTGACCTCCCCCGTCAGCCGATCGCCATTGGCCAGCGTGACGACATCGGTCTTGGGCTGGCCCGACACGCTGACCGCGACGGCCAGCGCGAAGGCGGCCGCGATCAGCACCTGTGCGGGACGCATGGCTGGCGAGAGGGCCGGACGCTCCTGCAGGCGTCGTCGCGCCTAGTTGCTTGCCTTCCTGGTCGCGTACGGGTTGCCGCCGAGCGCGTTGGAGATGTCGGCAATGGCGCGCTGCGCCCGCACGCTGTTGCCCGCGTCGTCGAGTGGTGGCGAGATGACCGCGATGCCGAACTTGCCGGGGGAGACGGCGATGATGCCGCCGCCCACGCCGCTCTTGGCCGGGAGGCCGGTGGCGTAGAGCCACTTGCCGGAGTCGTCGTACAGGCCCGCCGTCGCCATCACCGCGAGCACGCCCGGCACCTTGTCGGCATCCATGACCTTCGTCTTGGTGACGGGATTGGTGCCGCCGGACGCCAGGGTGGCGGCCATCGTGGCCAGATCCTGGGCGTTCACGCCGATCGAACACTGGCGGGTGTACAGGTCGACGGCCTGCTGCCAGTTCTCCTTGATGTAGCCGTACGCAAGCATCAGCGCGCCGATCGCCTGGTTCCGCTGGTTGGTGTCCGACTCGGACTTGTAGACGTCCTCCAGGACCTTCAGCTCCCGACCGGCCGAGGCGTTGTGGAACCCGATGATCTTCTTCCACACCTCGTCGGAGCTGCCGCCCTTGACCATGCTGGTGGCCGAGATCGCGCCCGGATTCACCAGCGGGTTCATCTCGGGCGCGCCGGACCCGATCACCGTACGGACCCCTTCCACGGCGATGATCGAGTTGAACCGCGCCCCGGTGGCATCGACGCCGATCCGCTTGGCGATAGAGTCCACACCCTGCTCCTGGATGACCTGGGCCATCGTGAACACCTTCGAGATCGACTGGATCGAGACCTCGGTCTTCACGTCGCCGGCCGTGTACACCTTGCCGTCGGTCGTCACGACGGCGATCCCGAACAGGCCGGGGTCGACCTTGGCCAGCGCCGGGATGTAGTCGGCGTTCTTGCCTTCCTTGAGCGTGCGGTACTTGGCGTAGGCCGCGTCGACGGCCTTCTGCACGTCGGCAGGAGCCTGCGCGTGGATCGCCGGCGAGCCGGCCAGCGCCACGAAGCCGAGCGCGCACGCGCCGAGCGAGAACCACGTCCTGATGCGTGTCATCACTGACCTCCGATGGTGTGGGAGAAGTTGTACTTGAACGAGAACTGGATCTTGACGCCGTCGCTCTTGAAGCCGTCCGAGAAGTTCTCGCGCCGCCCGTACTGCAGCTCGGCGCCGATCATCACGTTCTTGACCGGGTAGTACAGCAGGTTGGCGAGCGCGTACTGCCCGTCGCGGAACGCCGAGGGCGACTGGGCCTCGAGGTTGTCGTTGTCCTGGCGCGAGTAGCCGACGGTGCTGCTGAAGCGCTCGTTCCAGGTGTGATCGAGGAAGAGCACGAGCCCGGTGATCGGGATCGGCTTGCCGAGGATCGGCTGCACCGGGTTGCCGAAGTTGTTGACGATGCCGATGTCGACCGGCGAGTCGTTCATGTAGTTCTGGATGCCCTCGCCGAAGACGTACTGGAACCGCAGGACATCGCTGGCGCTCGGCTTGAAGTTGGCGCTCAGGTTCACGCCCCAGCCGGTGGCGTCGCCCGAGAGGTCGACGGCGTCCTCGAGCGTGTCGTCCCAGTTGATGCGGCGCAGCATGCCGGCGGCCCGGACGTAGCCCCACTTCTGCGCGTACTTGTAGGCGCCGGAGAAGTCGGGCAGGGGCGTCCGCGCCTTGATTCCCTGGAGCTCGACGCGGTCGGCGTACACACCGGCGTCGCCGCTCGCCCCTGGCCGCTCGACGCCCAGGATGGCGCTGTGTCCCTCGGGAAGCGACGGCATCCAGCGGACCTGGACGTTGCGGAAGAACACCATGCCCGTCGGTCCCCAGTACTCGAGCGAGTTCGGGAACACGTCGATGTCCATGAACGGGCTCCAGTACTGACCGGCGCCGAACTGTCCGAGCTCGCCGTAGGCATGCCTGAGGCGGAACGTGGTCTGGCCCTCGTCCACACCGACGCCGAACAGCTCGAACTCGAACTGTGTCTTCAGCTCACCGAGGTCTGTCGGCACCGAGGTCCGCACGCCGAGCCGGCTCTGGCGGACACCCGCGAAGGCGTTGTTGTCCTGCCCGAACTCGCCCGGGAACGACGGCAGCCTGGTGACCCGCATGGTGTCGGACCAGTTGGGGTTGATGGTGTTGAAGTTGTGGCCGATGTCGAGCATCGCGAAGCCGTAGATCTCCATGCTCGGCTTGGCGGCCGGCTGCGGTTGCGTCGCCGTGGTGCTGACGGCGCTGCCTGCCGCCGTGTCGCCGCCCGGCGTCTGGTCCTGCGCCAGGGCGGTGCTGGAGGCAGCGACCGACAGCGCGGCGACGATGATCCCGATCGCCGCCGGGCGGTTACTCCGTGTGATGGCCATGATGCCTTTCTCCCTTTCGATGCGCGGGTTCACTTGACGGCGGTCTGTTCCCACGCGCGGACCCGCCGGCGGCCTTCATCGAAGATCCGCTCGTAATTGCCCTGCCGGATCCTGCGGCTGGCGTCCGGCGCCAGCGCCTTCCACACCGGCTCCCAGAGATCGAAGACCGCGTAGTACGGCTGTGGGCCCGATGGGGCCACCGTGTCGGTCCCGAACAGGAAACGATCCGGATACCGGTTGAAGAGGTCGGCGACGCGCGCGACGACCTCGGGCGAACTGACCGCGTACTTGGCGACCTCGTCCCACGAGATGTCGAACGACACGTGCGCGAGCGCCGGGTCGGTCAGCATGCTCTCGAGGATCTGCAGATGGTTCGGGTGGCGCTCGGCGGCGTCGGCGGTGACCTGTACCGGGCGGACGATGCGGCCGAGGCCGGTGTGGGCCCAGATGATCGTCGCCTTCGGGTGACGCTTGAGCAGCGCCCTGGCCTGCGTGAGGTAGACCGGATCGGTGTCGACCTTGCCGAACGGCATGTCGATGTCGTTGTGCACGATGACCACGAGCCCCGACTCGGCGGCGAACTCCAGGATGCGGTCGAGCGCCGGGTTGATCAGGCTGGCCGTCTCACCGGCGATCTTGGACGAGACGAACTCCTTGTGGATGCTGAACTCGCCGATGCCGCTGAACACGCCGGGGAACGTCCGCAGCACGCGCTTGATGTGGTCCACCGCGTACATGTCGGCGGGGTTGAAGCCGGTGATCATGGGATCGAAGCGGCGCCGATCGGCCTCGGGCAGCGCCAGGTACGCCGTGGCGATGTAGGCGTCGGTGAACGAGTAGTAGTAGAGCGGTGCGTCGGTGTGCAGGTAGTAGGTCGGCGCGAACTCGCCGGAGTTGGGCCACGACCACTGCTGCTGCAGCGGGATCCCGAACAGCGTCGAACGGCCGACGCGCTCGCCCATGATCGCGAGGAACTGCCGCAGTCCGATGCCCTCCTGGACGTAGTTGGTGAGGTGGAAGTGGGAGTCGTTGAAGCGGTCGGCGCCCTGCGCGAACGCCGGCGCCGTGCCAGCCGTGGCGCCGCCCACCACGGCCACGACGGCCGCAAGGGGAAGCCAGACGCGAGAGATCAAGGTGCGAGTCATGCTGGCCTGCGTCAGAAGTTCATCTCGAAGTTCACGTGAAAGACGGTGCCCCGTGCGCCCACCGGGTAGGGGTAGGCGGTGTAGCCGACGGGCGAGCCCTTGACGTACATCCACTCGCCGTTGAGGCGGAGGCCGCGCTGCCGCATCACGAACCAGTTGGCGCCGCCACGCACCTCCCAGGGATCGCCGTGCTGGCCGAAGATCTGCGAGCCGCTGAAGTACACCTGCACGGTCTTCGGGATGGCCATCGCCGAGGACTGCAGCTGGTAGCCGTGGTCGCTGATGTCGGGGACCCGGCTGGCGTTGACGCCCTTGTAGTCACCGAGCCATCGCCAGTAGTACTCGCCTTCGAGCGACAGCCCGCGGTACTTGACGCCGGCGTCGACGCTGGTCATCCGGTAGTCCACCTCGTTGACGGTGATGCCCTGCCCGAACAGATTGGGGGTGAAGATCACACTGCCGTCGGTGAGACGGATCTGGGTGTTCTCGATGGCCTCCGATCCTGGCTGACTCTGCCTGTCCTCGAGGCTGTGGGTGTAATGCAGGCCCACACGCGTGGCGAGTTTCTGATGGCCCTCGAAATCGCCGAAGCCCGCCCACGGGCCGAACTCGCCGGTGGTGGGCATCCAGGTGAGCGAGTACGACTGGGTGTCGAGCCGGTTGTCGAGTTGCGCCGCGCTGACGCCCAGCGTGCTCAGGTTGTTGGCAAACATCGCCATGTACTTCAGCGTGCTGTGAAGCTCGCCCTTGGCCCACACGCCCGACGTGTACGAGCCCCTGAAGAACTCGTCGGCGATGAGTCGATCGTCGACCCCCAGCCAGTAGGGAAACTGGCCCTCGGTGCTGCGGACCGACGGCAGTGACGTGATGCCGACGCCGACGTTGACCCACCGGTTGAAGTTCCAGGAGATGTTGCCCGCGCCCACCACCTGCGCCGGGTCCCCCTGCGAGGTGTTGGCCGACCAGACGTACAGGTAGTAGCGGAACTTCGGCGTCAGGAACCATCCGGAGAACGGCAGGAAGAACTTCTGCAGCTGGATGTCCTGCCGTCGTTCGATGGTCTTCGTGTTGCCGAACGCATCGACGTAGGTCTCGTCCAGATTGCGCTGGTTCAGATACCGACCGTAACTGAACAAGCGCATGTAGATCTGCGCCTTGTCGCCGTCGAACAGCAGGAACCCGACGTTGGGAACGTGGCGCGGCGCCTTCGGGGGCGCGGCCTCTTCCTTGGGAGTGGCGGGCCCGGTGGCGAACTCCCCCGCACACCCGTCCGAGACCCACACACTCGCCTGGTCGTACCCCCACGTCTTGCCGAGCAGGCAGGGCGCGTCACCGTTCGAGCGCAGGAGCACCACCCCCGCCGAGGTGTCGGCGGCACAGGTGCTCCGCTGGCCGGGCGCCGAGATGCAGGAGACCGTCGGCGGCGATTGTGGTGTCGCGGCCTCAGGCGCGACGGGGTCCGCTGCAGTCGCCGGTGGCTGACCGCGCGCGACGCCCGTCGCAAGGAGCAGGGTGATGACGAAGACGACCGTGCCGAACGAGTCGGGCCGTCGGTGACCTGAGCTCCATCCTGCCCTTGTGCGTCGCACGCAGCGCATGCCCATTCGGAGAGCACGCGAGATGCCACGACCGTCGTGACGTCTCAATCGTCGCGATTGCTGACGATTTCCGCACCGGGGAGGCCGTCCGGTGGACTCGATGGTTCCGTGACGACTCCGATATTCCGGAGTGCCTCCGGAAACGCGTGGCGTACTCACCCGACCCTGGGCCGGGTCAGTCCGAGCTTGGCCATGCGTGTCTCGAGCGTCGTCGGCCGCAGACCGAGCTGGTCGGCGGCGCCGGCTGATCCGCGAATGCGCCAGCGTACGCTCTCCAACACCGTGCGGATGTGCTCGCGTTCGACTTCCTCGAGCCTCACCCGCCCCGGGAGAGCCGACGACGGCGTCGCCGGCAGCGTGATCGTCAGGCACGGCCCCGGGGCCACGATCATCGCCCGCTCCACCACGTTCCTGAGTTCGCGGATGTTGCCGGGCCAGTGATGGTGCTCGAGCGCCGCCATGCTCTCACGAGCGATCGTCTCGATACGCTTGCCGAAGATGCGCGAGAACTCGCTCACGAAGCGCCACACCAGCAGCGGGATGTCCTCGGCTCGCTCGCGGAGGGCGGGAACGCGAATCGGGAAGACGTTCAGGCGATAGAACAGGTCCTCGCGGAATGCACCCTCGGCGATGCGCTTCTCGAGGTCGCGGTGGGTGGCGGCGATGATCCGTACGTCCACCTGCACCGACCTGGGGCTCCCCAGACGCTCGACGCACCGCTCTTCCAGCACGCGCAACAACTTGACCTGCACGTCGGCGGACAGATCGCCGATCTCGTCGAGGAACAGGCTGGAGCGGTCGGCAGTCTCGAAGCGGCCAATCTGACGGGTGAGCGCGCCGGTGAAGGCGCCCTTCTCCCGGCCGAACAACTCGCTCTCGATGAGCGTGCTCGGGATGGCGGCACAGTTGACACGCACCATCGACCTGACGCGCCGGGCGCTCGACTCGTGGATATGCGTCGCGAGCAGTTCCTTGCCCGTGCCGGTCTCGCCGAGCAACAGGACCGTCGAGTCGGTCGGTGCCACCTGCCGTACCTGTTCGAGCACGCGCTGGAGTGTGCGGCTCCTTCCCAGGATGGGCGACCTGCCGACGTGGTCCTGCATGAACTCGCGACGGCATTTGTCGTCGAGCTCGCTGCGGCTGATCACGGTTGGCGCCTTCGCCCCGACCTCGGCGACCCCGACACGAGGAGCCGGATGAGGCCGTGAGTCGGCCAGTTGCCGCTCGCGCGCCTGATGGTGGCGGTGCACCGCGAGTGCCTGGCCGAACACGGCGGCCGCAATGCGCAGCTGGACGGTGATGACCGGCGACAGGGCGCACTCGCGTGTCGCCGACAGGGCGAGCACGCCGCACGACGAGGGGTCGTCACCGGCAAGCGCCACGGGCAGCGCTGCCGCGACATGGAGTCCACCGACGCAGGGATCGGCGTCGGCGTCGAGGACTGCATCGTCTGCACGCGCGATGTCCCGATCCCGTCGCCATTCGTATACCTGGACGGCGCCTGACGCCCCGGCCGCCGGGGCGCGCAGGGTCACGAGGTCCATCTGCGTCGCCACGCCCAGTCGTCCCAGACCGTCGATGATGACGTCACGGAGGTCCTCGGGGGCGACCACCGACACGCGTTCGGCGAGGTCGGCGACGATGGACGACATCGCCCACGCGCCGAGGGACACGACCTCCGCGCGCTCGAACGCATTCGCCGTCCGTGCCGGACCTGAACGGCCTGAGGACTGAGCGCTGTCACTGGATGCGGGCTGCGCAATCATGGTGGTTCCCTTCGCTGCAGGGCTTCGAGCCGCAGCGGCCGCGTGCCGACGATCGAGACTGCATGACGAAAGCCCGACCGGGACTGGTGGCCGGTCGCGGTGAGGTCGTCGCATCGCCGGCGCGCCGGCGCGGCGCGTATCAGCCGTCGCCGGTAGCCAGCCCAGGCAGCCACATCATGCGCACCTGAACCGGAGAGCGTCCGGTGACACGCTTGTGGCCTGCCGGGAAGACAACTACCTCAGCCGAGACGTCGCCAACATTTGTAAGTCGAGGGTCACGGTAGCCGGGTCGCCATGCGCTTGGGAATTGCGGATGTACCAGCGTGGATGCTAATTTCTTGCAGTCTTCCGTCAATTGAACAATAGAAGAGCTCGACGAGCTCCGAAGGAACGCCTCGTGTCGCCTATGGGACGCAGAGAGACCGGAGGAGTCTTGTGAGCCTGTTCCGCCTGGCCCTTTCAGGCGTCCTGGCCGGTTGCGCCCTGACGCCCGAGACGGCTTGGGCACAGAGCCTCGCCGGCCGGGTCATCGATCCGGCTGGAAACCCGGCGCCGGGAGTGGTCGTCGAAGCGAGCAGCCCGGCCCTGCTCGAGCGAAGCCGTAGCGCTCGCACCGACGATGCAGGCCGGTATCACCTCGAGCAGTTGAGCGTTGGGGTCTACTCCGTGCGCTTCACGCTGGATGGCCTGCAGATGTACCAGGTGGACGGCGTCGAGTTGCGTGGCCCTGGCGCGGTCGTCCTGAATGCAGCCATGACGGTCGAGCCCGTGCGGCTCGACGTCACCGTCAGCGGTGCCACGCCGATGGTGGACGCGGCGAGCGCGTCACGCGACGTCGTGGTGAGTGGAGAGCTCATCCGCAATTTGCCGACGGCGCGCAGCTACAACGCTCTCCTGCCGCTGATCCCGGGGGTCGTCACCAGCGACAACGGCATCGTCGTCAACACGTCGACGGTCACCTTCCCCATTCACGGGGGCCGCACGAACGAAGGTCGCCTGACGCTCGACGGGTTGACGGTGGGGAGTCCGCCGAGTGGCAACTCGGCGGCCAGCTACGTCGTGGACGTCGGCCGCGCCAGCGGGATCACCTTCACCATCGACAGCACGCTCGGCGAGAGCGAGACATCGGGACTGGTCATGAACGTCGTCGCCGACAGTGGCGGCAACGCGACGCGCGGGTCCTTGTTGGCCAGCGGCAGCAATGTCGCCCTGCAGTCCGACAACGTGACGCCAGCCTTGCGGGCGCAGGGCGTGACCACAGCACGCCCTTTCACGCATCTCCATGACTTCTCGAGCACCGTGGGTGGCCCGATCCTGCGAGACCGGCTCTGGTACTTCGCCAGCGGGCGGGTCGGCGGCAGCACGCTCGAGAGCCCCAACATCTACTACAACCGCCACGCCGGCGATGCCTCCCAGTGGCTCTACGCCCCGGACCCGGCCAGGGCGGCCTACTCGGATCGCACGTTCGAGAACGCCAGCGCTCGCCTGACCTGGCAGATCACTCGCCGCAACAAGCTCAGCGTGTTCTGGGACGCGCAGGCGCTCTGCCGTACCTGCACGGGCGCGACGGCCGGGCTGTCGGAGCCGCAGCGGGTCACGCCGGAGGCCGTGGGCGTGCTCGGCAGGAGGCTCGACGTGACGCAGGTCACGTGGTCGTCGCCCGTCACCTCGCGTGTGCTCCTCGAGGCGGGCTACGGCGGCACGTACTTCGGCGTCGGCAACTTCGAGCGGGTGCCGAACCCCACACGTGGGCTCATCCGCGTCGTGGAACAGTGCGCGAACGGGTGTGCCGCCAACGGCAACATCCCCAACCTTGTGTACCGGTCCCAGGACTTCAGCGATGCGCACGCCGGTTCCTACGTGTGGAAGGCAGTGCTGACGTACGCGACCGGCAGTCACACGCTGAAGGTGGGGTACCACCACGGGTTGATGACCGACGACCGCACCTGGTTCACCAACGACCAGGGCCTCACGTACCGGGTCAACAACGGCGTGCCGAACCAGCTCACGCAGTCGATCTCACCCTGGGTCAACGACGCGCGGGTCGGCACCGACGCGGCGTACCTCCAACAGCAGTCGAGGCTCGGGCGCCTGACCCTGCACGGTGCGGTGCGGTTCGATTGGGCGCGCAGCTGGTTCCCGTCGCAGACGCTCGGTCCGTCGCGATTCCTGCCGCAGCCGATCGTGGTGCCTGCCACGCGCGGCGTCGACAGCTACAAGGACGTGACCATCCGGGGCGCGGCGGCGTACGACGTCACGGGCTCCGGTCGCACCGTCCTGCGCGTCAGCCTCGGCAAGTATCTCGAGGGCGCCGGCGCATCGGGCATCTACGCCACCACCAACCCGACGCTGCGCCTGCCGCAGACCACCGGGCCGTTCGGCCCGGCCGGCGTCACCCGCGCCTGGACCGACGCCAACGGGAACTACGTCGCCGATTGCGACCTGAGCAACCCGGCGTCTCAGGATCTGCGCGGCACCGGGGGCGACCTGTGTGGCGCTCTCTCGAACGCCAGGTTCGGGCAGTACGTGCTGACCAACAGCTACGGGCCTGAGGTCGTCAATGGTTGGGGCGTGCGGCCATCGGACTGGAATCTGTCGGCGACCTGGCAGCAGCAGCTCGGACGAGGGTCGTGGCTGTCGGTGAGTTACACGCGCCGCTGGTTCCAGAACTTCTTCGCCGTCGACAACCTGGCGCTGACCCCGGCTGATCTGACGCCGTTCAGCGTCACGGCGCCGACGGACCCACGTCTTCCCGATGGCGGCGGGTATGTCGTCTCGGGGCTGTACGACGTGGTGCCCGAGAAGGTTGGCCAGGTGAACAACCGCATCATCGATGCGGCCAGCGCGGGGGAGTGGCGGCAGCGGTTCGATGGCGTGGACGCGCTGCTTCACCTGCGCATGTGGCACCGGTTCGAGCTCGTCGGCGGCACGAGCACCGGGCAGAGCGTGTCCGACAACTGCGCGGTGCGCGCCTCTGTGCCTGAGCTTGCCACGACCACCACGGGCACCAGCGCGTTCGGCCCGGGGCTCAATGCATCAGCCGTCACGCCGACCAGCCCGTATTGCCGCGTCGCATACGGAGTGCTCACGCAGTTCAGGGGGCTGGTGACGTATCTCATCCCGCGGCTCGACGTGCAGGTGTCGGCCACGATGCAGAGCAAGCCCGGTCAGATGCTCGCCGCGCAGTACACGGCCTCCAACGCGGAAGTGGCGCCCTCGCTGGGCAGGAACCTCGCGGGCAATGCCGCGAACGTGACGGTCAACCTGATCCGGCCGGGCACGCTTTACGGCGACCGGATCAACCAGTTCGACCTCCGCGTCGGCAAGATGCTGAGGTTCGGCGGCATTCGCACCACATTCGGCCTCGAGGTCTACAACGTCCTGAACTCGAGCGCGGTCTTGACATACAACCCCGCTTTTGTCCCGGGGGGCACGTGGTTGCAGCCGCAGACGATGCTGGCGCCACGCTTCGTGCGCCTGTCGGCCGAGATGGACTTCTAGCCGAATGACTTGTCTCGAGAGCAGTCGCGTCCGGCGCTGGATGGTCGTCGTGGCCTCGGTGGTCGCCGCAGCGGTGCTGGCGCCGGCGCCCGCGGCTGGTCAGACGCAAGTCCTCGTGTTCTATGCCACGCGACGGGATGCCCAGATTGCGGTCCTCGGCGACACCGAACTGCCGCGCATCCTCGAACGCGGTGTCGATGGCCCAGTGGACTACTACAGCGAGTACCTGGACTTCGGCCGCTTCGGTGAACCGGGCTATCAGGCGGCCGTGAGCGCCTTCCTGCAGCGGAAGTACCAGGATCGCCGCTTCGACCTGATCGTCACCATGCACGACGTGGCATTGCAGTTCGTCGGCTCGCATCGCGACGAACTGTTCCCGAATGTCCCGGTCGTCTTTGCCTCGACCGATCGCAACGTGAAGCGACTTCCCGACTCGACGGGGGTGATCGCGCCGAATGCGCTCGGTGGAACGCTGACGCTCTCGGCAGCACTCCAGCCGGAGCGGCGGCACGTCTTCGTGGTCAGCGGGGCTGACCGGCGCGACGCCGCGTTCGAGCGCGAGGCGCGCGGTCAGTTCGCGGCGTTCACGGACCGCTTCACGTTCACGTATTTGAGCGGCCTTCCGCCCGATGAACTCCGGACACGCGTCTCGGCGCTTCCTGCCGATGCCCTCATCTATTACCTGCTCGTGAACCGCGACAACACCGGGGTGAGTCATCACCCGCTCCACTACCTGGATCTTCTCGCGGCCGCGGCCAACGCACCCGTGTACTCCTGGGTGGAGTCGGCCATGGGGCGGGGCATTGTCGGCGGCGGTCTGCGCAGCCAGGCCAGGCAGATCGAGATACTCGGAGACCTTGCGGTGCGCGTCCTTCGCGGCCAACCGGCCGGCACCATCCCGCTCGTGTCGGCCGACCTGACCGTGTCACAGGTGGATTGGCGGCAGCTCCGGCGATGGCACATCGACCAGGGCCGCCTGCCGGTGGGCACCGTCGTGAAGTTCGAGACGCCGTCCGCCTGGGATCGGTACAAGCCGTACATCGTCGTCTCGATCGTGCTCATGCTACTGCAGACGACTCTGATCGGGGCGCTGATGGTGCAGCTGCGCCGCCGCTGGCGCGCCGAGCAGCACGCGACCGAGAGCCAGACCGCGCTAAAGCAGAGCTATGACCGCATTCGCGACCTGGCCGGGCGCCTGCTGACCGCGCATGAGGAGGAACGGGCGCGGATCGCCCGTGAGTTGCACGACGACATCAGCCAGCAGCTCGCCCTGTTGTGGAATGACCTCGAGTTCGCGGGTGGCGTGGCGGACGCGGGACTCGGCGCGGCCAACGAACATGCGCTCGTGCGGCTGCAGGGGATCACCAGAAGCGTGCGCGACCTGTCGCATCGCCTGCATCCTGCGAAACTCCGCCTGCTCGGCCTGGTCCCGTCGCTGCACGCGCTCGCCCGCGAGATGTCCATGTCCGGCTTGAAGGTCACGGTTCACGCCGAGCACATGCCGCTGCGACTGGCGCCGGAGTTGGCGCTGTGCCTCTATCGAATCGTGCAGGAAGCGTTGCAGAACGCCGCCCGGCATGGACAAGCCCACGAGGCACGGATTCACCTGGCAGCCCACCAGGGCGAGATGACCCTGGAGGTGCAGGACGACGGAATCGGGTTCGATCCGCACAGTGTGCAGAGCAGTGGTCTCGGGCTGATGAGCATGCGCGAGCGTCTCGACGCCGTCGGCGGGCACCTGGAGTTGCACTCGCGGCGCGGTGCCGGCACCACCCTTCGCGTGCTCGCGCCGGTCCGACCCGCAGACCCTGAGGCTGCGGCCGGTTGACACATCACTTGTCCACCGCAATCCGGCTCTTCTCGTCGGTGCCGCCGCTGGCCGGCGAGCACCGTGCGACACTGCCGGCGATCACCCCGGCCACACGACGATGTCGAGACCACGAGTCCTCCTCGCAGACGACCACACGCTGATTCTGGATGCCCTGGAGCAGATGCTCGCGAAGGACTGCGAGGTCGTCGGCAAGGTCTCGGACGGGCGCGCCCTCGTCGTTGCGTTCACCCAGCTCAGGCCCGACGTCGTCGTGCTGGACGTGACGATGCCGCTCCTGAACGGGCTCGACGCGGCACGTCAGATCAGGCACCGCGCTCCCGACGCAAAGATCGTGTTCGTCTCGATGAACGAAGAGCCCGACATCGCCGCGGAAGCGTTCCGGGCGGGTGCGTCGGCGTACCTGTCCAAGCGCTCGGCGGGGTCAGAACTGTTGGCAGCCCTGAAGGAAGTGCTCAACGGACGCTCCTACATCACGCCGCTGATCACCGAGAACCTCCTCGGCACACTGCTGCACTCTGGCGGGCAGCACGACGCGACGCCACTGACCGAGCGGCAGCGCGAGATCCTGCAATTGCTGGCCGAGGGGCGCTCCATGAAGGAGGTCGCCGGCCTGCTCGACCTCACGCCGAGCACCATTGCGTTCCACAAGTACCGGATGATGGAGCAGCTCAACGTCAAGTCGACGGCCGAACTGATCCAGTACGCGGTCAGGCACCGCATCGTCTGATCGACGGCGAGGCTGCTAGGTCGTCGCGCGCGCCATCGGCGCCGCTGCCCTGAGGGCCAGACGCCGCCTCCGGCATTCCGTACCTCCTCCGGCCCACCGTAGTCGCGAACCGGTGCCGGCAAGCCCCCTCCTGCACGAACTGGGCGCGGATCGCACCCTGAACGGCGTCGCACGCCCGTCGACCGCGGCGGTACGGACGGTGCTTGAGGCGTGGAGCGTGACCATCAGGAGGCACCAGATGACAAGGCTGAGCTATGCGGGAGCGGCGCTGGCAGTTGCTCTCACGACATTCACGGGCACGCCTGCGCGACTGCAGGCGCAAGGCGGCGAGACCTTCACGGCGACGGCGACCGTGAAGACGGCCGCCGGGGCTGCCGCCTCTGCTCCGGTGACGATTGTCATCGACCGGAAGATGCCGGAATCCGAGGTGGCGACTCTGGTGTCGGCCTTCGCCAAGGGCGGCGCGGCGGCGCTGCGCAAGGCGCTCGTCGGGGTGCCGCCGACCGGCTCGATTCGCATCGGCAAGGGCGAGGCCACGCCCGCACGAGTGACCCTCGAGCGGACGACCGACAAGGGGCGACTGCTGACGATCGTCACCGATCGGCCCATCCTCCACCTGGGGGCGGGACTACCCGGAGCCAAGCCCAGGGAGGGATACGACTTCGCGGTGGCGGACCTCGAGATCCCGGCCTCGGGTCAGGGGACCGGGACGCTGTCGCCGGCGGCCAAGCTGCGCCACGCCAATGGGGCGTTGGTCGTGGAGGACTACGGCGCCGAGTCGATGACGCTCAGCGGTGTCAAGAAGGCTCGGTAGCCTTGCCGCGGTCTCTGGAGCGGCTCGAGCAGCGACCATCAGGGGTGGCGACCGCGCCGGCCCCGGTGCTGCTGGCCCACGCGGACGGGACGGTCGTCGACGCCAGCGAGGCGCTCGGACGAATGTTCGGCTACTCGCGCGAGGAACTCGTGGGCCGGCCGGTCGATCTGCTGTTCCCACCAGGCATGGGATCGATCGTCCGGCAGGCGCTCGCGGGCGCCGACGGGCTGGCCGTCGAGACGCGGCGCGAGATGCTCGGGCGGCACCGTGAGGGCACGCTCCTGGCCATCGAGGTTCGCCTCGAGCCGCTGCCCGGCGAGTCTGGCGTCGTCTCGCGGATGTCGGTGGCCGACCTGAACGACCGCCTGCACATCGGGGCGGCCGGTCGCCCGGCGCGCGTGGACCACCCGACATGGGAGGTGAACGAGACAACCGAGCACGTGCCCCTGGCTCGTGAGGGTCGACGGCACTCGGGTGCGAGCCGCATCATCGGCCAGAGCGCCGTCGCCCAGCGGGTCGTCAACCAGGCGCGGCAGGTCGCCGCGACCGACTCCACGGTGCTCCTGCTCGGCGAGACGGGCACCGGCAAGGAGCTGTTCGCCACCGCGATCCACGAGCAGAGCGCGCGGCGCGGCCGGGCGATGGTCCGGGTGAACTGCGGCGCGATCCCGGCGACCCTCATCGAATGCGAGCTGTTCGGCCGCGAGAAGGGCGCGTTCACGGGTGCCCTGGCCCGCCAGGTAGGTCGGTTCGAGCTGGCCGACACGTCCACGATCTTCCTCGACGAGATCGGCGACCTGCCCCACGACGTGCAGGTCAAGCTGCTGCGTGTGCTCGAGGAGCGGACCATCGAGCGACTTGGCAGCTCGCGCCCGATCGCGGTCGACACTCGCATCATCGCCGCCACCCACCGGAACCTCGAACAACGCGTCCAGGCCGGCCTGTTCCGGGAAGACCTGTACTACCGGCTGAACGTCTTCCCGATCCACGTCCCGCCGTTGCGAGAGCGGACCGAGGACGTGCCCGCACTGGTGTGGCACATGGTCGAGGAGTTCTCCAGGGCCTTCGGCAAGCGCATCGACGCGATCGACCAGGACTGCCTGGCGGCGCTCCAGCAGTACCACTGGCCCGGCAACCTGCGCGAGCTCCGCAACCTGGTCGAACGCGCGATGATCGTCGCGACCGGGCGGCGACTGACGATCCCGCTTCCCGCCGTCACTCCGACGACGCCGCGGCGCAGTGCCAGGCTGGTGGACGTGGAGCGTGCGCACATCCACAGCGTGCTCGAGAGTGCGCGCTGGCGCATCCGGGGCGCTGGAGGCGCGGCCGAGCGGTTGGCGCTGAAGCCGACGACGCTCGAGACCCGGATGGCCAGGCTGGGACTTCGTCGGCCCAGGGAGAGCTGAACGACAGGGTGGGCACGTCAGGTGCTCGATGACCAGCACATCATCGCGAGACCGGTCGACAGGGCAAGGGGACTGACAACATGGACACGACTCTGGACCGTGCAGACGGTGCGACGCCGATCGCCCCGCATGGCGCCGACCGGTCTGCCGCACTGGTCGCCCTGCCGGCGACAGGCGCGCGCGCCATCGTCGGCAGCAGCGACGCCCTTTGTGCGGTGCGCACGCTGATCGCGCAGGTGGCGCAGACCGACTCGACGGTGCTGTTGCTCGGTGAGACCGGCACCGGCAAGGAGCGTTTTGCGGAGCTGATTCACCAGTCGAGCGCGAGGCGCCATCGCCCCATGGTGCGCGTGAACTGCGCCGCCATCCCGGCGACGCTGATCGAGAGCGAACTGTTCGGCCACGAGCGCGGAGCGTTCACCGATGCGCTGACCCGGCAGATCGGGCGGTTCGAGGCAGCCGAGGGGTCGACGCTCTTCCTCGACGAGATCGGCGACCTGCCGGCCGAAGTGCAGGTGAAGTTGCTCCGGGTCTTCGAGGAACGAGCGATCGAGCGGCTTGGCAGCGCCGCTCGGATACCGGTGAACGTGCGGATCGTCGCCGCGACCCACCACGATCTCCAGTCCCGGGTGGCCGAGGGAGCGTTCCGCGAGGACCTGTTCTATCGGCTGAACGTCTTCCCGGTGCGGGTGCCGCCGCTTCGCGAGCGCCCCGACGACATTCCTGCGCTCGTGGCGCACTTCGTCGCCGAGATCGCTCAGGCACTGGGGCGACCGACGCCGACCATCGCGGCGGCGACGATCGAGGCCCTCCAGCGGCACTCCTGGCCCGGCAACGTCCGCGAGTTGCGCAACATCGTCGAGCGCGCGATGGTGCTGTCGGACGGCGGCCGCCTGGTCGTGCCCGTGCCGGCGGCGCGCGCCCATAGCGGCAGGCGCAGCGAGCGACTGGTGGACGTCCAGCGGGACCACATCCGCTCGGTGCTGGACAGCGTCAACTGGCGCATTCGCGGCACCGGCGGAGCGGCCGAGCAACTCGGGCTGCCGCCCACCACACTCGAGACCCGCATGGCGAGGCTGGGACTGTTCCGCCCGAAAGTCCCGTGAGCCCGCGCCCGGACGTCGCCTCACGTGATGGTGACGGCCGCGGTCAACTGGAACTGGACGCGGGTCTCGGCGGGGATCTTGAGGTGCTCCTCGCCACCTGACGAGACCGCGGCGCCGGTCACCCCGCCGATGGCCGCGCCGATGGCCGCCCCTTCCCCGCCGCCCGCGATGCCGCCGACGATGGCACCCAATCCGGCGCCACCGCCGATCTTGCGGGCCGTGCGCCGCCCCTCGCCCTTGCCCTTGGTCTCGACATAGGCGCTCGTCACCTCGTACACCATCCCGCCGAAGCCGACGGCATTGAGCTTCAGCGTGATCTTGTCGCTCCCCTTCATGGCGCCGGACTGCGAGACCTGCACGGCCTGCAGGAAGGCAGACGCGCCGCGAGGGATCACGATCACGCCGTTCACCATCACGGGGTCGTCGACGATGCCCTTGAAGTTCTGGCCGGCGCGCGAGACGTCCACATCGATTGCCTGCGTGAGGCGGACGTTGATGGGCGTGCCCGCGGGCACTGTGCGGGCGGGGGCGGCAGCGGCTTTCGGGGCGGCCGCGGGCCTGGCCGGCGCTGTCGTGCGCGGCGCCGGCGCCGGCGACCCGCTCGTCTTGCGCGAATCGAAGGTCACCGAGGCTGCCTCGGTGATCGGGATCTCGCTGACGGTGCCGTCATCGAGCAACAGGCGCACGCTGCGGCTGTCGGCGCCGACGAAGACGCCCTCGATCAGCTTGCCGGACCTCAGCTTGACGCTGTCGGCGTGGAGGCACACGCTGCCGACTGCCGCGAGCATCATCGCGAGCACGTGGATCGTTCGGCTGGGCATCGTTCACTCCTTGACGATGGGGGCGACCGGCAGTGAGGCGGCAATCTGCAGGTCGATCAGCAGTTGCAGCTGGTGCTCGACCTGCAGGAAACGTAGCGCCGTCCGCGCCGACAGGGCGGACTTCACCTTGTCGTGGCAGCGCGCCAGTGCGGCGCTGCGGCGCGCGTCGAGGTCGATTGCCTTTGCCGCGATCCGTGCGGCGCCATCCTCGGTGAGCGTGTCGAAGGTGGTCGCGAACTGCTGGATGTTGGCCAGCCGCTCGTCACCGAGCCGCGCCATGTCGGCTTCATATTCCCGGTAGATGGGCCAGAATGCCGCGTCCTCTTCCGGAGTGAAGCCCATCACCTCGGTGAGGATCGCGACCTTCTGGGCACGCACGTCGCTGCGCAGGAGCTCGGCGTAGGCGCTGAGGTTCAACGCCTTGTCGGCAGACCCCGCGGCTGCCTGGGCCGAGCCCCCGGCCTGCGCCACGGCCGGCGCCGGCGCGAGCAGCAGCGCGATGACCAGCCACGCGTTCTTCATGGGCATACCCCACCTCCTGTCGGTGGCAGTCTCTCTGACACGAGGAGCCAGTGCAAGCCGCGAGCCGTTGCCCGCCTGCGGATCGAGCGTCCGATGACGTTGCGTGACGGTTGCCGACCTCCATGACAGTGGCGTCGTCCTGCCGCCATCGCGACAGGCGCCTCGCGCGCGTGGCCGCGACGGCCCACGTCCGGCATGTCGTAGAAGCTCCGGTTCAGCGGAGCCGGGACGCATGGTGCCGCACGGCCTCGACGCGCCCGGTGAGGGAAATCACGGCGCTGACGCGGCCTGCGACCCAGCCCGGTCCCGGAGCCGGTCCGGGCACGGTCCATGCTCATGCCTTCCTCGACAACGACATCGAGGACTGCGACATGCGTCGAAAGAAGCCCGCCGAATCCGCCGTAGCCGCTGTGGCCGCAGTCAGCCTCCTGCTCGATCCCTCGATGCTGATTGTCGCTGCGGCGCAATCGCCGCCCACGCCCACACGTTCGACGGCCGTCGCAGCGGGCGCACAGGGCGCGGGGCAGAGGCCGCCGACGGGTGCAGCCGCCGCGACGCGTCCGCCCGGGACCGGCGCCGCCGACGCGACGTCAATCGACGGCGGCTGGCCGCGCACCTACCCGCTCGCGAGCGGCGGCAGCATCGTGGTGTACCAACCGCAGATCGCGAGCTGGCGAGACCAGCGACAGATGGTGGCCTACAGCGCAGTGGCCTACCGGGCGTCGGCACAGGCCACCGGCAAGCCGGTCCTGGGAACGATTCGACTCGAGGCGAGGACGCGCGCCTCGGTGTCCGACCGTCTGGTCAAGTTCGACCCGATCGACATCGCCGAGGCGAACTTCCAGACGCTTCCCAGGGAGCAGGTGCGGGATCTGACGGCGGCGATCGAGAAGGCGATCCCGAACGACGAGCGGGTCATCGCGCTCGACCGCGTGCTGGCGTACATCGACAAGAGCCAGGTGGTGCCCAGGAACGTCGAGGGCCTCAAGGCCGACCCGCCGACCATCTTCTTCAGCACGACCCCGGCGGTGGTGGTCAACCTCGACGGCGATCCGATCTGGAGTCCCATCAAGGACAACGACCTGAAGTACGTGGTCAACACCAACTGGGACCTCTTTCAGCACACGCCCACGAAGACGCTCTACCTCCGCAACGACGACGCGTGGCTCACCTCGACCGACATCAAGGGTCCCTGGCTGCCTGCGGGCACCCTGCCGAGCAGCTTCGGGAAGTTGCCGGCCGACCAGAACTGGGCTCAGGTGAAGGCGGCGCTGCCGGGGCGAAAGCTCACCGCGGCGCCGAAGGTGTTCCTGGCCACCACACCAGGCGAGCTGATTCTGCTGACCGGCGCGCCCCGCTACGTCGCCGTCCCCGGCGCGTCGCAGCTGCTGTGGGTCAGCAACACCGAGAGCGACGTCTTCCGGGTGGGCAAGGCCGGCACTGTGTACTACCTCGTCGCAGGCCGCTGGTTCTCGGCGCCGGACTTCAGCGGACCATGGTCGTTCGCGACGCCGTCGTTGCCGGAGGACTTCAAGAAGATCCCGCTCGAGCACGAGCGCTCGCGCGTCCTGGCGTCGGTGCCGGGCACCGATCAGGCAGCCGAGGCGGTCCTGCTCGCGTCGGTCCCGGAGACGGCTCGCGTCAACAAGAAGACGCTGGTGGCACCCGAGGTGACCTACAACGGCGACGCGGCGCAGTTCGCGCCGATCGAGAAGACGACGGTGACGCGCGCCGTGAACACGGACAAGGACGTGTTCAAGGTCGGCGATGCCTACTACATGTGCTACCAGGGCGTGTGGTTCGTCGGCAAGACCGCGACCGGTCCGTGGCAGGTCGCCGAGTCGGTGCCGGAGGCGATCTACCAGATTCCCGCGAGTTCGCCCGCGCACCACGTCACCTACGTCACCGTCGAGGACGACGATGACGATGACTGGGTGGTGTTTGCCGCGGCGGCCGGATACACCGGCATGATGGTGGCGTGGGGCTGCGCGGTCTGGGGGACCGGCTGGTACTACCCGCCGTACTGGGGGTACGGCGGGATGTATCCGTACTACTACCCGCACTTCCCCACCTACGGGTACTCCGCCTGGTACAACCCGTGGACCGGTGCCTATGGGCGCAGCGCCGCGGTCTACGGACCCTATGGCGGGGCCGGCGTTGGTGCGCGCTACAACCCGCGCACCGGCACCTATGCGCGCGGCGCCGCAGCCTATGGTCCCTACGGCGCGCGTGGGGTTGCTCACGCCTACAACCCTCGGACCGGGACGTACGCCGGGACGCGCCAGGGATCGAACGTCTACGGCAGCTGGGGATCGACGGCGGTCCAGCGCGGTGACGACTGGGCGGCCACCCAGCGCTATACGAACCGTCGTACCGGCACCACCACCCGGACGATCCGGACCGACGATGGCGCGGCAATCACGCGGCGCGGCGATCAGGGCGCGGTGGGCGTCGGCAGCAGCGGCGACGTGTATGCCGGTCGGGATGGCAACGTCTATCGTCGCCAGGACGGCACATGGCAGAAGTACGACAACGGCGACTGGTCGAACACCGACAGGCAGCCGGGGCCCCGCCCCGACCAGCAGCCGCGGACCACCCGACCCGAGACGAGCCCGTCCCCGGCGCCCGCCGATCGCGCCACCACCAGCCAGCTCGATCGTGACGCGCGGGCGAGGGCCGAGGGTAGCCAACGGACGCGCGACCAGGGCAGCTACAGGAGCGGCGGCAGCAGCGTGCCGCGCAGCGGCAGTTACGGCAGCTACGGCGGTGGCATGCGTCGCGGCGGTGGTGGGCGACGGCGCTGAGCACTGCCTGGTCTGCGCGGCGACGGCGTTGGCAGCCGGCACGCCGACCGCACCTCCAGGCACGGCCCACCGATCGCCCGGCAGGCCGGCCCGCAGCGGGCAGCATCGGTGAGGCCTCGACACGCACCGTGCCACGCCACGTCCTGTCGACGCACGCGGCGCGGACGCGAGGAGACGTCTGATGACGACAGAGGCCCGTTCGGCCGCCATCGGGGCGATCGAGGTTGCGGTCGCCCACCTTGCCGACGCGCTCGAGGAACTCGACCGCATTCCGGTCGGTGACCCGTCCACCTCGGGCCTGATGGCGCACGCGCTCACGAGCTATCTGTCGGTCGGCAACGCCACCCTCGATCTGCTGGCCGACACGCTCAAGGAGCATCCGGACCCGGAGGTGCCGATCTGGATCGCCGGTCTTCGGCACCTCGGCAACCTCATGCAGCACACGTTGGGCCGGTTGTTGCAGGTGTCGCCGCCCGGCAAGTTCCCGCTGCGCTTCGAGGCCGTCGACATCGCCAGGCTCATGAAGCGCGCCTGTGACTACTACGCGAGCGGGGCGGAGCGGAAGCGCATCGGCATCGTCTACAGATCGGCGGACAACGTCCCGCCGGTCTGGGGCGACCGCGTGGCGATCGCCGTGCTCGCCGACAACCTGCTCTCGCAGGCCCTCAGTCACTCGCGGGAAGATGGCATCGTCCTCGTGCAGCTGGTCACTGGTCCTGGCGGCGTCGTCTGTAGCGTCTGCGATGCCGGGCACTGCCACGATCGAGCGTCGGACGTGCGACGACCGAGCGCCGCAGCCCTCCAGGAGCCCCCCGACGACGGCGCGTCGATGTTCGGACTCTCCATCGCGAGCGAACTGCTCGGACGCATGGGCGGGCAACTGTGGTTCGAAGCGCAGGCCGGTGGTGGCGCGTGCTACTCGTACCGCATCCCGTACGCGTCATCCGAATCAGGCACCCGCTTCATCTGAGTCCGACGACGCAAGGCGTAGGCACATCCAGTCAGCATCAGAAGCCCGGCCCCGTGCCGGGCTTCGTGCTTCTGGCGTGTCGATGGCCGTCCTGGACGCCGCCCGCAGCCCGTCCCTTCAGGCCCCGGCGGTGCATGCGCTCGAGGCAGGTCTCGTACGGCAGCCACGCGTACTCGGCGTGCGTCTTCACTCTCCGTCGCCACGTCGGCGTGGCCAGTCTCAGTTTCCATGGCCTTGCGGAGCGTCGTACATCGACGGCAGCAACCGTAGCCGCCGCTGGACCAGCGGCGACGCCATGGGCTCGTACACCAGCACGTCATGCCCGCGTTCGCGCACGAGAATGCGATACGGCTGCTTCAAGCGACTCGTGAGGTGGTGCCATGCCACGAGCTCGGCCACATCGTCGTGCCAGTTGCTGCTGCCGTACAACGATGCGAAGGGCGTGCGCCGCAGCGCGGCGTACACCTCGTGCGCGTCGGACGCCGCCACCGGACGACCGCCTCGGCGATAGGCCAGCCCGTCGAGCAGCGGGTTCGCATACGGACCCGCGATGGTCAGCCTGTCGGTCCACACGCCGGTGGTCAGCAGCGCGCCCTCGCTGGCCCGAGGCGCGGCTTCACGGGGGGTGAGTCCCATCGCGCCGTCAACCATGTGCGTCGCTTCATGAAGCAGGACGTACACGATGGCATCGAGCGTGCCCGCCTCCACCGCCACGGTCCGATCGGAGCCGCTGAAGTCGAAGCAGGTGCGCTCCTTGGTCGTGAGGAACTCCGACACGGTCTCGCGCAACACGCCGGCGCGAATCGTCAGGTCGAACGCGGGAGTGCCCGCCTCGGTGTCGACCGTGGAGGTGAGCGCCGTGTTGGGCATCCCGTCGAGGAAGCTGAGGCGCCGCAGGCGTTCGCGCAGGACGCGCTGGTGCACCGGCGGCAGCACTGCGAACGCCCGCGCCAATGCCTGGCGCTCGACGTCGGTGAGCGTATGCGCGATGGGCGTCGGCATCCCTGCGTCGGCGAACATCTTCAGCACCGATGGGTCCGTCGGGCCGACCCGTGACTCGAGCGTCGACGTCGGGTCGATGCGAATCCGAACGGCGGGCGGCGCCTGCGCGATCGCGACGGGCGCGGCCGTGAGCAGCAGGACGAGCAGCATGGCAGCGGTGCGAGTGGTGGTCATGTCTGTCGGGTGGCGGCTCGGCCAGGGCGTGTCGTGAGGTCAGGACTCTCCGGGACCTGCGCGGTCAGGACCGTCGTGACGGGCCGATCACGGCAGCGGAGCCCTGGATGGTAGCCCGAAGGGACGTCGCCGACCGCATGCCGCTTATCATGGCCAGAGTCTCGGCCCGACGCTCGGGCCCGCGTGCCTGACGGTCCCCGAGGCACGGGCGGGTGCTGGTCGAGCGATCGCCCACGGCGTGACCGTCGCCACGCCACATCACTTCACGCGCATCGGGAGTTGCATGGCATCCGGTTTCTTCGCCCTCCTCGACGACATCGCAGCAATCGCGAAAGTGGCCGCCGGCTCGCTCGACGACGTCGCGCTGCAGGCACTGAAGGCCGGCAAGAAGACCGCCGGCATCGTCATCGACGACGCCGCCGTCACGCCCCGGTATGTGGTCGGATCCGCCGCGGCGCGTGAGCTGCCGATCATCGCGAAGATCGCGTGGGGTTCGCTCAAGAACAAGACGCTGTATCTGCTGCCAGGCGCGCTGGTGCTCAGCGCATTTGCGCCCTGGGCGATCACGCCGCTGCTGATGGTCGGCGGCGCGTACCTGTGCTTCGAGGGCTACGAGAAGGTGCACCACCTGCTGCACCCTGCGCCTGCTCCGGCGCCGGGGGCGACGGCTAAGGGGCCGGTCGACGAGGGCGCCACGGTCGCCAGCGCGATCCGCACCGACTTCATCCTGTCGGCCGAGATCATGGCGCTCACCCTGGCGTCGGTCACCACCCCGTCGCTCCTCAACAAGGCCGTGGTGATGGGCCTGGTGGGCCTGGTGGTGACTGCGGCGGTGTACGGCGCGGTGGCGCTCATCGTCAAGGCCGACGACGCCGGGATCCATCTCGCGGCGGAAGGCGAGAGCGCCGCCGTCCGCTCGCTCGGCGTGGGGATCGTGCGGGCGATGCCGGTGCTGTTGAAGACGTTGTCCTTCGTGGGGATGCTGGCGATGCTCTGGGTGGGCGGCGGCATCCTCCTGCACGGGCTGGAGGAGTACGGTCTCGGCACGATTCCGCACGCGATCCACGAATTCGCGTCGCACGCCGGCGCGCCACTCGGCGCCGCGTCGGGCGTCGTCACCTGGCTGATCGACGCGACGGCGGCTGGTGTGGTGGGCCTGGCGATCGGCTGGGTGGTCGCGCGCGTCGCGGCTATCGCGGCACCGGGGAAGCACTGAGTAGGAATTCGCACGGCACGGAACCGTGGTTCCAGGTCGCGTCGGTGGCTGCCATCTGCCGCGACCAACCTCCTCCGAGGCCGGGCGCGGCCACGGCTCGACACCCTGGCTGTCGATGCGGAAGCTGGCCGTGGCGCTGAAGGTAGAGGCGATGTCGCTCTACCACCACGTGGCCAATCGCGACGACCTCCTCGACGGCATGGTCGAACGGGTCGTGATGGAGATCGAGGCACCCGAGCCTGGCGTGCACTGGAAGGACGCCATGCGACGCCGGGCCATGTCGGCCCATGCCGTCCTGCGGCGTCACCCGTGGGCCACGGCCCTGCTCATGTCACGGATCAACGTCAGCCCGGCGATGCTGCACTACATCGATGCCACCGTCGGTTGTCTACGCCAGGCGGGCTTCTCGATCGCGTTGGCCGATCGCGCGTGGAACGCCCTCGACTGCTACGTCTACGGGTTCACGCTGCACGAACAGAAGTTCCCGTTCGAGCCCGAGGAGTACGCCGGCGCCGCGGCGCACTTCCTGCCGATGCTGGAACCGTATCCGTACATGCGCGAGATGTCCGAGCAGGTGGCCGACGGCTCGTACGATGGGCTGATGGACATCGGGTTCGGGCTGGAGCTGCTGCTCGACGGCCTCGAGCGACTGCTCGATACGTCGCGCGCCGACTGACGCCGGCGACAACGCCTCGCCTGGGCACCGTCGGCGACGTCCCGACCTACCCCGACCTCGCGAGTGGGCCGCTGGTCCGCGTGCTCGAGGGCTGGACCGTGTGCGTATGCACGGCGCCCTGGAGAGACCTCGTGACGTTGCGCCTCTACAAGTGCCGCCTGAAGTACGCGACAATCTTGTCGACGGTCGCGTCGATCAGGTCATCCTGGTCGTAGTACGCCAGGTGCGGGGTCTGGCCCTCCCAGGAGAGCTGCTTGTGCACAGCCGGTGCGGCGTCGAAGTGCCGGCGTGCCGCCTGCGGCAGGAAGCTCTGGTCGCTGTGGATCATCAGCCATGGCGTCTGCAGTGAACGAGCCGCGGTGATCGACTCGAAGGCGAGGAGGTCATCGTCGCTCATCACCGCGTACCGGTTCTCCCACTGCCCGCGATCGGCCCAGTGGTGGTACCAATCCCAGACGAACTTCCCTGGCATGCCGACCGTCGGGTCGGTCGGATCGACCGCCGCGACGTACTGGACTGCGCCACCGGCCAGGAACTGTGCCTTGGCTTCCCGGCCGCGGGCTTTACGCTGCTCGAGGCCTGCGTCGCCGAGCCACGCGACATCGCCGTCGTGATCCCTGTAGTGACCGGCCACGGTCGCGAGGGCGGCGATGCGGCCGTCCTCGGCTGCCGCAACCAGCATCGCGGACGAGCCCTGGCAGATCCCGAGACCAGCCACGCGTCCGGCCATCGTCGACGGCTGTGTCGCGAGGAAGGACACGGCGCTGCGCACGTCCTCCACCTTGGCCACGGGATCTTCCCAGCATCGGGGTTGCCCGCCGCTCTCCCCGCGGAATCGCGGATCGAAGACGAGCGCGGCGAATCCGGCCGCCGCGAGCCGCCACGCATACGCGGTCGGCGCCTGCTCCTTCTGGAATGTCATCGGGCCTATCAGGACAACGCTGTCCAGACGCCCATCCACCTTCGACGGTAGGTATAGCTGTCCTACCAACGTTTCGGACCCGCTTTGAAACGTCACGCGCTCCACGTTCTGGCCTCCATGCACGCAGGCGAGAGTACGCGCCCACACGGCAAGTGGCATGGAAGCGACCTGCTGCCTCTGGAATGGGCTTGCCCTTCAATCCCCGGGGACTGACCTGACCCGCCCGCCGTGCGAACGCCATTGCCCGGGCGTGACACCGAAGCGGCGCCGGAACGCGCGGACGAGATGCGAGGGATCCGAGAAGCCGCAGTCGACCGAGATCTCCGACACGGGGGCCGCAGTCTGAAGGAGCATCTGTCGTGCGCGCTCCAGTCGGCGGTGGAGCACGTACTCGTGAGGTGCCTTGCCTGTCGTCACCTTGAACTGACGGGCGAAGTGACTCAGGCTGAGCTCTGCCAACGCCGCCAGCTCCTCGAGCGAGAGGCGACGCTCCAGGTGCGCATCAACGTAGTCTTCGATTCGCCGCAGACGCTGCGGTGTGATGCCGCCACGCGACGAACGAGGACCCATTCGCCCCGTCGCGTGGCAGGCCGCCAGGCGCAGCGCCAGCGCCGCGCCGAGATGCTCGGCATACAAAGCCCCGGTCGGGCCGCCGGTCACCGTCTCGTCCACGAGCGCGTTGACGATGGACACGACCTGCGGGTCGCGGGCCCCGAATGCCGCGGGCATGTCGAGCCGGCCTCCGAGCGTCAGCTCGACGAGTCTCGGGGCAAGGACCACGCCGCCCCAGCGCGATCCTTGCGCCACGCGGAACGAGAACGACTCACCCACTGGATGAATGACAAGGGTGCCTGGGGGCACAACTTCTTTCCGAAAGACGGAGCCTACCTTTCGTTCGATGACCAGCGCCTGCGCGTCCATGTTCAGGGCGAGATAGGGAGCGTCGACCTGCACGTCATCAACCTCCCAGCCGTCGTGAGAGGCGAGCTCGACGTGGAGGCCGCTCCAGCCAAGGTCCCTGCTCGAGTGCTGGACCACCGCGTGATTCAGGGGATGGACGCGCCGCCGCGAGCGGGCATCGACGAATGGCACCAGACTTCGCGACGTGGACATGTCCATACGCTCCCCGTTCGACCAGACGCGCAGTGTACTGGACTTGAGACGGCCCCAAGAGGGCGACCGTCGGGGAGGGAACGGGGCCGACTCAGCGACAGTGAATCGCGGTGCCGGACATGGCGAATGGGCAGCTGAAAGATTCAGTTCGAAATCGCGTTCTACGGCGCGTCGCGCAGGCTCAAGGTAGAGCTGGGCCTGGACCTGGAGGCCGACGAGTTCGGGGCCCGCCGCATCGAAGGACGCCGCGTCGGAACCTCTCGAGTCATCAATCCTCGACGTCGTCGCCAGCGGATGGCGACGGTCGGTCGCCGCTGGCAGCGGAATCCGACCCCATCGGTAACGCGAAGCCGACGGTCACGCTGTCTGCCGTGGCGCTGGCCCACACGCGCCCGCCCTGCGCGTTGACGAGCGTCCTGACGATGGCCAGGCCCAGCCCGGTGCCGCCGGTGGAGCGCTGTCGCGATGGATCGACGCGGTAGAAGCGATCGAACACGTGCGCGAGCTGATCGTCGGTGAGGGTGCTGCCGGTATTACGCACCTCGATGTGGACCTCTCGGTCCTGCCCTGTGGCGCTGAGGACCATCGAGCCGCCGGCCGGCGTGTGACGCGAGGCGTTGGTCAGGAGGTTCATCACCACCTGCCGGGCGCGTACGGGGTCAGCGCGCACCACGAGACCGTCGCCGCCTTCCGTTTGCAGGCGCGGATCGCCGTCGAGCGCCGTGCCGCGCACGGCGGAGGCGAGCAAGGGGCCAACGTCGACCTGGCCGACGTCCAGCCGAAGCTCGTTCGCTTCGGCCAACGAGATCTCGTGCAGGTCGCCCACCAGCCGAGTCAGGTGGCTCACGTCTTCGCTCGCGCCCTCCAGCGCCAGCCGCGGGTCCGGCGCCATGCCATCGACCATCGACTCGATCCGGCAGCGCAGGCCGGTCAACGGCGTCCGAAGCTCGTGGACCACGTCGTGTACCAGGCGTTCCCGCAGCGCCTTCTGCCGCTGCAGCTCGCCGGCCATGGTGTTGAAGCCGCGAGCGAGTTCGGCCAACTCGTCGGGACCGGCGGTCGAGACGCGCGCCGTGAAGTCCCCGCGGGCGATTGCGCGGGCCGCCTCCTGCAACGCTCGCACCGGCCGCAAGGCGCGCCGCGTGACCAGCCAGGTCGTGGCGACCGCCAGGATCCCGATGAGCGCCGTGGCCAGCACCAGCCGGCGATCAACGGACTGGAGGAAGACCTCCGCGCTCGACGGTTCTGGCGTCGGCACGGGAAGCACGTACAGGCGCGCGCGTCGACCGTCGGCGAGCGTCACCGATGTCGGCGGTCGGCGGTACTGAAGCACGAGGTGCTCGAGCGCGGCGCCCTTTTCGCTGAGCGCACTCAGCGTGAGCACGTCGCCGGTGACGGTCACCTGGAGCTCACGCATGGCAGCGGCAACCGTGCCAGCGGTGATCGCGACCTGTCGCCCTTCCGGGTCGAAGACGACGAGCACTTCGCGGGGCTGGAGCAGCGTCGCCGCGGTCGCGAGACGCTCGGCACCGCAACAGGTGCCCTCCAGGATGGCGGCGGGCGCCGCGGGATCGGTGGAGGGGACGCGTGCCGCCGACAAGGCGAGGTCCTTGCGCAACTTCACGAACTCGCGGCGCGTGCCAAGGCGGGCGGCGAACGCGACGGCGATCACCGCCGCGACGGCAAGGACGCAGGTTGCCAGCATCAGGCGGGCCTGGAGGCTCGAGACCGGCCGCAGCACACGCAGGCCCTCAGGCATCGTCGGTCGACGCGAGGCGATAGCCGATGCCGTGAACCGTGACGATGAGGACGCATCCGGCCGGCAGCTTGCGGCGCACGTTGGTGACGTGCACGTCCACGGTGCGATCGGTGCCCTCGAAGTCTGCGCCGAGCACGCGCCCGACGAGTTCGTCGCGCGTGAAGACGCGGCCCGGAGACGAGGCCAGGGCCGACACGAGGCGGAACTCGGTCGGCGTGAGCGGCACGGCCTGCCCGCTGACGCGCACCTGGCGAGCCCAGGTGTCGATGGCGATCGGGCCGAGGCGCAGCGGCTCGGCCGCGGCAGTCGCCCCTTCGCCGGCGCGACGGAGCAGCGCCTGCACGCGCGCGACGACCTCGCGCGGGCTGAACGGCTTGGCGACGTAGTCGTCGGCACCCAGTTCGAGGCCGGTCACCCGATCGTCCTCGGACGTGCGGGCGGTCAGCATCATGATCGGGACGCGTGACAGCGCGCGAATCTCGCGGCAGATCTCGCGGCCGTTCATGCCCGGCAACATGAGGTCGAGGATGACGAGCCGCACGTCGGGCGTCAGGGCGCGCGCCAGCCCGTGACGGCCGTCGGCGGTGCACTCCACCGCGAATCCGGCCTGCGTCAGGTAGTGCGCGAGCGTGTCCGAGACGATCCGATCGTCCTCGACCAGCAGAATCACGTCAGTGTCGCAGCGCGGCCGAAATGGCCACCCCGATCGATTCTCCCGCATCGGGGTCGAGGTTGGTGAGGACGATGACCGTCCAGATGGGACCCGACTCCATCACGGCATTGGTGCCCGGTGCGCCGCCGGCGATGCCCCGGCCGGCATAGAAGGTGGCGACCCGCGCCGGATCGAGGAGCTTACCGGCCTTCATGGCCGTGTCGAACGCGAGCAGGTCCGCGGCAGTTGCGTAGCCGCCACCGGCCGCGCTGCCCGAGGCGCCACGCATGAACACGTTGCTCCGCAAGGGCCCATCGCGGCGCGTGTAGCCCTGCGCGACGTCGGGAACGATGGCGTCCGACTGCAGCATCCCGGCACCCGTCATGCCCGCGACGCGGAAGATGTGCTCCGTGACGTAGTCCTCGTAGCTCCGGCCGGACACCTTCGCGATGACCTGTCCGAGCGTGATGTAGCAGCCGTTGCAGTACTGGTTGCGCGCGCCTGGCGCGAAGAGCGGCGGCCTGGACGCGACGAACTGGTAGTAGTCGGCATTGCTGCGGAAGCGCGCCTTGGGCGTGTTGCCGAACTCTTCCCCGAAGAAGTCGGGCACTCCCGCTGTGTGCTCGAGCAGCTGATCGATGGTCGCGGCCCGGGTGACCTCCTGCGGATGATCCTGGAGCACCGACCCGAGCGTCGTGCCACGTGTGATCCTGCCCTGGGCGATCAGCTGCTCGATCGCCGTCTGCGTGAAGATCTTGTTGATCGACCCCAGGTTGAAGCGTGTGCGCGTCGTGTTCGGAATCGCGTTGGACCGGTCGGCGAGGCCGTAGGCGCGGTGGAACACGGGCTCGCCGCTCCTGGCGACGAGCGCGACACCCGAGAACACGTCGGCGGCGGTGAGCCTCGCCAGGTACGCATCGAGCGCGCGCGCGAGCTCCCCGTTGGTCATCTTGCCGTTGATGGGGACCGGAGGAAGGTCTCCGCCGCGATCAGCGGCCCGGCCGACGTCGATGCCGATGCCGGCGATTCGGAAGGGTGCGGCCGACTCCAGCGTCAGCTCGATCACGCCCTTCTGCCCCTTGCTCCCTGTGACCGCAAGCCGCAATGGCGCGTCCGGGCCGTCGCGCGTCACCGCGCCCACCGAGATCGTGCCGAAGTCCGCACGCAGTCGGTCGTGCATCGCCCGGCGCTCTTGCGCCGGACGCGCCTCGAGCAGCGAGGGGGCGAAGTGTGCCGTCGCCATGCGTTCCCATTGATCGGCGGTGCCGTTCAACGCTGACACGAAGGCGTCGATGTGCGCGCGGACCTCGGGGCGGGGCCCGCCCTGGCGCGCCAGGGCGGTGTGGCCGAGGGCGCCGACCATGACGAGGAACGCCAGGAGCTTCGCGAGTCGGTTCAGCATGCGCGCCAGTCTAGGGCGCGGTTGCTAAGGAATGATGAAGGCGCCGACCGACGTGGGGCCCCGACCGGCGCCAACGCGCGGTCGGTGTGACCAGGCGTTTGTAGGGGCCGGCGGGAGGGTCGGGACGTTCGGGGACGGCACGTCGGCGCCGGGATACTCGAGGGGGCGGTCCCTCAGCGCTTCATGCCCGCCAGCAGTGCCTTCAGGCGCCGCCTGGGATCGCTGACGACGACCTCGCGCGGGTCGAAGTGTGTCGGGTCGAACCCCTTCGGCACCCAGTCCTTGACGTCTCGGTGCAGCGGATGGCGCTGGTCCTTCGCCGCGGCCAACGTGTCGTAGTACCCATGGATGCCGCCGGAGTCCTCGAGGGGCGCCGCGCACGCGCCGGCGACACACCGCGACCATCGAAAGGACGCGTCGGGAGCGACGCGTTGTTCGTACGTGAGCGACACGCGCCAGTCGTCGCCGAAGTCGTACAGGTACAGGCATGTCTGCAGGCCGGCCTCGATGTCGGGCGTGAGAAGCCGTTCCCATCCAGGGATGATGGCATCGTCCTCGAATGGCAACCCGACGCGCAGACGCTCGCCACGCCTGCCGCCCCCGAGATGGAACTCGTGCAGGTGCCTGTCCTCCCACGCGAACGCGTCCTGCAACGCCACGTGGAGGTCCCACCACGAGGCGGCGTGCGCTACCTGGATGCGCCGCCAGATCAGCGGGTCGCTCTCCGCCACGACGGCCAGGAACTGATGCATCGACGAAGGCGAGCGCCGGGCGCCGGGCCTGGACGGCGGAGTCACGAGGGTGAGTCTGGCCATGCAGGACCCACTGTACCGTCGCAGCTAGGAGCGATGTCCTCCACGGGACAGGTCCTGCTGCTACGAGCGAGGAGAGAGCGTCCGGGGGGTATCACCGACCGTCGACCTGAAGGTCGACGGCTACGGCCCAGGTCAGGTGTCGACGGCGACGTACAAGGGCACGTCGACGGAGGCGCCAGGGTCAGGTCGCGACAGCGGCGCACAAGGTCAACACGACGGCTGAGCCGGCGGCACGGCTGGCCGTAGTCTCAGGGCAGGGATTCGAGCGTGGCCGGACGAGCGGTACGCGAGTGCGGCCACGCCTGAAGGCATGCCGACCAGCCAAACGACGAGCGAAGCGAGGAAGTTTGGCTGGGAGGCAGGGATTCGAACCCCGATAACCGCGTCCAGAGCGCGGTGTCCTACCGTTGAACGACCTCCCAGCACAGGGCGCGAACGCCCAGGAGGAACCCGTAGTGTAGCCAGAACCGGCCGGATCCGGCAACCCCCCGCCCCGGCCTGCCCCCGCCCCCCCTCACCGCGCCGTCGCGGCCAGCAGCGCCACCAGGTGCTCCTTCCACACCGCCGCCAGCGTGTGGGTGCCATGCCCCGCCGTCTTCTCGCTCAGGGGCAGCACGACCGCCTTGCCGCCCTTGACCCGACCGATTTCGCGCTCGAGGACGCCGAGCTCCGGCGGGTTGATGATGTCGTCGGCCGAGTTGATCGCCACCAGCGGCGCCACGATCCTGTCGAGCCCCGGCTTCGGGTCGTAGTCGCGCGACGCCTCGATCGCGTACAGCACGTCGTTGGCGTCGTTGGCCTTCACGTATGCGACCACGTACTCGTCGAGCACCCGGTCGGCGTCGGCCAGCGTCGGCGCCTGCTTCAACCGGATCACCGGGTTGCTGCTCATCAGCCAGAGCATCTGAGCGACGGTGCGGAGCCCGCGGGGCTGCGCCGCGTAGTCCCCGCCCTTCCACTCCGGATCGGTGCGGATGGCGTCGATGGCGACGCGCCGCCACGCCCGGTTGCGCGCCGAGACCTGGTCGGGCAGGCTCGCCAGCGGCATCAGCGCGTCCATCGCGTCCGGATACCGCTGCCCCCAGAGCCACGTGTGCATGCCGCCCATCGACGTGCCCATCACGAGCCGCAGCCGGCCCGCGCCGAGCCCCTCGGTCATCAGCCGGTACTGCGCCCGCACCATGTCGCCGTAGCCATAGCGTGGGAACTTCGCGCGCCGGCCGTCGCTCGGCTTGCTCGACTTGCCGTGCCCGATCGCGTCGGGCATGACCACGTAGAACTTCGCCGCGTCGAGCGGCTGGCCCGGCCCGAACAGCTCACCGGCGAACGTCGGCCCGACGAACTGCGCCCCGGTGCCGCCGGTGCCGTGCATCACGATGACCGCGTTGCGCACCTTGCCGGCCGCATCGCGCTGCGGCGTGCCCACGGTGCGGTAGTGCAGCCGGAGCTCCGGGAGCACCTCGCCGGAGTCGAACCGGAAGTCGCGGATGACGAAATCGCCCTCGGTGAACACCGGGGCCTGGGCCGATGCGACGCGCACCAGCAGGAACAGGACGATCAGGGTACGGACGAGCATGGGGGATGGTACTCAGGAATGCCGGAAATGAGCGCCATGGCGGAGATACGGCAGAGCGAACCGGGCGACTCGCGCCACCGTAGACTCTCCTCGCATGTCCACGACTCCCCTGCGACGCGTCGTCTACCAGGTCGCCTCGAGCCTCGACGGATTCATCGCCACCGAGGACGGCGGCTACGACTGGATCCCGATGGATCCCGACATCGACTTCACCGCCCTGGTCGCCCGCTTCGACACCCTGGTCATGGGTCGCCTCACCTACGACGTGATGCTCCGCCACGAGGGCGGCGTCTCGGAAGGCGGCGTGTACGGCAAGCCGACCATCGTGTTCTCGCGCACGCTCGATCCGGCGGCACACCCGAACGTCACCGTGACGGCCGAGGATCCCGCAGCGGTCGTCGCGCGACTGAAGCGGGAGCCCGGCGGCGACATCTGGCTGTTCGGCGGCGGCGCGCTCTTCCGGCAACTCGCCGACGCGCACCTCGTCGATGTCGTCGAGATCGCCGTGATCCCGGTGCTTCTCGGTTCGGGCATCCCGCTGATGCCCAGGGGCAATCGGATGAAACTGGCGCTGCGCGCCTCTCAGCTCTACTCGGGCACCGGCACGGTGCTGCTGACCTACGACGTGGTGCCGGCCGCCAACACGCCCGGCTAGCGCTTCTTCGTCGCCCGCCGCTGCAACAGGCGGGCGACGATGGGGCCGGTCAACTCGCGGGCCGCATCCTTGCCGACCCATCGGCTGCCGGCGTCGGCATCGGCCGCCAGTCGCCGTGCCACCGCGAGCGCCGCGGCGTGGAGCCGCGCATTCCGTCGTCCAATCGCGCGCAGCGCCCAGCTCACCCCCTTGCGCACGAGGGGACGATCGTCGTCGGCCGCCGCGACGATGAGCGGCAGGCGGTCGAGGAACGGCGCGTCCGGGGCCGCCTTGTCGTGCAGGGCCAGGCTGGCCAGCAAGGCGAACGCGGCCCGGCGGACGAACTCCTGGCGAGCCCCGGCCCACCGATCGACCCGCCCCCAGGCGTGCGGTGTGCGATCGAAGAGCGTGAAGCACAACGTGTCGCACACGCCCCAGTTGTCGAAGTCGCGGCACCACCGGTTCATCTGCGACACCGTGACGCGCGCGGGGTCGTCCACCTGGGCCGCCAGCAATCGCGCCTCGTAGACACCGGTCTCCCAGAGCGCGACGGCCGTCGCGTGGTCGCGCCCGACCTGCCGCGCCACCTTGTGCACGTTGGCCATCGACACCCCGAGCGGATTCGAAGCCGTGATGCCGAACCGCGGCAGGTTGGCGAGGTCGCGCGGGGTGGCCAGCGCCTCGAGGGCGCGCATGATCTCACCGAGCGGCGGGGCGGGAGGACTCGGCGGGCGGGATCCGGCCATGGCACTGGCATCCTACGCCGCCACGGCGCACCGGCCGCCCGCATTCGGTACAGTGCTGCCGTCATGTCTTCTCCCGTCCTGCTCATCACCGGCGGCAGTCGCGGCATCGGCGCGGCCACGGCCAGGCTGGCCGCGGCGCGTGGCTACCGCGTCGCATTCACGTACCTCGAGCGTTCGGCGACCGCGGATGCGCTGGTCACCGAGATCGAGGCGGCCGGCGGCACGGCGATCGCCCTGCAGGCCGACGTGGCGCGCGAAGACGACGTCCTGCGCGTGTTCGCGGAGGTCGATCGTCGGTTCGGTCGGCTCACCGCACTCGTCAACAACGCGGGCATCCTCGAGCCGCAGATGCGACTCGACCAGATGGACGTGCGTCGCTGGACGCGCGTGCTCGCGACCAACGTGATCGGCGCCTTCGTGTGCGCGCGAGAGGCCGTGTTGCGGATGTCCACCCTGCACGGCGGCACCGGCGGCGCCATCGTCAACGTCGGATCGATGGCCAGCTTGATCGGCGGCGCCCGCGAGTACATCGACTACGCGGCCTCGAAAGGCGCGCTCGACTCGATGACTGTCGGCCTGGCCCGCGAGGTGGCTACCGAGGGCATCCGCGTCAACGGCGTGCGCCCGGGCCCGATCCACACCGAGATTCACGCCAGCGGCGGCGAGCCGAACCGCATCGAGCGCCTGAAGCACTTCATCCCGATGCAGCGCGGCGGGCACGTCGAGGAGGTCGCGAGCGCGATCCTGTGGCTGCTGTCCGACGAAGCGAGCTACGTGACCGGCGCGCTGCTCGACGTCAGCGGCGGGAGGTAGGCGAAGCGCCGCGGGGCGGCGATGCCGTGAATGATCGCTGACCGTCGACATGAATGTCGACGGCTACGGAAGGCTCTTGCGATGTCGACGGCTACGGATCCGCGATCCGCGATCCCGATCCCCGATCCCCGATTCCCGATCCGCGATTCGCGATCCCCGATCCGCGAACCCGATCCGCGCGGCTTAGAAGAACACCCGCGTGCCGAAGTCGAAGCGGCGGGCCGGGGCGGCGGCGGTGGGCTGCATGAAGTACGGCGACGTCATCACGCCCGAGAAGCGCGTGAAGTTGGTCTCGTTGAGCACGTTCCAGGCCTGCGCGTAGAACTCGACCCCACGCGGGGCGGTCGACGGCGCGGGCGCGCTGCCCGCCCCGGACGGCGCCGGCGGCGCCGACTGCCAGAAGTCCGGCTTCCAGCCGATGCGCAGGTTCAGCGTGTGCTGCCAGGTCCCGCGCTCCGTGTTGCGTCCGACGCCAGCCGGCCGGTCGGTGAACACCGTGTCGCCGTTGTCGTCGAAGCCGGTGCGAATCGTGTACGGCGCGCCCGATGCGACGTCGCCCCAGGCATTGGCGCGCAGCCCGTGCGGCAGTTCCATGCGCACGAAGCCGAAGATGCGGTGCCGCACGTCCCACGACGCCGGGCCCCACTCCGCGTCCATGTCCCGGCTGTCGGCCGGCAGCGTCGTCGGGCCGTCCGAGTCGTTCCACGCCTGCCCGTACTGGTAGCGCAGGAGCCCGGACGCCTTGCCGTCCTGCCGCGACAGCCTGACGCTCGAGTCGAAGCCCGCCGAGCGGGCGCGCCCCGACGCCTCGACCTGCGTGATGCGGTCGTACGCCGGATCGGGGAAAACGCCGTTCAAGGGCGCGTTGGCGTTGTAGGAGCGCAGGCGATCCTCGACCGCCTGCCCGTACACGTTCAACTGCACGCGCAGTTGCTGCGAGAACCGGTGCTCGATGCCGATCGACCCGCGCGTCGCGTACTGCATCGCCAGGTCGTCGTCGTAGGCCCTGACGATGCTGGGTGGGGGCAGCGCGGCGAGCCCGCCGCCGTCGAGCGGGTCGGGGTAGCCGGGGTCGCGCACGATGAAGTCGCGCTGCCGGATGCCGTCGAGCAGCAGCGACTGCTCGTACACCCATGGCTGGTACCACTCGTTGAAGACGCCGACGCCGGCGGTGAGCGTCGTCTTCTTGTGCGCCTGCGGCGTCCACGACAGGCTGGCGCGCGGCGCGAAGTTGTCGCCGTCCTTCACCAGCGACTGCCAGTCGTGGCGGAAGCCGAACCCGAAGCGCAGGCCCTCGCGCAGCTCGACCTCGTCGTAGGCGAACCAGCTGAACTCCTGCCGGTCGTACTCGATCAGCGGGTTGCCGACGCGCCGGGTGAACTGCTGGGGGCGGAGGGCGTCGTAGTCGGCCAGGCTCGCGAACGTGAACGTGCCGACGTAGTTGTCGATGCGGTCCGACCGGGTCCACCCGAGCTCGGTCTCGAAGCCGAAGCGGACCTTGTGGCGGGCGCTGCTGATCAGGTCGACCGTCTGCGCGATCTCGATTTCCCGGTCGCGGCGGCCGCCGGCACGCTGCGCGCCGCCGGCGCGGAACGCGTTGGGCACGTTGATCCCGACGGCCTCACTGAGCGACGAGACGGCATTGGTGATGTCGACGTACTCGAAGCGGACGTCGTTGAGGAAGTGCCGGCCGATCGTGCCGACCGCCGAGAGGCGCGTGATGTGACCGCGGCTGTCGTCGCTGAAGGCGCGCTCGGGCAGCTCGAACTCGCCGACGCCCAGGTTGTCGCCCGCGGCGTCCCAGCCCTGGTACTCGGCGCGCAGGGTCTGCGTGCGCGTCAGCGCGTGCTCGTAGCGTGCCTCGCCCTCGACCCGGCGGTACTCGGAGTTCACCAGTGACGGGAAGGTCGTCGGCGCGCCGGTCGCGATGATGGCTTGGGCGTCGTAGGCATCGCGCATCGACAGCCGGCCGGAGAGCGACGAGGTGCCCTTCACCACCGGGCCGTTGAAGCTCCAGCTGAGGCGACGGGTCTGCCCCTCCGGCTGCACGGTGGAGAACGGCGGGCGGGCGTCGATCGACTGGTCGCGATAGCCGGCGTTGACCTCGTGGCTCCACAGGGAGCCACCGGGCCGCGTGATGATCTCGACGCGCACCTGCCCGGCGCCCATGCTGTCGGTGCTGTAGGGGTCCTTGCGGATACGCACGACCTGGATCTGGTTCTTCGGGGGCAGCGCCCCGCCCTGGAACCCGTTCACGCGGATCTCGGCTCCCGCGCCGGCGAGCGCCTCGATGGCGAACGCGAGCTCTTCCGGATCGTCGGGGAGCTGGTCGATCTCCTGGGCGCTCAGCGTCTCGATCTGGCCGTCGCTGGTGGGTGGCACGAAGACTTCGGGCTGCGCCTTCACCGAGACCTGCTCGGCGTACCCGCCGAGGGACAACGTGGCGGTAGACTCGGCGGTCTCGCCCGCCCTGACGATCGCCTCGACGGTGGCAGGCTCGAAGCCCGGCAGCTCGACGACGAGCCGGTACTCACCGGGCGCGATGTCGAGCGAAGCCTCCCCAGACGCGTCGGTGACCAGCACCCGCGGGTTGCCGCTCACCGGGTCGGCGCCCGGGCTGGAGAAGACGATGGTGGCGCCGGGCAGGCGGCCGCCTTGCGCGTCCTTGGCAATGATCAGCAGGTGGCCGAGGGCCTCCCGGGCGGGCTCGTGCTCGCTGGTCGGCGGTGACTGCGGGACCTGGCCGGCTGCCGGGACGGCGACGGCGACGAGGGCCGCGAAACAGGTCGCGAGGAAGCAGCGGGGTGCACGCCCTTGGGGCTCGACGAGGCGGCGCATGGGTCCAGCATAAACATCGGCATCGCCTGCCGGCACCCCAAGATTGCGGCATGACGTGATGTCGCGCTCGGCACAGCAAGTGACAAAGTGGCACGGACGGCCGTCGTCGGTCGGCCCTCGGCGACCCGCCGGTTCGTAGGCGTCGGGCTCGCCCGACGCGAAGTGAGGCGTCACTGACCGTCGGCCAAAGCCGACGGCTACGGACCGGAAGGGGTTTTGCGGCGCCCGGCGTCATCGCGGCAACGTCAAGCGTTAACCGCCAAACGTCAAACGTCAAACGTTAAACGTTACAGATTCCCCCGCTTCATCTCCTCGGCCAGATAGTCAGTCGCCCGCCAGGCGATGGCCAGGATGGTGATGGTGGGGTTCTTCTCCGACGCGCTGGTGAACGACGAGCCGTCGACGACGAACAGGTTCTTCACCTCGTGCATGCGGTTGAACCTGTCGAGGGCCGATCGCTTCGGGTCGTCGCCCATGCGGCAGGTGCCGTGCTCGTGGATCGCCGAGCCATTGCGATCCACCGCGCCGCGCTTGTAGTCGACCAGCTCGATGCCGGCTTCCTTTGCCAGCGCCTCGACGCTGTCGCACATGTGCTCGAGCATCGTCCGCTCGTTCTCGCGGATGCGATAGTCGATTTTCAGCAGCGGCACGCCGTAGCGGTCGGTGCGTGAGGGGTCCACGGTGATGCGGTTGTCGCGGTACGGCAGCACCTCGCCGTACGGGTGCATCTCCACCCACGCCGGGTAGCGCCGCCGTACCTCCTTCTTGAAGCCCGCGCCGAAGCCGCCCAGCCTGCCGGCGACGTGCCCGGCGCCCTCGGCGCTGCAGCCGGTGTTCCACATCTGCATGCCGAAGCCGCGGATGTAGCCGGTGCGCCGATGGCCGTCGCGGTGGTTGAAGCGCGGCATGTAGGTGTGCTCGCCGCCGATGCCGCGGTCGTCGCGCGTCGCCGACCCGTACAGCGACGGCATGAAGCCGCGGGCATGGAAGCGCACCTGCTCGCACAGGTAGCGGCCGATGACGTCGTTGCCGTTGCCGATGCCGTTGGGATGCTGGCGCGATGTCGAGTTGAGCAGGATGCGCGTCGTGTCCACGCAGCTGGCGCCCATCACCACGACCTTGCCGAGCACCTGCCGCTCGGCGCCGGTCTTCCGGTCGAAGTACTGCACGCCCTTCGCAAGCCCGTTGTCGTCGACGAGGATGCGCGCCACGACGGCGTTGGATCGGATCTCGAGCTTGCCGGTCTTCAGGGCGTCGGGGATCAGGTGGTCGGCCGAGCAGAAGAACGAGGCGGTGTCGCAGCCGCGGCCGCATTGCCCGCAGTGATGGCACGCCGGGAAGCCGTTGTGCGCCACGGTCTTCACGGCGCGCCTGATCCTGACGAACGGCATGCGCAGTCGCTCACCGGCGCGCGAGATGGCCACCTCCGCGCATCGCATCGCCGGTGGCGGGAGGAAGTGCTTGCTTCCCGGCAGTGAGTCGTAGTCGTCGTCACCACCGCATACGCCGATGAGCTGATCGACCTTGTCGTAGTACGGCGCCACGTCGCTGTAGTGGATCGGCCAGGGGATGTCCCAGCCATCGCGTTCGCCGGCGCGGAAGTCCATCTCGCTGTAGCGCAGCGACACGCGGCCCCAGATGTTCGTCTTGCCGCCGAGCCCCCACACGCGGATCAGCTCGAAGTCCTGCCCCTCGCCGGTGAGGTACGGCTGCTCCTTCGTGCTCAGCTGGAACGGCGGGGGCTGCTCTCCACGCGCTCGCCGCGCCCGTGCTTCCCAGGGGCTCACGTGGGTCCAGTACGTGGCGCGGTCGAACTTCTCGCCGGCGTCGAGCATCAGCACGTCGACGCCCTGCCGCGTGAGGTTCCACGCGGCCATTCCTCCGGAGGCGCCGGAGCCGACGACAATCACGGGGTACACCTTCTGAGCCGCCTGGATGTGCACGGGGGGATTCTACGCCGACCCTGCCAGCCGACCTGAAGGTCGGCTGCTACGCCCTGGTGTCGTAGGCGTCGACCTTCAGGTCGACGCGAAGTGCGTCAGACGTCAGACGTCAGACGTCAATGCTCCCGCGCTTCATCTCCTCGGCGAGGTAATCGGTCGCGCGCCAGGCGAGCGACAGGATGGTGATGGTGGGGTTCTTCTCCGAGGCGGCGGTGAACGACGATCCGTCGACGACGAAGACGTTCTTCACCTCGTGCATCTGGTTGAACCTGTTGAGCGCCGACTTGCGCGGGTCGTCGCCCATGCGACAGGTGCCGTGCTCGTGGATGGCCGACCCGTTGCGATCGGCTTCCATCCGCCGGTAGTCGAACAGCTCGATCCCCGAGGCGTGCGCAAGCTCCTCGATCGCATCGGCCATGTGCGCCAGCATCTTCCGCTCGTTCTCGCGCGTCGTGTAGTCGATGCGCGGCAGCGGCACGCCGTACCTGTCGGTGCGATCCTTGTCGACGGTGATGCGGTTGTCGGCGTACGGCAGCACCTCGCCGAACGGGTGCAGCTCGACGTAGGCCGGGAACCGCTTGCGGACGTCGTCCTTGAACGCGCTGCCGAAGCCCTTGATCCCGCGGGCGTAGTGCCCGGCGCCCTGATCGCTCGTGCCGGTGTTCCAGAACTGCATGCCGAAGCCGCGCAGGTAGTCGCGCTTGCGCTCGGGGCGATGGTTGAAACGCGGCATGTACACGTGCTCGCCGCTGATGCCCTTGTCGTCGGTGGCTTCCTTGCCGTAGAGCGACGGCATGAACCCGCGCGCGTTCAGGCGGATCTGCTCGCACAGGTAGCGGCCGATCACGTCGCTGCCGTTGCCGATGCCGTTGGGGTGGCGGGTCGACGTCGAGTTGAGCAGGATGCGCGTCGTGTCGACGCAACTGGCGCCCATCACCACGACCTTGCCGAGCACCTGTCGCTCGGCGCCGGTCTTCCTGTCGAAGTACTGCACGCCCTTCGCGAGCCCGTTGTCGTCGACGAGGATGCGCGCCACGACAGCGTTGGAGCGGATCTCGAGCTTGCCGGTCTTCAGGGCGTCGGGAATGAGGTGGTCGGCCGAGCAGAAGAACGACGCGGTGTCGCAGCCCCGCCCGCACTGGCCGCAGTAGTGGCAGGCCGGGAAGCCACGCACCGGCCGCGTCATGTTGGCGCGGCGCCCGCGCACGAACGGCATGCCGATCTTCTCGCCGGCGCGCCACATGGCGACCTCGGCGCAGCGCATCTTCGGCGACGGCAGGAAGTACTTGCTCCCCGGCAGCACCTCGGAGTCGTCGTCGCCGCCGGTCACGCCAATAAGCTGGTCGACCTTGTCGTAGTACGGCGCCAGGTCGCTGTAGTGGATCGGCCAGGGGATGTCCCAGCCGTCGCGCTCGCCGGCGCGGAAGTCCATCTCGCTGTAACGCAGCGACACGCGGCCCCAGATGTTGGTCTTGCCACCGAGCCCCCACACGCGATTGAGCTGGAACGGACGTCCTTCAGGCGTGACGTAGGGCTGCTCCTTCGTGTCGAGGAAGAACTCGGGCGGTCGCTCACCGCGGGCCCGGCGCGCCCGCTCTTCCCACGGCGTGACGTGCGTCCAGAACGTCGCGCGATCGAACTTCTCGCCGGCGTCGAGCATCAGCACGTCGACGCCCTGCCGCGTGAGGTTCCAGGCCGCCATGCCCCCGGAGGCGCCGGAGCCGACGACGATCACGGGGTAGACACGCGGAGCAGCCTGGATGTGCACCGGGAAATACTACGCCGACCAACACGATCAATCGATAACGGCGCGGTAGGGACACCGCGCCCTACCTGCGCGCCACGTCGTCGTGCACACCGTGCCCTATGTCAGACACGATCCAGACACACGCCCGACGGCAATCTGACCGCCAACTGCCGTACCCTGCGGAGCGGTGGTGACCCACGCATGACTCGGACAGGGTGGCTGCCGCTTCGGCGCTGGATGGTGGTGTCGCTCGCCATCGCGCTCCTGCTCGCCGGTACCTTGCTCTGGCTCGGGTGGCGCCTGGCGGTGCAGGACCGGCAGGTGGCCGCGCAGCGCATGCACGAGCAGCGGGAGAATGCCGCAGATCTTGCCGTGGCCGCTCTGCAACGTGCCGTGTCGCAGGTCGAGGAGCGGTTGGCCATCCTCGCTGCCGGGCAGGACTCCGCGGCCGCCGAACGAGCCGCGGCGATTGCCGGGGAGCTCGGCGACGACAGCGTCGTCCTGCTCATGCGTGAAGGCACCGCGAGCGCCTACCCCGCGGGCCGTCTCGTCTTCTCCCCCGTCGCGCCTGCGCCGCCAGAGCCGACGGCCGCGTTCATCGAGGCCGACGCGCTCGAGTTCCAGCAGCAGGATCTTCGGCGAGCCCAGGTCATCCTGCAGGGCCTGACCAACAGCCCCGACCTGTCGATCCGCGCGGCGGCCGTGCTGCGCATCGCGCGGATACAGCGCAAGCAGGAGCGCGTCGACGAGGCACTCGCGTCGTACCTCGCCCTGGGGCGGTTGGGCCAGGCGCGCGTGGGCGACCGGCCCGCGCCGCTCGTGGCGCTGCACGCGCGCATGAGCCTGCTCGAGCGTGCCGGGCGCAGGGCGCCCGCGGAAACGGAGGCACGGTCACTGAGGGACGCGCTCGACGCGGGGACCTACCGCCTCGATCGGGGTGCGTACGAGTACTTCATCCAGGAGTCCGAACGGCTCGTCCGCCGCCCGCGGAACACGCGCGCGGAGGCGTTGAGTGCCGTGGCCGGGCAGGTCGCGGACATGGCGCGCAGCACCGGGGCCGGATCGAGGCGCGCCGTGGTGCACGAGAGCGGACTCGCCTTCCTCGCGGCGTGGCGCCACGACGCGGGTGTGGTCCTCGGTCCGCAATGGCTCGAGACGCAGTGGCCCGCGGCGCTGAAGGAGACACTCGAGGAGCAGGGGCTGGCCCTTCGACTCACCGATCCGGACGGACGCCCGGTGTGGGGAGGCGCAACGACCGACGCCGGCAGCGAGGCCGTGCGACTCGCAGCGACCACCTCCCTGCCCTGGAACGTCCACGCGCGGACCGTGCGGCCCGAGTTGGTCCTGGGCCCGACGGCAACGCGACAGCGCCTGCTGCTCGCGGCCCTCGCCATCATCGGCGTCCTCGTCCTCGGCGGAGGCGTGGTCGTCGCACGGGCCGTGACGCGGGAGATCGAGGTGAGCCGACTGCAATCGGACTTCGTGTCGGCCATCTCGCACGAGTTCCGCACGCCGCTCACGTCGCTGTGCCTGCTGTCGGAGCAACTCGACTCCGGCGCCGTGGTCAGCGAGCAAGCGCGGCGGGAGTACTACGGCACGCTGGCGCGGGAAAGCCAGCGCCTGCGACGACTCGTGGAGGGCCTGCTCGACTTCGGGCGGATGGAGGCCGGTGCCGAGCAATACAGGTTCGAGGAGCACGATCCCGTGGAGATCGCGCGCGACGTCGTCGCCGAGTTCCAGCGTGAAGTGGAAGCGCAGGGCTACCGCGTGGAGTTCAGCTCAGGCGACCGCGTGCCCCTGATTCGCGGGGATCGCCCTGCCCTGGCAAGCGCCTTGTGGAACCTGCTCGACAACGCGGTGAAGTACTCGCCGGCGACGCGGACGGTGTGGGTGGAAGTTGGCGACGAGCGAGGGCGCGTGGCCCTTCGCGTGCGAGACGAGGGGCTGGGGATTCCGAAGAGCGAACAGGCGCGGGTGTTCGCGAAGTTCGTTCGCGGCGAGGCCGCGCGAGCGCGGGGGATCCGCGGCACCGGCATCGGCCTCGCCACCGTGCGTCACATCGTCGAGCGGCACGGGGGCGAGATCCGCCTCGAGAGCGAGCCTGGCCACGGCACGACGTTCACGATCCTGCTGCCGGGAATGGAGTGAGATGCCGAGCATCCTGATCATCGAAGACGAGCCCGGCATCGCGCTGGGATTGAAGAACGAGATGGCGTCCGAGGGGCACGTCGTCGAGGTGGCGAGCGACGGCCAGGCCGGGTACGAGCGCGCGGCGAAGGGCGGCTTCGACGCCATCCTGCTCGACGGTGATGCTACCCGGGAAGGATGGGTATGCCATCTGCCGCGAGCTCCGGCAGGCAGGCGTACGCACGCCGATCCTCATGCTCACCGCGAAGGCGCTGGAGGCCGAGAAGGTGCTGGGCCTCGAGCTCGGCGCCGACGACTACCTGACCAAGCCGTTCGGTGCGCTCGAACTGCGGGCGCGGGTGAAGGCGCTGCTCCGGCGTGCCGCGCCCGAGACCGCAGACGTCTACGCGTTCGGTGACGTGGAGGTGGACTTCACGCGGGGCGAGGTCCGCCGTGCAGGCGCCGTGCTGGACACCACGCCACTCGAGTGGAAGCTGCTGACGACGTTCGTCAGGCGTCGGGGGCGGCTCATGACGCGCGAGCGGCTGATGGACGAAGTGTGGCGGCCCGACAGCGCCCCCACCGACCGCGTGATCGACAACCACGTGATGAACCTGCGCCGGAAGATCGAGCCCGACCCGCTGCAGCCGCGCTACCTGACGAGCGTGCGCGGCATGGGCTACCGCTTCGACGGCTGATCACTCTGACCAACATCAGACAGTCTTCCAAACAGGGTCAGATGGCGCCTCCCTAGGCTGTGCCCAGAGGTGATCGACATGCGACCAACGACGACGATGATCCTGGGACTTGCGCTGGCGGTGGCATCCGTGGCGGTGGAGGCACAGCGGAACACGCAGGCGGAGGTGCGGCTGCAGGCCGCCATCACCAAGGAGACCGTGGAGGGCGACCTGGCCGGCGCGATCGCGCTCTACAAGCAGTTGGCCAGTGCCGCGGATCGCACGGTGGCCGCCCGGGCGTTGGTGCGCCTGGGGGCGTGCTACGAGCGACTCGGCGACAAGGACGCGCGCGCGGCGTACGAGCGCGCGGTGAGGGAGTTCGGCGACCAGGCGGATGCGGCGGCACAAGCACGCGCACGCCTGGCGGCGATGGGCGGTGCGAAGGCGGTGAGTGGACCGAGGACGCGTCTGCTGTGGGATGAGGCCACCAACGAGCAGGCGTCGGCGTCGGCCGACGGGCGATATCTGTCGTTCGTGAACTGGACCACCGACGACGTGGTGATCAAGGACCTCGTGACCGGTGACGAGCGCCGCATCACCAACACGGGCGGATCGGTCAAGGCGCAGGGCCAGGTCGAGCACACGGCACTGTCGCCGGATGGCAAGCGGATCGCGTTCGTGTGGGACGGCTGGGACGAGGCCTCGGTGAAGACGGGCGACTTCTTCCAGGCGCGCGTGATCAACGCCGACGGCACCGGCGAGCGGACGTTGCGCCGGGCACCAGGACTGTCGGTGCAGGCGTGGTCGCCTGACGGCAAGTGGATTGCCGGGTGGGTGCTGCAGGGGGCGGAGCCTCGGTGGATCACCGCACTCGTGCTGTGGTCGGCCGACTCCGGGCAGGAACGCGTGCTCAAGACGACCGCCGGGCCCAAGAACCGGATCCGCTTCTCCCCGGACGGCCGTTGGCTGGCCTATGAAGAGAGCGCCGTGGCCGGTGGACCAGCCTCCGTGCACGTCGTGCCCGTGGATGGGTCGGTATCGTCGGAGACCGCCGCCAGCGACGCGCAGATGATGGCGTGGACCCCGGACGGCAAAGCGCTGCTCGTCTCCCGAGAGCGGGAGGGCACGACCTCGTTGTTCAAGGTGCCCATCACGCAGGGCAAGGCTGCCGGGACACCGCAGCAGATCTTCGGCGTGTCGAACGTCGGCGAGCCCCTGGGCATGACGTCTGATGGGCGTCTGCTGTACGGCCTCCGCAACCGTCGCGCCGACGGCTGGCTTGGTGCCGTGGACCTCGGAACGGGAACGTTGGGCGCCACGGTGGCCGAGTTCCCCGCTGACGAGGCCGCCGTCGGCATGGCGAGTGGCAGGTTGAAGTTCTCGCCCGACGGAAGTCAGGTCATGTGGACGGTCAGGCCGAACCGCGTCGTCGTGCGCTCGGCGGCGGGCAGCAGGCAGTCGTCCATCACCGTTCAACTGGAGGAAGTGCGCCGCGCCGAGTGGAGCCACGACGGCACGTCGTTTCTGGTGGCAGGCCTGAGTGCCGACGGCAAGGAGGGACTGTATCGGGTGGATCCGGTCAATGGTGCTGCCACGTTCCTCACGACGCCCCTTGGCGCGAGCTGGAACGCAGCGTTCGTGCCGTCGCACGACGGGAAGACCATCTACGGTCGCACTCCTGCGGGCAAGCTCGTCGCGTATTCGTTCGAGACCGGCACGGAGCGCGTACTCCATGAAGACTTCACTCGGGTCCCGAACCTGATCCTCTCGCGCGACGGCACGAAGCTGGCCGTGCGGTCGGGCCCCAATCTCGGCGTCGTCGACCTGGCCAGCGGCGCGTACACGCGGCTCTACTCCCGCGACTTCCGCACGGATCGAAACGTGATGTGGGGACTCGACTGGAGCCCGGACGACAAGCATGTCGTGGTGCTCGCCAGGGAGTTCCCGACGGGGCGGACCGAACTGTGGACGTACCCTGCGACCGGCGGGGCACGCGTGAGCCACCGGTTGCCAGCGGAGATGCTTGGGCTGAGCATCAACAAGGATGGGCTGATGTCGACGGTGCGCGTCCAGAAGCGCCCGCAGGTGTGGGCGTTGGAGAACTTCCTGTCCAAGTAGGGCGGCGCTCATCACGCCGCCGCTATCGAATGGCTGACAACGGCGCGGTGGGGACCACCGCGCCCCACTTTGCGCGCGATGTCGGCGCACACGCTGCGCCCCACCACACAGGTAGGGCGGATGCCTGGCTCGCCGAAGCCGGTAGGCGGAGCGGCCTCCGCCACAGCGACGCGGGGTTTGTGGACCATGATGCTGATGCGATAGCATCAGATCATCAGATGCGAACCACTCTCGACATCGAAGACGACGTGTTGGCGGCGGTGAAGGCGCTTGCGAGGAAAGAGGGCCTGACCGCCGGCGAGATGCTGTCGTTGCTCGCGCGACGGGCCCTCACCAGCCCGCCGGCCGAACTCGGCGACATCCGCGACAGGCCCGTCGTCTTCGGATTCCGCCCCTTTCCGCCGGGCAAGACGCTCGTCACCAACGAGGTCATCGACGACCTGCGCGACCGCGACGGGGTCTGATGCGGGGGTTACTCGACGTCAACGTCCTGATCGCGCTGCTCGACGCGGCACACGTCCACCACCACCTGGCGAGCCGGTGGCTGGCCGATCACATCGGGCACGGCTGGGCCTCCTGCCCGCTCACGCAGCTCGGCTGCATCCGGGTGATGGCGCAGTCGGCATATCCGAACATGCAGCCGGCCGCACAGGTCGCCGAGCGCCTGCAGGCCGCGGCCGCAACGCCCCACCACGAGTTCTGGAGCGCCGACACCGACCTGCTCGCGGCCGACACCGTCCGCTGGTCGGAGCTGTTGACCTCGCGCCACGCCACCGACGCCTACCTGCTCGCACTCGCAGCCGCGCGGGGCGGGCGCTTCGTGACCTTCGACCAGCACGTACCGCTGCGCGCCGTACCGTCGGCAGACGCAGGGCACCTGACGGTGATCGGCTGACGGGAGACGGCGCGGTGGGACACCTTCGCGCTATGCGCTTCGGCGCCCAAGGACACCGCGCCCTACCTCTCGAGAAGCCCGGACGCTGATAGGCTTCCGGGCACGCATGCCGCTCCTCCATCGGACCGTCGCCTGCCTCGTCGCGTCGTGGCTCTGCCTCGGCGTGGTCGCCGCAACCAGCACCGCCTTCGCGCAGGGCACGACGCCCGTGCCAACGCCGCGCCTGAACATCGTGGTGTTCGTCGCCGACGACCACGGGCAGGACACCGGCGCGTACGGCAACCCCGCGGTGAAGACCCCGCATCTCGACGCGCTCGCGGCCGAGGGCGTGCGCTTCCCGCATGCGTACGCGACCACCGCGAGTTGCAGCGCGAGTCGATCGGTGCTGTTGACCGGGCTGCACAACCACCGCACGGCGCAGTACGGACACGAGCACGACTACAGCCACTTCCAGAGCTACGCCAACCTGCGCCCGCTGCCGGTGCTGTTGCAGGAGGCGGGCTACCGCACGGCGCGCATCGGCAAGTTCCACGTCGCCCCCGCCGACACCTACAGGTTCGAGCAGGTGCTCGGCGCCGACGGACGCAACACCGTGGACATGGCCGAGCGTACGCGCGCCTTCGTGAGTGCCCGCGACGCGCGGCCGTTCTTCCTGTACATCGCGACCTCCGATCCGCATCGCGGCGGAGGCACGACGGACGGCACGAAGACCGGCCCCGACCGCTTCGGGAATCGCCCGGAGGGCTACCCGGGCGTGCAGACCGTGACGTTCGATCCCGCGAACGTCGTGGTGCCGGCCTGGCTGCCGGATACGCCGGCCACGCGCGCCGAACTGGCGCAGTACTACCAGTCCATCGCGCGCCTCGATCAGGGCGTGGGCCGCATGGTGCAGGTGCTCAAGGATGCCGGCGTGTACGAGCGGACGCTCCTGGTCTACCTCTCGGACCACGGCGCCGCGTTCCCTGGCGCGAAGACGACCGTCTACGAGCCCGGCCTCCGATCACCACTGATCGTGAGGCATCCGCAGGCGCAGCGACGGGGCGTGACCTCCGATGCCATGGTGAGTTGGGTGGACATCACGCCGACGATCCTCGAGGCGGCCGGCGCGACGTCGCCGACGTACAAGCAGCACATCGCCAGCGGCGAGGTGCGGGCCACCGCCACGCTGCCCGAGACGCACGGGCTGCACGGACGATCGTTCCTGCCGGCCATGCGCGGCGAGCCGCTCACCGGGTGGGACGAGGTGTATGCGTCGCACACCTTCCACGAGATCCAGATGTACTACCCGATGCGCGTGGTGCGGGACAGGCGCTACAAGCTGATCTGGAACGTAGCCTGGCAACTGCCCTTCCCGTTCTCCACCGACCTGTGGTCGTCGGCCACCTGGCAGTCGGCGTGGAAGGGCGGCGCCGAGGCCTCCTACGGCAAGCGCACCGTCGGGCGCTACGTGCAGCGCGACGAGTTCGAGCTGTACGACCTCGAGCAGGATCCCCACGAGTCGCGCAACCTCGCGAACGACCCCGGGCACGCGCAGACGCTGGCCACCTACAAGGCCCGGCTCCGCGCCTTCCAGGAGCGCACGTCGGACCCGTGGGTGCTGAAGTGGACGTATCAGTAACTGACGTTTGACGTCTGGCGTCTGGCGTCTGGCGTCTGGCGTCTGGCGTTGCACGTTACACGTTAAACGTTAAACGTTAGTTACGCTCCCAATACAGCTTCGGGCGCTCCTGTGCGACGGGTGCGAGCTGGTTCAGCGTCGCGGCGTCGTACAGCCGGCCGTTGACCATCACCATCCGCACCGTCTGGCTCTGGCGGATGTCGACAAGCGGGTTCCCGTCGAGCACCACCAGGTCGGCGAGCTTGCCGGCCTCGAGCGACCCGAGGTCCTTGTCCAGCCCGAGGTACTGCGCGCCGGCAATCGTCGCCGCCTGCAGCGCCTCGTGGTTGGTCATGCCGCCCTGCTGCAGCATCCACAGCTCCCAGTGCGCGCCGAGCCCCTGCAACTGGCCGTGCGCCCCGAGCTGCACCTTGCCGCCGGCGTCGAGCACCGCCTTGGCGCCCTTCGACACGAGCACGTGCGCGTAGTCGTCCTCCGACGACATGCCGCGGCGCCGGGCGCGCGGCAGCACGACCTCGCGCGGCACGAACGTCAGCAGCCGCTCGTTCCTGAACACGTCGTCGCGCTGGTACCAGTAGTTCTCGCCGCTCTGGGATCCGTACGACACGATGAGCGTGGGCGTGTAGCCGAGGCCGCTCCGGGCGAAGAGCGTGGTGACGTCCTTGTACAGGTTCGGCACCGGCAGGTTGTGCTCGATGCCCGTGTGGCCGTCGAGCATCATCGTCTCGTTGTAGTACAGCAGCGAGCCGCCCTCGGGCACCACGAGCATCTCGTGCTCGCGCGCTGCCTTGATGATCATCTGCCGCGCGTCGCGCCGCTGCTGGTTGTAGCTCTTCACCGAGAAGGCACCGGCCGCCTTCATGCGACGCATGTGCGATCGCGCGTCCTCGAGGGACGCGACCACCGCCTTGAAGGGCGTCTCGGCGCCGTAGAGGATGGTGCCCGTCGAGAACACGCGCGGGCCGACGATCGCGCCGCTGCGCACCATCTCCGCCACCGTGAAGATGGTCTCGGTGTCGTTCGAGGGGTCGTGCGAGGTGGTGACGCCGAACGCCAGGTTGGCCATCAGCGGCCAGTTGGCCTTCGGGATGAGGCCGTCGCCGGGGCCGCCGAGGTGCGCGTGGGCGTCGATGATTCCCGGCATGATGGTCTTGCCGGCGGCGTCGATGCGCCTGGCCCCCGCCGGGATCGACACCTTCCCCGCTGCGCCGACCGCGACGATGCGATTGCCGCGGACCACGACGGTGCCACGCTCGATCACCTCACGACGATTGTTGCCGGCCATCGTGATCACGCGCGCGTCGGTGAACGCGACCTCGCCCGTGGGGACGTCGGCGGCCGTGGTGAAGGCGATGTTCACGCCGGCGGTCTCGGGCGGCGCCGGCGTGGCGTCCCCGCCCTCGATGAAGGCGTAGGTCTTCGTGAGCTCGCGGGTGAAGAGCTCCGGGCCGAGCGTCCAGTGCACGCGACGGCTGTCGGCCGACCAGTGCAGCGAGAACCCGGCGTCGCGCGACACCTGCGCGATGGGATACGCGGTGCTCCCGGCGGCGATGGTCGCGGGGCGGCCGGTCGCCGGGAACGGCATCACCCACGTCTTGAAGCGCTCGGTGAACGCCACCCACTTGTTGTCGGGCGAGGGCACGATCTGAATCGCATTCTCCGACTGCACGTGGACGATCTCGTCGCCGCCCTCGAGCGTCACGCTGCGGAGCACGCTCTGGTCACCACGACGATCGCGCAGGAAGATGCGGGTGCCGTCGCGGTTGAACAGGGGCTCCTGCCCGCCGTCGGTCACCTTGCGCGGCGTGCCGCCGGCGGCCGGCACCACGAAGATGCCTGGATCCACCGCGTAGGCCAGCTCACGGTCGACGTCGGCGCCGGTTGCGCGATAGACGATCGACGCGCCGTCGGGCGAGAACGACGGCGAGGCGTAGTGGCCGGGCGTGGCGACCACGTCGCGCGCGCCCTGCCCGTCGACGCCGATCACCCGCACGCGTCCCTTCGCCTGGTCGTCCCACGTGACGTAGGCGATCGAGCGACCGTCGGGCGAGAACGACGGCCACGCCTCGTGGGCGGCGTCCTGCGTGAGGCGACGCGGCTCGCCGCTCGGCAACGCGCGGACGTAGAGATGCCCGAGCGCGCTGTACACGACGCTGCGGCCGTCGGGCGACACCTTCACATGGCGCAGCATGCGCACCGCGAATCGCTCCGGGTGCACCTCGCGCTGGAACCGGAGCGCCTCGTTGACCGTTTGCTCGACGTTCGCGCGGAACGGGATTGGCGTGCCCGCCTTCTTCGCGAGGTCGACGCGCCAGATCTTTCCCTTGCCCCAGATCACGAAGCCTGAGCCGTCGGGCAGCCACGCGTACTGTGCGTACACGCCGTGGACGGCCCACGCCTCCTGCAGGTCCTTGTCGAGGCCATCGAACACCGGCGTCTCGAGGCCGGTGGCCAGGTCGCGCACGAACAGGCGGCTCCCGGTGTCGACGCGACGGATGAAGGCGAGCGACTTGCCGTCGGGCGAGACGCGCGGGGTGATGGCGCCCCCCGTGCCGCCCGTGACGGTGCGTTCACGGCCGGTCTTCAGGTCGCGGCGCAGGATCGCGTAGATGGTGCCGAACGGGTTCTTGTTGTACTCGAAGGTGTCGCCGGGCGTGACGTCCTTGCTGAAGTACAGCACCTGCCCGTCGGGCGACACGGCCGGCTCGCCGGTGTCCTTCTGCCAGCCGTTCTTCTCGGTGACCTGCAGCCCCTCGCCACCGGCGACGTGGAACTGCCAGATCTCGCCGGATCCGAGCGACCGCTGCCGCACGAAGTGCTTGCGTGCGTAGATCGACAGACCGTCGGGCGCCCACGTCGGGCTGTTGACGAACCACCGCGCTTCCTTCGACACCTGCGTCGCGCCGCTGCCGTCGGCCTGCATCACCCAGATGTTCCAGAGGCCGTTGCGGTCGCTGCTGAAGGCGATCCGCTTGCCGTCGGGGCTGAAGCGCGGCTGCATGTCGAAGGCCGGCCCGCTGCTGATCCGCGTGGCCAGGCCGCTTCCCGTGCCGGCGATCGGCATCGTGTAGAGGTCGCCGAGCAGGTCGAACACGATCGTCCTGCCATCGGGGCTCACGTCGACGTTCATCCACGTGCCCTCGTCGGTCTCGAACGAGAGCACCTGCGTCGGGCCGAGCGGTGCAGCCACGTCCCACGGCGCGTCCTTCTTCGACGCATCGGCCGCGGCCGGCTGGGTCTGCTGCGCGGAGGGGGCGACGCCGAGCGCGAACAGCACGGCGAGGGAGAGGACGAGGGGACGGGTGGGGATCATGCGGTTCACTGTCGGCCTTCGTCATTCGGCCGTCGGCCTTCGTACTTCATCCTTCGAACTTCAGGGTTCACGCCAGCGGCATTGCGGCGAGGGCCTGACGCTCCTCGACATCACGGCATCGCGGCATCGCCAGGCGCGCTGAGAAATGCGGGCGCGCTTACGCTTCCAGCGCCCGCCACATGTACCAGCTCCCGATGCTGCGGTACGGACGCCAGGTCTCGGCGATGGCGGTCATCGCATCCGGCGTCAGCTTCGTGCCGCCACCGTACACCTTCGCGAACCCGGTGACCACGCCGAGGTCGCCGAGCGGCAGCACGTCGGGCCGTTGCAGGTGGAACATCAGGAACATCTCGGCGGTCCACCGGCCGATGCCCTTCACCTGCGTGAGCATCGCGATCACCGCTTCGTCGTCGAGGCGATGGATCTGGCGCGTGTCGAGCGTCCCGTCGGTGACGTGACGGCACAGGTCGAGGATGTAGCGCATCTTCTGGCCGCTCAGGCCGGCTGCCCGCAGCGTGGCTTCGGGCGTCGCCAGCCAGGTCGCCGGCGGCGGGCATCGTCGCACGCCCATCGACGCCATCACGCGATCGTGGATCGTCGTCGCCGCGGCCGTGGCCAGCTGCTGGTAGATGATCGACCGCACCAGCGCCGAGAAGCTGTCGCGGCGGGCCCTCGTGCCGAGCGCGCACGGACCGTGGACGCGGACCAGCCGCGCCAGCGCGGGGTCGCGACGGGCCAGCACTCGCGTCGCCGCCTGGCACGTTTCCGGGGTGAAGCGTACGGGCACGGGCAGATCCTTGCACAAGTGAGGAGGGACAAGGAGACGAGTCACAAGGGAGGCGGGTGACTCGTCCCCTTGTCCCTTGTCCCTCGCCTTACCCGATGTCGGCAAACGTGTCCGGGCCGCTCGGCCTGTCTCCGTCAGTCCGCGCGAGCAACCTGCGGACGTGCGCCAGTTCGTCGGCGGTGCGCTGGTCGGACCACCCGAGCTCCTCGCGCATCAGCGCGGCGATGCGGGCCAGCGCCGGGCGGCCACGGTGCGATGTGAACGTGAGGCACGAGCGCCGGAGCACGAAGTCGGCGACGCGCTCGCAGGCCTCGTGACGCACGGCATGCACGACTTGCGCGGCGACGTCGGGGGCGCCCTCCATCAACGGCCGCCCGAGCTCGGGCCGGTCGCGCACGAGCTCGAGCACCTCCCGGCGGCGGCTGCCGTACAGCTGCGTGAGGCGGTCGCGTTGCGCCGGCGAGAGCAGGTCGGGATCCGCCCCTTCGGCAGGGCGCGCACCCGGGAGCGGCGTCGTCGCGGTGATGGAACGCGTCGACACGTCGAGCAACCGGCACACGCGCTGCGTCGCCTCCTCGGCGATGGCGCGATAGCCCGTGAGCTTGCCGCCGATGATCGACACCAGCCCCACGGGATCCTGCTCGGCGATGATCTGGTGCGATCGGGTGACCGCCGACGCGTGCCCGTCGCGACGCACGAGCGCCCGCACGCCGGCGTTGGTGAACAGCACCTCGCCGAGCCCGCCCACGTACGGCTCCACCGACCGCCGCAGGTAGTCGATCTCCCCTGGCGTCGCCACCGCCTCCGACGGATCGGTCTCGTGGTCGATGTCGGTCGTGCCGACCCAGGTGTACCCGAGCCACGGGATCACGAACGTGAGCCGCCCGTCGACCGCCGACGGCAGCGCCAGCGCGTTGGCCGGCGGATTGGGGCACGCCAGGTGGATGCCGCGCGTGGTCCGCACCCGGGGACGAGCGGCCGACTGCAGCACGCCCGCCGCGCGATCGAACCACGGGCCGGCCGCGTTGACGACGACGCGCGCCGAGACCTCGACCTCGCGCTGCGCGATGAGGTCCTGCACGCGCACGCCGCGGATGCGCCCGTCGCTGACCACTGCGGCGACGACCTTCGAGTGGTTGCAGGCGACCGCACCGGCCTCCATGGCGTCGACGACGTTCTCCATGCAGAGGCGTTCGGGAAGGGCGACCTGGGCGTCGGAATAGGCAGCCGCGCCCTGCAGGCCCTCGCCAACCAGCTTCGGCTCGGCGGCGAGCGCCTCGTCGGCCGACAGCATCGCGTGACCTTCGAGGCTGCGGTCGTAGCTGAGGGCGTCGTACAGCAGCATGCCGACGCGCATGCGGAAGCGCTGGTAGGCCGACTGCCGGTAGAACGGCAGCAGGAATCGCAGCGGCGTCACCAGATGCGGTGCGATCCGGAGCAGGATCTCGCGCTCGCGCAGGTCGAGGCGGACCAGCGCGAAGTCCAGCATCTCGAGGTACCGCAGGCCGCCGTGGATCAGGCGGGTGGAACCCGAGGACGTGCCGCTGCCGAAGTCGTCCTGTTCGAGGATGGCGACGCGCAGGCCGCGCCGCGCGGCGTCGCGGGCGACGCCGCAGCCGATCACGCCGCCCCCCACCACGAGGACATCGAACGCCTGGCGATGGAGATCTGCGGCTCTCATGGCCTTGCTCCGGTCAGGCGGGCTGGGCTTGCCGGGCCCCCGCGCGGATGCGGGCGAGGCTTTCGTCGAGGCCGAGGAGCTCGATGGTCTCGAACAGCCCGGGGCTCACGGTGCGCCCGACCAGCGAGACGCGCACCGCCTGCATGAAGGCGCCGGCCTTCACGCCGCCAGCTTCGGCCGTGCCGCGCACGACCTGCTCGATCGAGGGCGCGTCGAACGTCGGGAGCACGGCCAGCCGTTCGGCAAGCGTCTCCAGGTGCTGGGCCATCTCCGCCGTCAGGTGCCTGGCAACCGCCGCCGGATCGAACGTCACCGGGCGGACGAGCGGGCCGAGGCCCTCCGGGATGTCGCCGAGCCGCTTGGCGCGTGGGCGCAGCAGCGTGAGGGCACGCACGAGCCAGGGGCGCGCTTCACCGTCGTAGGCGTCGCGCCACAGCCCTGCCTCGACGAGCCACGGCCGCGCATGCGCAATCAGCACATCGTCGGGGAGCAGCATGATGTGCTGGTTGTTCATCCACTCGAGCTTCTCGGGGTTGAACACCGCGTTGCCGCCGCTGATCCCCTCGAGGTCGAATCGCTCGACGAGCTCGGCGGCGCTGAAGAGTTCCTGATCGGTGCCGGGCGACCAGCCGAGCAGCGCGAGGAAGTTCACCATCGCCTCGGGCACGATGCCCTGCGCGGAGTACTCCATCACCGACGTGGCGCCGTGACGCTTGCTGAGGCGCTTCTTGTCTGGCCCGAGGATGAGCGGCACGTGCGCGAAGCCGGGCACCGGCACGCCGAGCGCCTCGTACAGCAGCACCTGCTTGGGCGTGTTCGAGATGTGGTCGTCGCCGCGGATCACCTGCGTGATCTGCATGTCCATGTCGTCGACCACGACCGACAGGTGGTAGGTCGGGTAGCCGTCGGAACGCAGGATGACGAAGTCCTCGAGCCCGGCGTTGTCGAAGCCGATCTCGCCGTGTACGGCATCGGGGAACACCGTGCGGCCCTCGGCCGGGACGCGGAAGCGGATGGCCCGCGGCATGCCCGCGGCCTCGCGCGCCGCGACCTCATCGGCGGTGAGCGTGAGGCTCGTGTCCTCGTACGACTTGGTGCCGAACGTGTCGGGCGTCTCCTCGCCGTCGGCCGTCTTCGTGCGCGGCGCGGCGGTGCGGTAGTCGTAGTACGCGTGTCCGCTGGCCACCAGCTGCGCGGCGACCGCGCGGTACCTGTCGAGGCGTTGCGACTGGAAGTAGGGCGCGTGCGGCCCGCCGACCTGTGGCCCTTCGTCCCAGGTGAGGCCGAGCCAGCTCATCCCGTCGAGGATGCCCTGCACCATCGCGTCGGACGACCGCTCCATGTCGGTGTCCTCGATGCGCAGGACGAACGTGCCGCCGGTGCGGCGCGCGAGCAGCCAGTTGAACAGGGCGGTGCGAGCGCCTCCGACGTGGAGGTAACCCGTCGGCGACGGCGCGAAGCGGACGCGTAGCGGAGCAGTCGACACTGGAGAGAGATGTTACTCGCGAGAGACGGCGGGGTGGCACACGGTGCACCGCGCTTGTGGCCCGAGGGCGCGGCCGGCCACATTCGCGCCACGCGCTTCGGTGCCCGAGGAGACTGCGCCTTACCTCTGTGGTTCGGGGCCTGCCCAGCCGAAGCGTTCGCGTGAGCCTGTCGAGGCGAACGCGAAGGCTGGCGGTGAGGGAGGGATTCGAACCCTCGGTACAGGTTTAAGCCCGTACAACGGTTTAGCAAACCGCCGCCTTCAGCCTCTCGGCCACCTCACCAGCAAGCGGGCGATCCGCGATCGGACACCCGGTGCGACGAAGAAGCATAGCATCCGCGTGTGGTCTCCGCCACGACGCCCCTGCCTCCGGCACAGCCCCCTCAGCATATCGCGGCCATGTGCCTGGCACCCACCCCAGGTAGCGTGCCCAGGATCGACAGGGGGACGGCGATGCCGCCGGAGGTCGTCGGGCCGACCGCGACGGGCCCCCGAAAACAGGGACCCGTCATGCGGCTGTTCCCGGGCCTACTTCGTCGCGGCCGCCTTGCCACGCCGCTGCACCGCCTCGAGCAGGCGACCGTAGACGAAGCTGTCGGTCCGCGGGCTGTCGCTCCAGACGTCGATGTGCAGGTCGCCGCGCGCCGGGTCGTCCACGTAGAGGCTGCTCTCCCCACGCATGTAAGGACCCGGCTGCTCCATGAACGAGTCGGCCCAGCGAATGAGGTATGGCAGCGGATTGCTGGCCGGGACGAAGAAGTACTCGAGGTACTGCTCGATGTACGCCTCGAAGTCGTTCATCCCCCACACCGCGCCGCCGCGCGCGATCCCGAGCACCGGCGGCTGGCCCAGGAACCCGCCCGAGGTGACGATGGTGGCGTCGGGCCGCATGAGAGCGGGCCAGAAGTAGCCGGCACTGGCACCCGTGCCGTTCGAGTAGATGATCAGGTTCTCGCCCGAGAACTTGCCGGGGCACGCGATCGGCTCCGCCATGCCCTGCCAGTCGCGGAAGAGGAACCTCTGGGTGAGCAGCTCTGACTGTCCGCCCCGCTCCTCCGTCTCGTTGCCCTGCGTGTACCAGCCCGCGGCGAGCGGCTGCTCGGTGGCGGGGTCGACCATGCACCCGCCTTCGTACCCGAACGAGCAGTCCGACCCGTTGGCCGCGCTCCAGTCCTCCATGCGCGACACCAGTTCGTTGCGGCCGGGGTTGGACGCGAGGAAGCGGCCGCCGAGCCCTCGATCCTTCAGCCGGGTCCGGTCGGGGAGCACGTGGCTCACCAACCACGACATGGAGTCGACGTACCCGCCGCCGTTGTTGCGCATGTCGAAGACGAGCCGGTCGCTGTTCTGGCAGGCATTGGCGGTGGCCGCGACGACCTCGTCGCGCCAGTCCTGCACGAAGTCGTCGAGCCTGATCACCGTGGTGCGCCCGCCCAACTGGTAGGCCGCGGCGCCGTCGCTCTTGGGCACGATCACCTGGAGAGGCTGCCGTGCGAGCCCGGGTGCCACCTCGAAGTAGTCCGCGCGCCGGCCGTGGTACTCGCGGTCGAGGCGCGCAGCCATCTCGCGCTTCTCCATGAGCTCGTCGCGGAACTGGGCCGCGCCGCGTCGGAAGGCGTCGCCCCGGCTGGAGGCACCGATCGAGCCAGACGCTGCGCCGAAATCACCCGAGATCCACGCGGTCTCGCTGATCCACGAGCACTGCGCCCGGAACTCCTCGGTGGAGAACACCCAGTCGAGGGGCCACTGCCACACCCCGAACGCCTCACGGGGCGCGAACACCCACGGGATCTCGACGGTGAGGCGCCTGCCGGTTCGCGTCTCGAGGACGAACGTGTCGGCCGGGCGGTCCGGCGGCACGTCGTGCGTCACCGAGGTGCGGATCGAGTAGGCCGCGTTCTGAAGGATCTCGTTGAGTCCCTGACTGGCGTCCTCGTCGAAGCGGAAGGTGCCGAGGGCGTACTGGCGGAAGTACTCGAGCGCGGGCGTGCCGTTGATCGACACGACCCGGGCGCCGACATACGCCTCGGGGTCGATGCCGGTGAACTGGCGGTAGAGGTCGGGCAGGTAGGCCGCCGACTCGATGAAGACGATCTGCTCCGGCCGGCCGCCCTTCCGAACCGTCGTCACCGTCGATCCGAAGTCGAACGGGATGAAGGCGCCCAGGTACGCCGTGTAGCAATAGGGCCTGCGGTACCGCCAGTGCGGGTTGTAGAACTTCTTGTGGTTGTCGACCAGCGCCAGCTGGAAGTCGTGATCGTTGTCGAAGGTGCGCGAGGCGAGTGCGGACAACTCCTCGCGCCAGCCGTACCTGGCCTGGAACACCTCGCGGAGGTCGCTGCGCTCCCGGGATGCGCCGAGGAACGCCACGGCGTTGGCCAGATCGGCCGGGTTGAACGGCACGCGCTCGTAGCAGGACATCACGCGCTCATAGGAGAACGCGGCACTGCCATCGGCGAAATTGCAGGGATCGGGAGGCTCGTCGGCCGAGGCAAGGGATGCCCCGCAGGCGACGGCGACCACGGCCATCACGAACGCGCGAGCCAGGCGCGAGGCGCGCACGGCACGATGACGGAACACGACGACGCAGCGAGGGGCTGCGTCCAATTCACGACGACTCATGGACCCTCCAGGCCCGGTCAGCGTCGGCCAGCGCTGGCAGACGCGTAGTCCACACGGCTCGGCAGCGCGAGCCTCCTGAACCCGCACGCGGCAGATGAGTTGCGTGGGCGAACAGTCGAGCAAACTACTCGAAGGCGGGGCCGATGTCGATTGTCGCTTTCGCCAGGCCCGGTCACCTTGCCCGGCCAATCTCCTCCCGCGCCCATTCGGCGGCGAGGCGAATCACGTTGCGCGGCGAGGGTGTCGCGGCGGCCTGCTCGAGCAACGGCAGGCTGGCGCGGTCGCCCGCCATGCCGATCGACCGCAACGCCTCGGCCTGGGCGAGGTAGCTGTCGTCGCGCTCGAAACGCTCGCGGTAGAACGGCAGCAGGGTGGCGTCGCGGCGAGCGCCGAGGGCCTTCAGGGCGGCCACGCGCACACGGCTGCTCGGGTCGGTCGCGAGTGCCCTCAGCTGGTCCACGCCGAACGACCGATCGCTCGCCGCCAGTACCGTGAGCGCTCGTTCCCTCACCGCCCAGGACCGGTCGCCGGTCGCGGCGTGCAGCGCCTCACGGACCCCCGACTCCGCCAGTCGCCCCCCGAGCTCCGACGCCGCCCACACCCGCCCACTCACATCGTCGTGGCCGAGCTGATAGAGGAGTTCGGTCGTGTCCTTCGCGAAGGTGAGCTCGTCGAGGAGGTGGTTGCCCTTGTCGAACCTGACAAGCAGGGGCTTCTCGACGGCCTCGAGCGAGAACGACTGGTCGGCCGACTCGAGCTGGATCCGGTGCCGCGTGGCGCCGCGCGACGTCACGATTTCCACGTCCACCGGCATCCGGAAGATCGGGATGCCCTTCGACGTGTCCTGTGTCTGCCGGACGCGCAGCGACAGGCGACGCGCGGCCTCATCCCATGACTGCGTGACCACGAGGACCGGGTGGCCCGGCTTGCGCACCCACTGCTCGAAGAACCAGTCGAGGTTCTGGCCGGTGGCCTCGTGGATGGCCACCACCAGGTCGTTCGTGTCTGCCGATCCGAAGGCGTGCGCGTGCAGGAAGCGCGAGACGGCGCGCCAGAACGGCTCCTCGCCGAGCACGAAGCGCAGCATGTCCAGCACCACCGCGCCCTTCTGGTACGTGTGCCGATCGAAGTTCTCGTTCGGGTACTCGTACCGCTCGAACACGATCGGCCTGGCGTAACGGGTCCTCGCCTCGGCGAAGTAGCTGTCCTGCTTCTGCCGCAGGTCGAGGGCGCACTCGTCGGGGCCGCGCGCGTGACACGTGTAGACGTGCTCGCTGAACGTCGCGAAGCCCTCGTTGATCCACGTCTCGCTCCACGTCCGCATCGTCACGAGGTCGCCCCACCAGTGATGGGCGGCCTCGTGCGCCACCAACCAGTCCGACGGGAAGTCCTGCATCGCCCGGTCGTCGGGCACGATGGCGCTCTCGCCGATGACGGTCGCGGTGGTGCTCTCGGCGCCGCCGCCGATGCCGGGGATGATCACCTGGTCGTACTTGGCCCACGGGTACGGGTAGCCGAAGCGCTCGTTGAAGAAGCGGATCACGTCCGGGGTGCGGCCGAACGTCCGTCGCGCATGGGGCTCGTCCTGCGGGTACACCCAGTAGGCGATCGGCAGCGTGCCCAGCGTGTCGCGGACGACGACGTACGGGCCGGCGGCCAGCATGAACAGGTATGTGGAGTGGGGCTGCTCCTGTGCCCAGTGGAAGGTCCGCGTGCCGGCCTGCTCGTCTGCCGTGACGCCGACCAGGCGGCCGTTGGACACGACGCTGTGGTCGCGCCGCACCGTGACGATGATGTCGGAGGTCGCCTTGTCGTCGGGGTCGTCGTACGACGGGAACCAGTGGCGCGCGCCCTGCGGGAACGAGAGGGTCGAGACCATGGCCGGATTGCGCGGCCCGGGTTCCTTGAAGTCGAGGCCCAGCCGGTACGACGGCTCCATGCCGTACGCCTTGGCGTCGACCTTCGGATTCACGAGCCGGTAGCTCACCGTCACGACGACCGTCTCGTCGTGGCGGTAGGGCCTGGCGAGCTCGATGCGCAGCGACGTCGGCGTCTGCCGGAACTCGAGGTTGCTGCCCGACGCGTCGCGGACGGCCGACACGGTGAACGTCTCGGCATCGAGCACGCACGTGCGGAAGTCGTCCTTCAGAGGCCGCAGCGTCACCGTCGTCTCGCCGTCCACCGTGCGGCGCTCGTCGTCGATGGCCAGCCGGATCCGGTAGTGCTGCACGTCGAAGTCGTGGCTGCGCAGCGACCGTACCGGCCGTCGGGTGAGGTCGACGGCCTGGGTGCCGGCCGACGCGGGCGCCGGCCCGGCCAGCAGCAGCGCCAGCAGGGAGACCTTGATGAACCGCATGCTGGTGTCGACCTCAGCGCTGGAGCGGCAGCGGCGTGGCGCCGCGCCACTGCAGGATGCCCGGCTCCCGAACGATGGCCTCGAGGGCGTCGGGCGCGACCGGCACGAAGTCGCTGAAGTTCTCCACCCCGGTCTCGGTCACCACGACGACGTCCTCGACGCGCACGTAGAGGCGTTCCTCGGGCACCCAGAGCATCGGATCGATCGAGAACACCTGGCCGGGGCGCAGCGGGCCTGTCCGGTACGTCCCGACGTCGTGCACGGTCAGGCCGACCGGGTGCGAGAGATGGCCGCGGAACTTCAGCGCTTCGCGCGCCGCGCGCTCGTGGTTGGCGTTGCCGAAGGTGGTCCGCGCGAGCACGGTCGCCATGTCGGCGGCGGCGCGATCGAGGATCTCGTCGGCGGTCAGGCCGGGGCGGATGTGCCGGACCAGGGCGTCGCGATAGGCGGCGATGAACCCGTACAGCGCGCGCTGCGCCGGGCTGAACCGGCCGTTGACCGGCCACATCCGCGTGACGTCGCTCGTGTAGTAGCGGTAGTCGGGCGCGTAGTCCATCAGCACCAGGTCGCCGTCCTTCAGCGCGCTGTCGTTGTGGAAGTAGTGTCCCCACCAGGCGTTGGTGCCGCCGGCGGTGATCGAGGCGTAGCCCTCGTCGCGGGCGCCGTTGACCTGGAACACGTAACGGGCCGCAGCGTCGAGCTGATACTCCATGACCCCCGCCTGCGTGCTGCGCATGGCTTCCAGCAGCGCCAGGCCGGCCAGCTGTGACGCCTGACGGATCAGGGCGATCTCGCGAGGACTCTTGACGAGGCGGAGGTCGTCGAGGATAGGGCTGAGGTCCTGCAACGCGAACTGCGGGAACCGCGTGCGCAGGTGGTTCAGGAAGACACCCTCGCGCGACGGCCGTCCGTCCCACGGGTCGCTCACGTTGCCGGCGGTGCCGGTCAGGATCTCGTCGCGGCTCGCCACCCGGCCCTCGGCGGGGCTGAACGGCGTGTACAGCTGCGGCACGGGTGTCTTGATGAGGGGGCGCGACAGGTGCTGGGCGAGCAGCTCGACGCCGTGGACCTCGTCGACGCCCGTCGAGGCGACGATCGCCGGCGCGTCCTCGGCCGAGAGGACCTTGCCCTCGTTCCGCTCACGCGCCTCGTTGCGGTGGGGCACGTACAGCGAGGTCCGGCGGTTGCGGCCGTCGAGCACGAGGTAGGCGTGCGGGATCTCGACGCCGGTCAGGTAGTAGAACTCGTTGGACTGGCGGAAGCGGGCGAAGGCGCCGACGTTGGCCGCGCCCTGCACCACGGCGATGGCGTTGCGGCCGATGCGTTCGAAGACCGCGGTGCGACGCGCCGCGAACTCCTCGCGCGGGAAGTCGGTCTGTTCACGCGTCCGTTCCTGTGCCGACGCACCAGTCGCCAGGACGAACGCCAGCAACATCCCGGTCCGGATCATCTCGGCGCTGTTCATGGCGGCCGAGGTTAGCACGCTGGCTCAGAACGGCTGCATGCCGAACATCAGCCGGAGGTTGTCGCGGTCCGATCCGACTGTACGGGGCGCCAGGCTCGAGCGTTCTTGCCCTTCGAGGCATCCTCGCCACGGACGCCCTGCCCGCCCTTGCCCGAACGGAGCGTCCCATGCTCGAAGCCGACCGGTTGATCGCATCCACGGATGTCGAACTCGATGCCCTGTTCAGGCAGGCGACGACGCTGCCCCTCGCGTCCTTCGTGAACACCGGCGCGCACCGCATCGACGTGTCGCGTCGCGAGATCGTCAACGACGCGCGCTGGAAGGGCTTCCTGCCGAAGGGACTGCCCCTCGACGAGGTCGCGGCACGCCTGTCGACCGGATACGCCAAGCGTTTCTGGATGCAGCGGGCACGGTGTCTCGGCGAGACGCAGTACCTCGATGGCCGCGTGAACCTCAAGCACGTCCTCGAGGAAGTCACGCTCGAGCAGCCGGTGAACGACCTCGACGCGGGTCGCTACATCCTGCTGCGCTATACCGATCCGGTGTTCGAGCACATCTTCTACGACACGATGAAGATGGTCAGCACGGACGTGATCCTGTATCGCGGTTACACCGGGCAGTTCCCGGGCGGGCGTCGCGGCTGGACGGCGCCATTGCTCCGACGGTACGGGTTCGGGCAAGCGGGCGTCGACGATCACGAGGCGCTGGTCCGACGCGCGACCGCGGTCAGCAGACGTCACCTGCTCGGCCGGTGGCGCATGGACCTGGTGCATGGGCGACAGAGCGTCGGCGTGGCGCACCTGACGTGCTCGTCAAGCACTCGGGGGCCGGTGGAGAGTCGCCTCGAGCCCACCGATGCCGGGCGAGGCGTCCTCCCACCGGCGCTCGTCGATCATCTCACCGGGCCCGACCTGGTCGCTGCGGCGCCGGAGCTGCGCCGCCTGGACGACGACCTCCTTCTCGGCACGTGGGTGACCGATCTCACCGGCCCGTACGCCCGTCTCGTGCTGGGGGGATCGCTGCCGCTGTTCCGGCCGACGAAGGACGCGCGCGGGCGACGTCGATTCGCCCTGCACTACATGCTCACGCGTGACGCCTGACTAGCGGTACAGCGTGTAGCCGAACCGGCCGGCGAGCCAAGCCTCGCCCGTCGCGTCGTTGTGGCGCGAGTCGATGTGCTCCTCGCGCACGTGCGCGTAGCGCCCGCCGAGCCGCGCCATCTCCTCGCGGATGCGCGCCTCGACCTTCGTCATCAGGTCGACCTCGCAGCGGGTCCACAGCTCGTCTCGACGGTCCATGCGGCCGGACACGTGCAGGCTCGTGGCCTCCACGATGTGGTCGCCGATGATCTCGGCGTCGAGGGGCGGAAGGTCGCGGTGCCAGAAGATGGTCCTGGTCACTTGCCGTACGCGATCCTGTAGATGACGTCCGACTTGTCGTCGCTCACGAGCAGGGAGCCATCGGGGAGGGGCTGCACGTCGGCCGGGCGGCCCCAGGCGTCGCCGCCCTGCAGCCAGCCCTGCGCGAACGGCTTGTAGCCGGTCACGTTGGCCTTGTCGTCCATCGTCACGACCGACACGCGGTAGCCGACCGGCGTGCTGCGGTTCCACGAGCCGTGCTCTGCGACGAACAGCTGGTTCCGGTACTCGGCGGGGAAGGCCGTGCCGGTGTAGAAGCGCGCGCCGATCGACGCGACGTGCGCGCCGAACTTGTGCGCCGGCTTCGTGAACTCGCTGCACGGGCGCTTCGACCCGAACTCGGGATCGGCGATCTCGCCGGCGTGGCAGTACGGGAACCCGAAGTCGAGGCCCTGCGTCGGCGCGTGGTTCAGCGTGTCGGGCGGCACGTCGTCGCCAAGCATGTCGCGGCCGTTCGAGGTGATGAAGATCGTCTTCGTGCCCGGGTGCCAGTCGAAGCCGACGCTGTTGCGGATGCCGTGCGCCCAGATCTCGCGACCGGTGCCGTCGGGCCTGATGCGCGTCACCGTGGCGAACACCGGATTCTCGGACCGCTTGTCGCACACGTTGCACGGCGCGCCGACCGGCACGTAGAGCCAGCCATCCGGGCCGAAGGCGATGAACTTCCAGCCGTGGTGGCCCTCGGTCGGGTAGGTGTTGGTGACGAGCACCGGCTTGGGCGGAGCCGCGAGCTTCGCCTCGATATCGTCGAACCTGTAGATCTTGCTGATGTCGGCCACGTAGAGCGCGCCGTCCCTGAAGGCGACGCCGCTCGGCTGGTCGAGGCCTTTCGCGATGACGTAGACCTTGTCGGCCTTGTTGTCGCCGTTGCTGTCGACCACGGCGTGCACCAGGCCCGCCTGACGACTCCCTACGAACACGGTCCCCTTGCTGCCGACGGCCATCTGGCGGGCGTTCTTCACGCCCTGCGCCCATATGCTGATCGTGAAGCCCGGCGGCAGCATGATCTTCTCGAGGGGTAGCGCCTTCGACGAGGTCCGTGCCTGCTGCGCGTGGAGCGCGACGAGGGTGACGCCGACGACGGTCGCGGCGATGGTGGCCAGTCGAGCGATGAGGGTCATTGAGGGACTCCTGCGCTTCGGCATCCTGGTTCGTTGGGGGGTCGGGTTGCACGCCAGCGGACGACACCAGTGTTGATCGGCCATCGTGCTGCTGATCAGGGGCGTGATGGCGGGCCCTGCTGGAACCCCACCACCAGGCGGTCGAGCAGCGCGTCGATGAGCACCGGCGGGTTCACCCAGGGCGAGTGCGCGTGGATGATCAGGAAGCTCGTCAACCCATGGATGGCGGACATCCAGGCCGGGCTCAGGACGTCGGGCGCGCCAGCCGCGAACGCACCGGCTTCGACGCAGTCGGCGATGAGCTGACGGAACAGCGAGAACTGCTCGCGGCCGATCTCGCCGATGAACTCGACCCGGTTCTGCCCGATCAGTTCAGATGACGGATCGAAGACCAGCCGGTAGTGGTGCGGGTGCTCGCGACCGAACTGGATGTAGGCGCGAGACATCTTCAGCAGCCGCTCCAGTGGGTCCGGCAGTTCGGCGAGCAGCGCGGCGGAGATCTTCGACAGGCCCTCGAAGGTCTGCACGCACAGCGCCTTCACCACCTCTTCCTTGTCCTTGAAGTAGTAGAAGAGCGCGCTCTGCGAGTAGCCGACCTCCTCGGCGATCCGGCGGAAGGTGACGTTCTGGTAGCCCTCTGCCGAGAACAGCCGTCCGGCGGCGTCGAGGATGTCCTGCCGGAGCCGCTGCTTGTTGATCTCCCGGATGCTGGGGCGGTTGGCGTTGGCCACGAGCCTGGTCGACCTCCGCCCCGATGATGCATCAGGAAACTGCCCGCAGGCGAGAACCGAATCGAGCACCAGTCGATGTTTAGTGTGCTGATCGAATTTTTGAATCTTACACGAAAACGAGCGCGTCCGAAGGGCTGGAGTGAGTCTTCAGACAAGGACCCCGCTGGTGATCAACCCCATCATCCTCTTCACGTGCATCGCGTTTCTCGCTGCGCTGGGCGTCGCGAACGCCCAGGAAGCCCCGCCGGACCCCGGCGTGGTTTCGAGTGACACTCCACGAAAAGATGCGCCGCCCGTCACCCGCGACGAGCGGTGGCGCAACTACGTCAACGACGCCTTCCTGTCGCCGGGGCCGTACTTCGCAACGGTGATGCCGGCCCTGGGGGAGCAGCGGCGCAACCAGCCCGCAGAGTACGGCGAGGGTTGGAGCGGCTTCGGCAACAGGCTGGTGCGCCGTGCGGCCCAGTACCAGTTGCAGACCGCGCTCTACCACTCGTCGGCGGCAGCGCTGGGGACGGAGACCGGGTACCGCCGCTGCACGTGCACGGGCGGCGTGAAGCGACTCGGATACGCACTGTCGCGGACGTTCCTGACCCGGACCGGCTCGGGCAGGACGGTGCCCAACGTCGCGTACATCGGTGGCGTGTTCGGTGGGGGCGCGATCGCGACCGAGACCTGGTATCCGGACCGCTACCGCGCCACGGGAGAGGGCGTTCGGGCGGGCGCCATCCAGGTCGGCGTCAACACGGCAGTCAACGTGGTGCAGGAGTTCGGACCCGAGCTCAAGCGGTTCTTCCGTCGCTGAGGGGTGTGCCGTGAACCACATCCCGCTGAAGATGCTGACGGGCGACCGCGCCAAGTACCTCGGAATCCTCTCGGGGATGGTGTTCGCCTCGCTGCTGCTCAGCCTGTTCGGCTCGATCTTCGTCGGGCTGGTCGGGCGCATGACGGCGCCCATCACCGATGCCGGCATCGCCGACGTCTGGGTGATGGACCCGACGGTGACCGCCATCGACAACACCGTCGGGATGCGTGAGGTGGAGCTCTCGCGGGTGCGCGGCGTCGATGGCGTGCGCTGGGCGGTCCCGATGCTTCGGGGGAAGGTGAAGGCCCGCCTCGCCAATGGCGACTTCCAGACGTGCACCCTGGTGGGCATCGACGATGCGACGCTGACCGCGGGCCCGCCCGTCGTGCTGGAAGGGAGGTTGGCGGACCTTCGCAGGGCTGATGCCGTGTTCGTCGATCGCGCCGAGGCGGCCGGCAAGCTGTCCCGGCCCGACCGTCCCCTGCGCCTCGGAGACACGCTCGAGTTGAACGATCGCCGGGCCGTGATCGCGGGCTTCGTGCGCATCACGCCGAGCTTCGACACGGTACCGACGCTGTTCACCACGTACCAGCGGGCGATCGCGTTCGCCCCGCCGGAGCGCAAGCCGCTGACGTTCATCCTGGTCAAGGCAGCCGATGGCGTCGACCCTGTCGACCTGGCACGCCGCATCGAGCGCGAGACGGGCCTCGGCGCGCGAACCGGGCCGGAGTTCGCTCGCAGCACCGTGCGCTACATCTTCGGCGCCACAGGAATCGCGCAGAACTTCGGACTGACCCTTGGCCTCGGCTTCCTGATCGGCCTGGCGGTGGCAGGACAGACGTTCTTCGCCTTCATCCAGGACAACTTGCGCTACTTCGGCGTGATGAAGGCGATGGGGGCGACCGACCGACGGATCGTCGGCATGGTGGCCTTGCAGTCGGCCACGGTGGCCCTGCAGGGATTCGGCATCGGCGCCGGCATCGCGGCCTGGATTGGCTACCTTGCGCGCAACTCCGCGCTGACGATTCGCACACCGTACTGGCTGATCGGCGCGGTGGGCGCGGCGATCCTGCTGATCGCCGTGGTGAGCGCGCTGCTCAGCGTGCGCCGCATCCTCAGGCTGCCGCCGTCGGCGGTCTTCAACGGCTGACGGAGGACGGCCATGAACCAATCCCTGCATCCGGCGGTGTCCTGCCGCGCCCTGCGCAAGCAGTACTGGATGGGAGGACAGCCCGTGCACGCCCTGCGCGGCATCGACCTGGAGATCCCTGAGCGCCAGTTGGTGGTGCTGTCGGGGCCGTCCGGCTGCGGCAAGACGACGCTCATCTCGATCATCGCGGGGGTGATGGACGCCGACGAGGGTGACTGCCTGGTCGGCGGCCGCAGCTGGCGCGACGCCCGACCCGAAGAGCGCACACATCGGCGCGGGGTCGAGATCGGGTTCGTGTTCCAGGCATTCAACCTGATCCCGGCGCTGACCGCCGTCGAGAACGTCTCGCTGCCGCTGTTGCTCAACGGCGCTCGACGTCGCGATGCCGAGCAGCGCGCCGCCGCCATGCTCCGCCGTGTGGGACTCGGCCAACGGCTCGACAACCTGCCGAGGCAGCTCTCGGGCGGGCAACAGCAGCGGGTCGCGATCGCCCGCGCCCTCGTGCACGACCCGCACCTGGTGGTGTGCGACGAACCCACCAGCGCGCTCGACGCGGAGAACGGTCGCCTGGTCATGCAGCTGCTGCGCGACCTGGTGACCGTGGACGGCAGGACGCTCATCGTGGTGACGCACGATTCCCGCGTCTTCGGATTCGCCGACCGCATCGTCACCCTGAACGACGGCCTGGTCGTGGCCGACGACACACAGGTTTCCCCGGAGAACCAGCCATGAAGTTCATTCGCCTCGTCATTCCGATGCTCGCAGCCGCCGGGCTCGTCTTCGCGCTCGTGCGCGTGCCTGCGACGTCGGCAAACGTGCCGACAGCGATCCCGGTGGAGGCGCCACCCGCGAACGGGTTCGACCGTGCCGTGAGCGGCACCGGACTCGTGGAGCCGAGCTCGGAGAGCATCTCGATTGGCGCTCCGGCATCCGGGCTGGTAACGGCCGTCTTCGTCCGGGTGGGGCAGGCGGTTCGCGCCGGCGACCCCCTGTTCCAGTTGGACGACCGCGCGCTGCAGGCCGAGGTGTCGGTGCGACGGGCCGCCGTTGCGAACGTGCGGCAGAAGCAGGCCAGGCTGTCCAGCTTCCCTCGCTCCGAGGAGGTCGACCCGCTCGTCGCCCAGGTGCGCGAGGCCGAAGCGAGCCTTGCCGATCAGCGCGCCCAGCTGACGCGCCGTGAGGCAACCCCCGACCTGGTGCCGGCCGATGAACTGGAGAGCCGGCGTCATGCGGTCCGCAGCGCCGAGGCGCGTCTCGAGGCCGCCGAGGCTCAGCTCAGGCTGGTTCGTGCCGGCAGTTGGATGGCGGATCAGCAGGTGCTCGCCAGCGAGTTGAAGCTGGCCGAGGCGGAACTGGCCCGGGCCGAGGCGGAACTCGCGCGACTCACCGTGCGGGCCCCGGCCGCCGGGCAGTGCCTGCAGGTGAAGGTCAGGGCCGGTGAGTCCGCGGATCCGGCACGGGGCGGCGACGCGTTGATTCTGCTCGGCGCCACCGACGACCTGCACGTGCGGGCGGAGATCGACGAGTACGACGCCCCGAAGGTCCGGCCACAGGCGGCCGCCTACGCCCTGCTGCGCGGCGACGGCAGTCGCCGGCTGCCCCTGCGCTTCGTGCGCTTCGAGCCCTATGTGGTCGCCAAGCGCTCGCTGTCGAGCAATGCTGCCGAACGCGTCGACACACGCGTCCTGCAGGTGATCTATCGGATTGACGCGAAGGAGAACCAGCCGTTCCCGGGACAACAGGTGGACGTCTTCATCGACGCCCGTACTGGAGGTCGCCAGTGAACGCGCGGCAGAGGGCCATGTTCGTGAACACGATCACGCTCCTGTGCCTGCTCGCCGAGGTCGTCCTCTCGGCCGAGCCCCTCACCCTCACCGTGAACCTGAGGGGATTCAGGTCGGACAAGGGCGCGGTCGAAGTGGCGCTGTTCGATCAGGCCCCTGCGTTTCCCAAGGATCCGGAGAAGGCGGTTGCCAGACAGCGGGTCTCGATCGTGGGCGGATCGGCCACGGTGGCGTTCCGGAACCTCGGGCCCGGCACCTACGCGGTGTCGGCGTATCACGACGTCAACGGCAACGGTCGGATGGACACGAACTTCATCGGCATCCCGAAGGAACCGACCGGTGCGTCCAACGACGCGAAGGGGCGCATGGGCCCGCCCTCGTTCAAGGATGCGCAGTTCACCGTGAAGGCGGAGATGTCGATCACTGTCACCATGCAGTAGGCGTGGGTCCGGAGCTGACACAAACCTGACGGAGTCGGGAGGCAGGTCGGAGCGGGCGGCCCTACCGTAGACTCCTGTCGTCACCCGTGCCACTCCGACAGCGCTCCCTCGCAGGCGGCCTGCTGGCCACGTCGCTGATCGTGTCTGCGGTGCTCCTGTGGTCCGGGTGGCGCCTGGTGACCCAGCAGCGAGAGCTCGACGCGCGGCAGGCCCGCCAGGCGGTCGAGGCGGCCGCCGACGCGCTGGCCGCCGACATCCGCGAGGCCCTCGCCGAGCAGGGCGACAGGTTGAGCGCGCGGCTCGACGGCGACGCCGGGCAGGCGTCGCCCGCCGGTACGGTGACCGCCACCTGGCGCGCGGGACTCGACCGCCAGGTCTCATCGGGCGGATTGCCGTTCGTGCCGTGGCCGACGTCGGCAGCGGGCCAGGCACACGTCTTCGCCGACGCCGAGGCGGCGGAGTTCAGGCAAGGCACGCTCGACACCGCCGCGCAGCGCTACCGCTCGCTGGCGGCTCACCCGGACGACGCTGTGCGCGCCGGTGCCCTGCTCCGCCTGGCGCGGGTGCTCAGGAAGCAGGGCGACATCGCAGGCGCGATGACCGCGTCCGAGGCCCTCGCCGCCCTTGGCGACGAAGACGCCGAGGGTGTGCCCGCCTCGCTCGCAGGGCTCGACGGACAACGCCTGGCGCTGACGCTTCGCGGCGACGGCACCGGTGCACGGCGGGTGGCCGACGACATCCGCGCCCGACTCGACGCCGGTCGGTGGATGGTGGACCGCGGCACCGCCGACTTCTATCGCGACGAGGTGTCCGACATCCCGCGCCCCGAGACGTGGCTCCTCGCGGCCGCTGTCGCCGAGACGTGGACCTCCCATGGCGGGCCCCCGCTGCCGGCGCGTGGCCTGGCAACGCTGGCGCCCGGTGGGCGCTCGGTGCTCGTCGCGTGGCGCGCCAACGCCGATGGCGCGGCCTTCGAGACGACGTTCGCGGATCGCTTCGTGGCCTCGGCGTCGCGAGACGATATCGCCTGGCGACTCGCCGACGCCGACGGCCGGCACCTGGCCGGCGCGGCCGGCCCACTTCCAGTTGGCACCGTCGATCGTGTGATCGGCGGCGGCTCCTCGTGGTTGCTGCGGGCGTGGGCCCTGCCTGGCGCCGCCACGTCGCGCGGGCGCCAGGAACCGCTTCTCATCGCGGCCACAGCCGGCACGGTGCTCTTCGTGTGGGCGGCCGCCGGCCTGATGGCGCGAGCCCTCACCAGGGAGGCACGCGTCGCGCAGCTGCAGACCGACTTCGTGGCCGCCGTGTCGCACGAGTTCCGGTCGCCGCTGACGACGATGCGGCAGATGGCGGAGATGCTGGAGTCGGACCGGGTGCCCGACGAGGCGAGGCGGAAGCAGTACTACGCCGTGCTCGCCGGCGAAACGACGCGCCTGCAGCGCCTGGTGGAGCGACTGCTCGACTTCGGGCAGATGGAGGCTGGCCAGGGCGCGATTCGGCGGGAGCGTCTCGACCTGGCGGCACTCGTCGACGACGTGGTGAAGGAGATGCGGCCGAGCGCCGAGGAGCGTGGCGGCCGTATCGACGTGGCGTGCGACGGCGTGGCTCGCGTCGAGGCCGATGCGGCATCGCTGCGCGTGGCGATCCGCAACCTCGTCGAGAACGCCGTCAAGTACTCGCCGGCGACCCCGGCGGTCACGGTGCGCATCGCCGCCGATCGCGGGCACGCGTCGGTCGCCATCAGCGATCGGGGGCTCGGCATCCCGCGCAATGAGCAACGCGCGATCTTCGGCAAGTTCGTGCGCGGGCGCGGTGCGGTGGCGGCGCGCGTGCAGGGCACGGGCGTCGGGCTGGCTGCCGTGAAGCATGTGGTGGATGCACACGGCGGCCGGATCGACGTCGAGAGTGAACCCGGGCGCGGTAGCACGTTCACGATCCGGCTGCCGCTGACGGCACGCGATTCGGAGGCCTAGGTATGGCGCGGATTCTTGTGGTGGAGGACGAACCGGGCATCGCGCTCGCGCTCGAGGACGATCTCCGGCTCGAGGGACACGATGTCGAGGTGACCGGCGACGGCACCGTCGCCATCAGGAAGGCACGCGAGACCGCCTTCGACCTCATCCTCCTGGACATCATGCTGGCGGGCAAGGATGGCTTCGACGTGGTGCGCGAGTTGCGGCGCACGAAGGTGATGACGCCCATCGTGATGCTCACCGCGCGGACGCAGGACGCCGAGAAGGTGCTCGCGTTCGAGTCGGGCGCCGACGACTACGTGACCAAGCCGTTCAGCCCACGGGAGCTGCGCGCGCGCATCGCGGCACACCTGCGCCGCGCCGCCCGCCAGGCGACGCCATCGACGACGCTCCGAATCGGCGACGCGGAGGTGGACTTCGATCGCGGCGAAGTGCGGCGCGCGGGGACGGTGACGCCGTTGACGCCGCTGGAGTTCAAGCTGCTACAGGTGTTCGCGGCTGCGAAGGGGCGCATCCTGACGCGCGATCAGTTGATCTCCGGGGCGTGGGGTCCGGGCACCTTCGTGAGCGACCGCGTGGTGGACAACCACATCGGCAGCCTGCGCCGGAAGCTGGAGCCAGAGGCCGACGAGCCGCGCCACCTGCTGAACGTGCGCGGCCTCGGCTACCGGCTCGACGCGTGAGCGAGACCTGACGCGAACCTGACACATGCGGTGGCGTGAACCGGAATCGCACTCCCTACCGTGGGTTGTACGACTTCAGAGGTAGGGCCGGGTGTCCCACCCGGCCGTTCTCCCATTACCGAGGCTCCCCACGATGAAGCGACTCTCACTCGTCCTCGCCGCACTGCTCGCCACGGGAGCGCTGCACGCCCAGACTCCCGCAACGGCCGAGAAGCTGTTCGCCAGCGCACGGCACCAGGAGACGACGCAGGGCGACCTGCGGGCGGCCATCGAGACGTACCGGAAGGTCGTCGCGCAGGCAGGCGCGAACCGCGCGCTCGCGGCGCAGGCGCTGCTGCGCATGGCCGAGTGCCACACGAAGCTCGGCGACGTGCAGGCGCGCCAGGCGTACGAGCGGTTGGTGCGTGAGTTCGGCGACATGCCGGAGGCGAGCACCGCGCGCGCGCGCATCGGCACGGCGGGCACGGCGATAGCCGAGGCCGCCGTCGCCATCGATCGGATCGTCAAGGCTGGCGAGGACATCACATGGGGTGATGGCCGGGTATCACCGGATGGCCGGTACATCTCCTACACGGACTTCTCGGGCTCGGGCAACCTGATGCTGCACGATCTCGTGTCGGGCGCCGAGCGGGCGCTGACGGGCAACAAGGACGGGGCCTGGCGGCCTGGGAGCAGTTACGGGTCGACGTTCTCGCCGGACGGCAAGTCCGTGGCGTACGGATGGCGAACCTACCGGCAGGCCCCGGCGCTGAACGAGAACGAGTTGCGGATTGCGGTCGTCGATGCGCCACCCGGGACACAGGCGCGCACCGTCCACGCCGATGCCGAGATCGAGTTCTACGACGCGATGGACTGGTCGAGGGACGGCCGGTGGATCGCCGTGCTCGCCACCCGGCGTGATCGCACCGCGCAGATCGCGCTGGTGGGTGCGAAGGACGGATCGTTCCGCAGCCTGAAGACGGTCGGCTGGCGCGGCCCTCGCAAGATGTTCTTCTCGCCCGACGGAAAGCATCTGGCCTACGACCTTCCCTCGAGCGACACCGCCACGAACCGCGACGTGTTCGTGATGGCGACCGACGGAAGCCGCGACACGGCCATCGTCGACCACGCGGCCCAGGACGTGGTGATGGGTTGGTCGCCGGACGGGAAACAGTTGCTGTATGCCAGTGATCGTAGTGGTGTGGTGGGCCTCTGGTCGATGCCCGTGGCCGACGGCAGGTCCGCGGGAGCACCCACGCTCGTGAAGAAGGAGATCGGGTCGATCCAGTCCCTCGGCCTCACCGCAGCTGGCACGCTGCACATCGTCAAGGACACGAGCACCTTGAGCCTGCAGCTCGCGCCGTTCGATCGCGCAGCCCGGCGGCTGGCTGGACCGCCGGTGCTCGAGAACTTCCGCAGTGCGCGCCCGTCGTGGTCCCGAGACGGCAAGCGCCTGGCCTACGTCGTCACCCGATTCGATGGCGTGAGGAGCATCGCGGTTCGCGACCTCGAGACTGGCCGGATCCGGGAGATCCCCATGGCGTTGGACTACCTGTTCGAGCCTGCCTGGCTTGCCGACGGGCAGTCACTGGTGGTGTTCGGTCGGGACTTCAAGGGCAAGGGTGGGATCCATCGCGTCGACGTCACGCGCGGCACATCCTTGCTGGTTGCTGCGTCTGATGCCAGCAGGGTCAAGGTATCGTCCGACGGGAACAGCATCTTCCACCAGATCGGACGCGCCACGCTGGGACCTGCCGAGAGCGCGCGACTCGTCCAGCACGATCTCGCAACCGGTGCATCGCGTGAAGTCAGGCGAGGCGACGGCATCGGCGGCGACCTCTCTCCGGATGGACGGCTGCTGGCCGCGATCAGCCCGAGCAGCGACGGGAAGACCTCGACTCTCGTGCTCGCGCCGATCGCCGCGGACGAACCGGTTCGTCGCGTCGAGTTGCGGGACAGGTTCTTCGAACGGGTCACGTGGTTGCCCGACGGAAAGGCCGTGGTGGCCTCCAAGCGAGGGAGCGGGCTGTGGGCCGTGCCGATCGACGGTTCGGCGCCGACTCGGCTCGACATCGACATCCGGGATTGGTCGATCGAGGAAGGTATCCGGTTCGATCCATCGGGTACGCACATCGCGTTCTTCACCGGCAAGAATGGGCGCGAGGTGTGGGCGCTCGAGAGCCTCGCGACAGGCTCCAGGTAGGGCGCGGTCGGACCGCGCCCCCTCCCCGCTGACACAGCACCGAGGCGCTGGCCACGCTGGCTGGCCGCCTGGCCCGATCTGCAGACTAGGCTACAATCTGGTCATGAAACGGGTCAGCCTTGCGGAGGCCAAGGCGCGTCTCTCCAGCCTCCTGGACGATGTGGAGCAGGGGCACCCGGTGACGATTACCCGCCACAACGTTCCGGTGGCGGAAATCCGTCCCGTTGCCCGGCCCGAGGACCGCCCGCGGCCCTGGGGTCTGGCGCGCGGCACGTTCGACGTGCCGGACGACTTCGACGCGCCTCTCCCAGACGATGTCCTTGCCGCCTTCGAGGGTCGCGCGAGCCGATGAGGCTGCTGCTGGATACGCAGGTGTTCCTGTGGATGGTCGCCGGGAGCCACCGCATGCCCGGGGCGCTGCGCGAGCGGGTCTGCGCTCGCGATGTCTCTGTGTGGCTCAGCGCGGCGTCGGTCTGGGAACTGGCCATCAAGCAGGGGCTCGGGCGGATCGATCTGCCTGGCCCTGCCGCCGAGTTCGCCATCGCGGAGCGGACGAGGCACCGCATCACGGCGCTGCCGATCGACGAAGCGGCGATTGCGCACCTTCCGAAGCTGCCCGACATTCATAGCGATCCGTTCGACCGTCTGCTCGTGTGCCAGGCGATCGAGCACGAACTGACGCTCGTCTCTGCAGACCGCATCCTGCGGCGCTATCCCATCAAGACCCTGTGGGCCGGAGAGGAGTCGTGACAGCGGCGGACACAGCGCAGACGCGTTGCCCAAGGAGCGTTCCTATCTGTTTCAGGTGCCATCCGACGATTCGGTACAGGAAGACACCCGGCGTCCAGGGCCCCGGCCGCCGGGCTGGCGTCCGCCCGAGGAGCAGCTGTTCTAGGGTTTGCGCCGCGATCGCGTGACACCGGCAGTCCGCGCTGATATATTCGCGAATGTATTCATGCCGACCACCGTGCACATTCCCGATCCGCTGCTGAAATCGGTCGACCGCCGGGCGAAGGCCCTCGGCATCAGCCGGAACAGGCTCGTGATCCGCGCGCTGGAGCAGGCCGTTGCCCCGCAGGCGACCTGGGCGCCGGAGTTCCTCGAGCGTCTCAGGCAGGTGAACCGCGATACCGCCGATGCCGTGGACGACATGCTGGCGGCGGTCACGGTGGCGCGCCGCTCGAAGGCCCCGCTCGACCTGTGACGTACGTCCTGGACACCAACGCGGTCTCGGCCCTCATGAAGGGCAACCCGGCGGTCGTCGAGCGACTGGTCGCCACCGCGCCTGCCGACGTCGCGATCCCGCAACCCGTGCTGGCCGAGATCGCGTACGGCATCGAGCGGCTGCCGCGATCGAAGCGCCGGGCGGCGTTGCAGGCGCGCTTCGAACTCGTTGTCGGCGAGGTCCCACGCGTTGAATGGACCGATGACGTGAGCGTCGCATTCGGCCGCATCAAGGCCACCCTCGAACGGCGTGGAACGCGGATCGAGGACTTCGATGCCGCCATCGCCGCACACGCCGTCGCTCGCGACGCGACCCTCGTGACGGCAAACCTCACCCACATGACGAGGGTGCCCGGGCTGCGCGTCGAGGACTGGGGTCGCTGACACAACGCTGACACAGCGCCGACGCGTTGCCCAGGGAGCCGTTCCTGTAATGGCGCCTTGCTCGGCCTGCACCCTCGCCTCAGGCGCTGGATCGAGCCGCCACGCCACCTGCTGGTGGCTCTGGCAGCAGTGACGGTCGCCTCGGCCATCGCCTTCGGCTGGCTGGGGTGGGAGATGCTGCGCCGCGACGAGGCGGTCGAGGCGCAGCGCGAGCAGGAGCGACTCGCCTACCAGGCCGACCGCACGGTCAAGGCCATCCAGCGCCTGCTCGCCGCCACCGAAGAGAGGCCTGGCAACTGGCTGAACGGCCCGCTGGGGCCTGCTCCTGAGGCGAGTGACGGGTTGGTGGTCGCGTTTGGCTCGAACTGCGCGGTCGCTTGCCCAGAGCGAAGTCGAAGGGGAGACCGCGTCCTGCCTGGATGCGTCGCCCAGGCCGGTCGCCGACCGGTGATATCGTGGCCGGGCTTCAAGACGAGTCAGCGGGTTGCGGTGTCTCGGGAGGCCCCATGCCCCAACGTGAGAGGTCGCGCAGGGACGTCCTGCGGGAGTGCCTGGCTGCCGGCGTGTTGCTCGTGCCGGCCCGGTGGACCGAGGCCGAGGTCCTGCACGCGTGGATCGACGCGGAAGCCGAGCGCCAGCCCACGGCGCACGTCGAGATGGGCCCGTTCTACAAGCGCAAGGCGCCCGCGACCACGGCGTTGCGGCGGCCCGGCGACCCCGGGCTGCCGATGGCCGTGAGTGGCCGCGTGATCTCCGTGCACGGCGAGCCGGTGCGTGGCGCGACCATCGAGATCTGGCAGGCCGACGACCACGGGCTGTACGACCTCGAAGGCTACCGGTTCCGCACCTCGCTGGCGCCGCCACCATCAGGCGCCTACGCCTTCGAGTCGATCATGCCCGGCCACTACCCGGCGCGAGTCGCCAGGCACGTGCACTACTTCGTGACCGCGCCAGGCTTCAGGCCGCTCAGCACGCAGCTGTACTTCTCGACCGACGAGGTCTTCGAGGGCAACGTCGACAAGAACTTCTCGAGGGATCCGCTGATCACGTCGCGCACGCTGGTACGTCCGGTGACGCTGACAGGGAAGCCCGAGGCCGCGCTCGCGTCGGTGGAGTTCGAGCTGGTGCTCGAGAAGGCCTGACGTCATGCCCCGTATCCCCGTGGTGTTCTCGCTGCTCGCCGCGGTTCACGTCGGCGCCGGGTGCTCCGCTCCGCGCGAGGCCGCACCGCCGGTGGCGTCGGTGGCCGCCGGCGGCACCAGTGCCGGGGCCGTCGTGCACTCCGCCACAGTGACCCTTCCGACGCGAGTCACGAGCCTGGTCGCCGTCAACGGCTCCTCGTCGGTAGCCGTGGGCCTTGGCGATGGCCAGGTGGCCATCTGGACGACGACCGGCGCGCCCGTGCTGATGAAGCCGCACGACAGGAGCGTGCTCGCGGTCGGATCCTCCAAGGACGGCACCGAGGTGTGGAGCCTGTCCGAGGACGGCTCGCTCGCGCGGACACGAACGGCTGCTGGCGCATCGCCCGTGGTCGTGAAGGTCGATCTCGGCCCCGCGCCGACGCGCGCCGCGGCATTCTCCGCCGACGGCGCGATCCTGCTGACCGGCGGAGAGTTCGGCGACGTGCGGGTCTTCGACACCGCCACCGGCGGCCTGCGGCACACGCTGCGCGGCCACCGGACCGAGTTGCAGGCGCTGGCGGTGCGTCCCGGTTCGACAGTCGCCGCGACGGCGAGCGCGGAAGCCGACCTGCGCCTGTGGGACGTCGCCGCCGGCACGGCGATCACGGCCATCGCGCAGGATCTCTCGCTATTCGCCGTGGCCTTCAGTCCGCGCGGGGGCACGCTCGCGTCTGGTGGCGTGGACAGGCGCGTCACGCTGCGTGACGCAGCCTTCGCCAGCACCGCCACGGTGGATCTGAAGGCGCCCCTGATGGTCGGGGCGCTGGCCTGGTCGCCTGACGGCCGGTTCCTTGCCATCGGCGACATCGACGATGGCACCCTCGCCAGGGGCGGTCTTCGTATTGTCGACGCGACGACGCGGGCAGCGGTCGCGACGTTCGACACGGGAGGCGTGCCGCCGTCCGCACTCGCGTTCACCGGCGACGGCAAGGTCCTCGTCGGTGTCGTGGGTCGTGACGTCCGCGCGTGGCCCGTGTCGCAGCGGAACTGAACGGCGCGTTGTCGCGAAGGCGGCCGAGCCGACTGGTGGATGGCGACCCGGTTGCGGTTGTGAGATGCTGGCGCCTTGCCCCGGCTGACCTCACCGGATGGACGACGGCGTCCCCGGGGCCAAGGGGAGACCCCCATGAGTACATTCACGGCCGCCGGGCGCGCCCGGACCGGCATCGTGCTGCTGGCATGTGCGGCATGGCTCGCTGCGGCGGGTTGCTCGCGCGAACCCACCACCCCCGAGGCACGGCGACAGCGCGGCGACGAGATCGTCCGCCGGATGAGCGAGCACCTCGCTGCCGCCCGGACGTTCACGGTGGAGACCACCGACACCCGCCCGCGCATGCGGGGCGGCAAGGAAGTCGCCCTGCGCACGACGCGCCAGCTGACCGTGCGGCGGCCGGACCGGCTCGCGTTCCGCGTCACCGGTGACGTGGAGTTCAGGGGGTGGTTCGACGGCAAGAAGCTGACCTTCGTGTCCGACCCCAACAAGGTGTGGGCCAGGACCGACGGCGCCGCCACGATCGACGACACGCTCGACCGCCTGGCCGAGCGACTGGCGATGCCGCTGCCGATGGCCGACTTCGTCTACAGCTCGCCGTTCGACGCCTTGATCGGTCCCGACTCCAAGGGCGGCTACGTCGGACGTGAATCCATCGACGGCATCCCCTGCGTGCACGTCGCCTACCAGCACCCCGCCGTCGACTGGGACCTCTGGGTCGCAGAAACGGGCGACCCGCTGCCGAAGAAGTTCCGCGTCACCGACAAGACCGGCCGGCCGCGGACCACCGACGTGACCTTCACCGCGTGGACGTTGGGCGTGGCGGTCACCGACGCGACGTTCACCCCGGAAGTGCCCGCAGGATTCGAGCGGATCAAGCTCGTGGTGGCGGTCGACGACGGGCCCGCGTCGACTTCGTCTTCCTCCGAACCGGCGGCGACTGCTCCGCGGCCGTGACGATGCCGCGCACCGAGGTTTTCTGATGAACACCACATCGAGTCGCTGCAACTGGATCCGCCCGACGATGGCCCTGGCGCTCACCGGCGCGCTGGTGCTGCAGGCCATGCCGGACCTTGGCGCGCAGGTGCGCACGGCGCGTCGCGGCGGTGCCGTGAAGACCGAGGACGGTGGCGCCGCCGTCGGCCGACGCGGAGCGGCCGTCAAGACCGAGGACGGCGCCGCCGCGGTGACGCGGCGGGGCGCCGCCGTCAAGACCGAGGAAGGCGTGTCGACCGTGTCCAGGGGGGCGTATGGCGTCCCGCCACGCGGCGCCGTCGCCGTCGGAGAAGAGGGCGCAGCCGCGGTCACGCGTCGGGGCGCGGTCGTCGTGGGTGAAGAGGGCGCGGCGGCGGTCGGCCGCTATGGCTATCGGGGCGGGGTCGTCGTCTACGAGGACAACGACGCGTGGCGAACGGCGGCCGGCATCGCGGTCGGCGTGGCGGCCGGCATCGCGATCGGCACGATGTTGGCCAAGCCACCGAAGCAGGCGACGACCGTCGTGGTCAGCAGCACGACCTACTACTACGACGCCGGCACGTTCTACACCAAGGCGATGCACGAAGGACAGGTGGTCTACCAGGTGGTCGCCCCGCCGGTCGGCGCCGTCATCACCACCCTGCCGGCAGGCTGCACCTCGGTCACGTCCGGCGGGGTCACCTATTCGCAGTGCGGCCAGACGCGCTACCAGCGCGTGTCCTCCGGGTACCAGGTCGTGGTGGTGCAGTAGCGGTCGCGGCACGAGTCGGGTCCGGCGGCATATCCTTGCCGGCATGCGCCGCCGCGACCTGCTCTCCGCCCCCCTCGCCGCTGCCCTGACGACGGCCCGACCTGCGACCGCGCGAACGACCGTCGCGCAGCCGACGTCTCTCGACGCGTCCGACATCGCGTTCGACGGGCCCCTCGGTTCCCAGGGCGCGACGGCCACCCTCGTCGGCCCCGACCACTTCCGCATCGTGCTGGGCGCAGCGCCCAATCAGCCCGGCTGGCCCAACAAGCTCAATGCGCGCATCCTGCGCCACGCGCGTGGGCGCGCCCCGCGGCTCGACGTCGTGTTCCCGCAAGGCACCGACTACGCGTTCAACGAGTACCACCAGTCGTTCTCGTACGACGGCGTGCACTGGCACCCGCTGGCGTGGGAGCGCGGATACCTGGCCTCGCCTCTGGCCGACACGTTGCAGTTGCCGCCGCTGCAGGCCGACCAGGTGTGGATCGGCACGCAGACGCCGCTGTCGTGGGACGGCGATGCCCTCGGGCTGATCGCGCGGTGGCGCCAACACCCCGACGTCACGGTGCACACCGTGGGCAGGACGCTCGGGGGGCGTGACATGCTGCGGCTCGAGATCACGACCGCCACCAGCCCGCACCCACGATCGCGGCGCTGGGTGCACTACTTGGCCAACCAGCACCCGGGCGAGCACAACTCGCAGTGGCGCCTCGTGGGATTGGTGGACTGGCTGCTGAGCGATGCGGGCGCCGACGTGCGAGCGCGCCAGATCGTCCACGTCGTGCTGATGATGAGCCCGGACGCGCCGGCCAACGGCTGGTACCGCGTGAACGCGCAGGGCGTGGACATGAACCGCAGCTACAGCCCCGGCGGCGCGAACACCAGGCAAGCGCACGAGGCCTACCTGTGGCAGCGCGACCTCGAGGCCTTGATGGCGTCGGACGCGCCGGTCACCACCATCTGGGCCATCCACACCTGGTCGGGCATCGTCGAGCCGCAGCTGATCCCGGGGCCGGAACTGCAGGCCGGGTCGCTAGGCGACTGGACGGCACTGCGGCAGGCGCTGGCCTCGGCCGATCGACTCGGCCTGATCGAGCCCGTGACGCTCGCCAAGGTCGGTCAGTACGAGAACCGGACGTGGACCGACGGCCCGCACAAGCAGTTCGGGATCACGGCGATGCTGTGCGAAGGCGGCGCCGTGCTGCAGACGCGTCAACTCAATGAAGCGTCTGGCGCGGCGATCATCCAGGCGCTCGGGCGGTTCTACACAGGCGTCAAGCCCGCGCCGTGACGGGCGCGATGGCGGCGCGGGTCGGTCAGAACCGCACGCCCACCGAGAACGAGAACTCGCGCGGTGCCTGGTAGTCGCCCACGCCCGTGGGCTGGCCGAAGATGGGGCCGAGGTCGTAGTGCACGCCCTGCACCGGGGTCTGCGTGAACGGGTTGAACAGCTGGTACGACGAGTCGTTGGTGCGCGTGAGCACCGTCTCGTTGCCGCCGGTCTGCGCCGAGTGGTTGAACAGGTTGGTGACGATGCCCCGGAAGAAGATCTCCGAGCCGCCGAGCCCGGCGATCTTCTTGCCCCAGTACACCGACAGGTCGCTGCGGAACACGTTGTCGTAGCGCAGGTCACCGCGATCGCCGAAGAAGTACGGCACCGTCGAGGGCGGCGTCTGGTAGCCGGGGTTGGTCACGTACGGCCGCGGGTCGATCGTGCCATCGATGCTCGAGGCATCGGACGTGTCGAACCGCTCGAGGAACCCGAGCTCGAGGCGCCCGAGCGGTTCCGGCACGGGCACGCTGTACTGCACCCACGCACGCACCTTGTGGCGCTGGTCGTTGAAGTACCCGGTCGGGTAGCTCCACGACTCGCCGCGATACTCGGGCTGGTCGAGCCCGGAGAACCGCACCGGCCCGCTTCCCGTGTCCTCGCCCTCGAAATTGCCGCGCAGCCAGGACAGCGTGTAGTTGCCCCCGACCGTCACGCGGCTGCTGCGATAGCTGGCCTGCGCGACGAGGCCCTTGTAGCTGCGGTTGGCCACGTCCGTGTTGCCGACCACCGTGAGGTCGTACACGCGACCCGTCGGGTCGGTGACCTTGCCGGTGCTCATGTCGCGGTAGTCGCCGTAGAAGTCGGTGAACTCGCGATGCACCCAGTCGAGGCGCACGGTGGCACGGCTGCCGAGCTGCCGCACGAGGCCGGCGGTCCACTCGGTCGAACTCGGGGCCACCAGGTCCGTGCCCACCATCGTCGTCACACCGGGAATGCTGGGCGCGTTGCGCGTGGTCCGGTTGATGCCACCGTTGGCCTCGAACCAGCCGAAGATGATGGGCAGGGCCTGCTCTGCGGTGAGCAGCGGACGCGTCGGGTCGGCGTTGACGTTCGGGCCCTGGTAGAAGTAGCTGAACGTCGCCGTGCGGCCACCGGCAGAGCCGGCATCGACGATGGCGGTGCTCATCCCGGTGACGTAGCGCGCGAACCCGGCGTTCGCTACCCACCTGGCGCCGTCGTCGATCGACCACGTCGCGCCGAGGCGCGGGCTCCAGGCCGAGTCCTCCACCACCTGCGTCCCCGCCTGGTCCTTCGAATTGTTCCGGTCGTAACGCAGGCCGACGTTGAACGTCAGCCGCGTGTTCAGACGCCAGGTGTCGTTGGCGAACAACGACGTGGTGCGGATGTCGTTGCCCTGTGTCGGCGCCACCAGCGGCAGGTACTCGATGAAGGTCGTGTTGTCGCCGCGGAAGATCGGGTAGATGTCCTGCCCGTTGATGACCGCGCCGGTCGACTGTACGCGGAAGTTGCTGCCCGACTGGTAGTTGTCGTTCTCGCGCGTCTCGCGGTACAGGTCGGCACCGACGACGAGCGTGTGCGACCCGAACCGGGGCGTCGAGAGGAAGTAGCTGGTCTTGAGCAGCACGTTCCAGTTGTTGCGATCCTCGACGCCGCTGCCGCACACGGCGCAGAACGTCGCGGCGTTGAAGCGCGCCTGCCCGCGCGAGCGATCCCAGATCGGGGTGCCGTTGGGGATGTCGGTGAGGCGCCCGCCCGACCCGATGATGGCGTAGTCGCGCGCCGAGTACTGGCCCTCGACGAACCACGAGTCGGTGAGCACGCCGGTGTAGTTCAGCGACAGCAGGTCCTCGTCGTTGGCGTTGTCGTACAGGGACCGCGCGTCCATGATCGTGCCGAAGCTGTTGTTGATCGTGTCGAGCCGGCGCTTGGTGTAGGCCGCCTTGGCCGTGTGCTTCGTGGTGAGCGCGTACGTCAACTTGCCCTCGTAGCGCTTCTCGTCGTCCTTGCGTGTGTAGTTGTAGGCGGTGTAGCTGGTGGTGAGGTTCTCCTCGTTGTTCTCGAAGCGGCCGGCGGTGAAGAACCAGAGCCGCTCGCGGAGGACGGGGCCGCCGAAGGTGATCTCGTAGGTGGGCACCGTCTTGTCGACGGCCGCGTCGCCCTCGAACGGCGTCAGCGAGCCCCAGCTGTCGTTGGCGAACGAGGTGCGGAACGACCCGCTGAACCGGTTGCCGCCGGACTTGGTGACCATGTTCACGACGCCGCCCTGGAAGCGACCGTACTCGGCCGACAGGTTGCCGGTCGAGACCTTGGTCTCCTGGATCGCATCCTCGATGAAGAGGTTGCGGGCCTGGCCGCGCAGGTTCTCGTTGACCACCACGCCGTTGATGAGGAACTGGTTCTCGTACGACATGGCGCCCGAGATCATGATGTTGCCGCCCGGCCCGTTGTCCTGCACGCCAGGCGCCAGCAGCACGGCGGAGTTCAGCGTGCGCCCGACCGGCAGCAGCTCGATCTGCGAGGCCTTGAACGTCGTCGCCACCGTGAGCGCTGGACCGATCTCGGTGGCGGCGCTGGCCTGCACCTCCACTGTCTCGCTGACCGCCGACGGCGCGAGCGTCGCGTTGACCGTGACGGTTTCGGAGATCACCACGCCAACGCCGTCACGCCGTTGCGTCTGGAACCCCGCCAGCTCGATGACGACCGAGTACGTGCCCGGCGGGAGGAACGGGACGATGTAGTCGCCGCTCTCGGATGTCGTCACCGTTCGCGTGCCCTGCAACGCCGGCGACGAGGCCGTGACCGTCGCGCCAGGCACTGCCAGGCCGCCCGTGTCGGTGACCTTGCCGGAGATGGCCCCCGTGGGATTGCCCTGCGCCAGCGCGAGGACGGGAATCAGGACGACGCACGCGACGAGCGCGAACAGCCTGGCAGACATGGCCACCTCCTCGGCGGGCGAACTCGGCGATGACGGAAGCGGCTCGATTGTACGCGGGCAGGCCCGACCGCGGGCAAGGCGCCCGCAGTCGCGTGTGACGAGGATGGGACGAGACGGCCGGGAACCGGCCATTCATCGCAGGCGAACGGCTCCGACCCGCACGCCCTGAGCCTACTTCGGCGTGATGCCCAGCAGCCGCGCCATCGTCTCGCCGTAGATCTTCCTGCGGCTCGCCTCGGGGACCTTGTTGGCCTCGAGCATCGCCTCGTACCGCGCCAGCACGCTGTCGAGCGCCTCCGGGGCTTCGTCGGTGCCGAACACGAGTTTCTCGAAGGCGTAGACCGCCGTCGACGGGCTGTGCTCGGCCGGACCGTCCCACCAGAGGTACTCGCGGAACACCGTCAGGTTGTGCTGCTTCTTCTGCAGCGTCGAGCCCGTCACGTCGAAGTACAGGTTCGGCGACCAGCGCGCCGCCTCGGCCGCCTCGTCGTACCAGGGGTTGCCGAGGTGCGACCCGTGGATCTTCAGCTTCGGGAACGAGCGCGCGATCGTGTGCAGGAACGACGGCCGCATGCGCGCCATCGACGAGGGCTCCGGCTCGCCGCTGCCGCTGCCCGAGACGATGCCCGTGTGGAAGAGCGCCACGAGGCCGAGTTCCTGCATGCGCGCGTAGAGCGGGAAGTAGCCGAAGTCGTCCCAGTTGTACTTCGGCGTGTGCATCTTGATGCCCTTCACGCCAGCCTTCGCGAACGCCTCGACGTGCGCCCTCGCCTGCGGATGGTCGACGTCGAGGTGCCCGTACGGGATGATCACGTCCGGATACTGCTTCGCGGCGGCCATCAGCGCGTCGAGGTGCTCGATGCGCGTCAGCACGCACGCCATCGCGTTGCGCGCCCGATAGGTCTTCACGAGCGTCGGGATGTAGTCAGGCGTGTTGCGCCAGTGCTGGTGCGCGTCGATGACGAAGCGCTTCGGCACGGCCTGCTGCGCCGAGACGGGCTGAGTGCCCGGCCAGAGGAGGCACGCAGCGGCGATGGTCGTTGCGACTGTGACGGTGATCGAGCGGGCGAGGGGCATGGGGGTAGTCTGAGGGGCTTGGGGCTTGGGCCTCGGGCGTTGGGCCTTGGGCCTTGGAAAGGGCGCTCCCCAAGGCCGACGGCCGATGGCCCAGGGCCGGCGTGTGTTCAGATCCGTTCGGCGACCAGTTGCGCGAACTTCGAGCACGAGGTCGCGGCCTGGCCAGCGGTCACGAGATCGGCGGTGCGGTGGCCTTCGCGAATCGTGCGCGCCAGCGCCGACTCGATCGCCCGCGCCTCGTCCTCGAGCTGCCAGCTGTGGCGGAACACGAGCGCGAGCGAGCCGATCGCGCCTGCCGGATTGGCGACGTCACGGCCCGCCAGCGTCGGCGCCGACCCGTGCACCGGCTCGTAGAGCGCGCCGCCGTCTCCCAGGCTCGCCGACGGCAGCAGGCCCAGCGAGCCGCACACCGCGCCCGCCTCGTCCGACAGGATGTCGCCGAACAGGTTCTCGGTGAGCACCACGTCGTAGCGCGTCGGGTTGAGCGCGAGGTTCATCGCGAAGGCATCGACGTACTGGTGCTCGAGCGCCACGTCCGGGTAGTCGGCCGCCATCGCGGTCACCGTCCGGCGCCACAGCTGCGAGGTCTCGAGCACGTTGGCCTTGTCGACCGACAGCAGCCGCTTGCTCCGCGCACGTGCCAGCCCGAAGGCGACGCGCGCCACGCGCTGCACCTCGCCCACCGAGTACTTCATCGTGTTGTACGCCGACTGCCCGTCGGCCGCGATGGCGCGCGGCTCGCCGAAGTACAGGCCGCCGAGCAGCTCGCGCACGATGATGAGGTCGGTGCCGGCGGTGCGCTGCGGCTTGAACGGCGTCGCGTCCTCGAGGCCTTCCCAGGCCCGCGCCGGACGCAGGTTCGCGTACACGCCCATCGACGACCGCAGCGCCAGCAGGCCGGTCTCGATCTTCTGCTCACGCGGCAGGTGATCGAACGCCGGGTCGCCGACCGCGCCGAGCAGCACGGGATCGCCGGCCGTGCAGGCGGCGCGCGTGTCGTCGGGATACACCGGCAGGCCTGCGCGCAGCGCCGCGCCACCGATGGCGAAGCTGCGGGTCTCGACCTGATGGGAGAAGCGTTGGCAGACGGCCTTGAGGACGACCTCGGCAGCCGCCACCACTTCGGGGCCGATGCCGTCGCCAGGAAGCAGCACGAGCGAGCGAGTCATGCGGGGATTGTAGTTTGGAGCGGCGGATCGCGGATCGCGGATCGGGGATCGCGCCGGACGTCAGACGTCAGACGTCAAACGTCAAACGTCAAACACCATGCCCGTAGCCCACTGGGTGCGCCATGTGGGCGTGCTCGGCCTTGACCTGCGCGGCGATCGCCGCCAGTTCCTCGTCCGAGACGTGCTTCTGGGTGTCGGCCAGGGCGATCATCTGGCGGTACACCTGATCGAGCTCGCGCTTGCTGAAGGCGAAGCCGAGCGCCTCGCACTTCTGCGCCACGGCGTGGCGGCCCGAGTGCTTGCCGAGCACCAGCGTGGTCTTCGGCACGCCGACGCTGTCGGGCGACATGATCTCGTAGGTGCGCCGGTCCTTGAGCATCCCGTCCTGGTGGATGCCCGACTCGTGCGCGAACGCGTTGCGGCCGACGATCGCCTTGTTGGCCTGGACGGCCTCGCCGGTGAGCTCGGTCAACAACTGGCTGGTGCCGAACAGCTCGCGCGCGTCGATGCGCGTGCTGAACGGCGCCCGGTCGGCGCGCACGCGCGTGATCATCACGATCTCTTCGAGGGCGGCGTTGCCGGCGCGCTCGCCGATGCCGTTGATCGTGCACTCGACCTGCCGCGCGCCGCCATGCAGGGCCGCGATGCTGTTGGCCACCGCCAGTCCGAGGTCGTCGTGGCAGTGGGTGCTGAAGATCACCTGGTCGGCGCTCGGGACCGCGGCGCGGATCGCCTTGAAGAAGGCCTCGATCTCGTCGGGCGTCGAGTAGCCCACCGTGTCAGGCAGGTTGATCGTCGTGGCGCCGGCGTCGATCACCGCCTGGATGACCTGCGCGAGGAACGGGATGTCGCTGCGGGTGGCGTCCTCGGCCGAGAACTGCACGTCGTCGGTGTACTTGCGGGCCAGCGTGACCGCCTTGACGGCAGTCTCGAGGCATTGCTCGCGGGAGATGCGGAGCTTGCGCTCGAGGTGCAGGTCCGACGTCGCGATGAAGGTGTGGATGCGGCCCTTGCGAGCGGGGGTGATCGCCTGCCCGGCGCACTCGATGTCGGCCGTCGTGCAGCGGGCCAGCGCGGCAATCGTCGGCCCTTGCAGCTCCTGCGCGATCCGCTTCACCGACTCGGCGTCGTCGGCCGACGCGATCGGGAAGCCGGCCTCGATGATGTCGACGCCGAGCGCCTCGAGCCGGCGCGCCAGGGTCAGCTTCTCGGGGACGCGCAGCGAGAAGCCGGGCGCTTGTTCGCCATCCCGGAGGGTCGTGTCGAAGACGAGGACGTCGGTTGCCATGCGGACAGGTCTCCCTGTGTGCCACATTCCTCGGAGCGAGACCTGTTAGTCAAGGTTATAATCTTTCTGGAAATATAATCGGTTGCGCCACGCCCCATCGTCGGCAGGGGCAGGGAACCCCATGGATCTCGCTGAACTACAGGTATTTCTGACCGTTGCGTCCGAGCGGAGCTTCTCCAAGGCCGCCGCCCGGCTCCACCGCACACAGCCGGCGGTGAGCCAGGCCATCAGGCGCCTGGAGGACCACCTGGGCGAGCGCCTGTTCGACAGGGCGGCCAAGGACGGCAAGCTGACCGAGGCCGGGCGGGTGCTGCTCGACTACGCACAGCGACTGATGCGGCTCGCCGAGGAGGCCGACAGCGCCGTGCGCGAGCTCCGCGACCTGCAGCGCGGGCGCGTGCTCGTCGGCGCCAACGAGGCGGCGGTCCATGTGGTGCTGCCGGTGGTCGAGCAATTCCGGTTGGCGCATCCGCGGGTGCAGGTCGACATCCGCCGCGTGCCCAGCCGGCAGATCGGCGTCGAGGTCCTGCAGCGCAGCCTCGACGTGGGCGTCCTCAGCTTCCCGCCCGCCGAAAAGGGACTCGCCTCGGTCCTGATCGGCGACGACGAGCTCGTGATGCTGACCTCGCCCGACCACCCGCTCGCCGGGCGCGCTCAGGTGACGATGGCGGAGTTCGGCAGGCAGGACGTGATCGCGCACAACGAGGCGTCGCCGGCGCGTGAGCGAGTCCTCAGGCTCTTCGAGCAGCGGCACGAGCAGCTGAACATCACGCTCGCCCTGCCCAGCCTGGACGGGATCAAGCGGGCCGTGGAGATGGGCCTCGGCGTGGCCCTGCTGCCCCGTCGCTGCGCCATCGCCGAGATCACCAGTGGCCGGCTGGCTGCCGTGCCGGTCGCGCAGGTACGGCTCCCCCGCCACCTGCGGCTGGTCTACCCCGAGCAGGCGCAGCTCTCTCATGCCGCCCTCGCGTTCATCGAGGTGGCGCGCAAGTTCGAGAAGGACGTGTCGAAGGAGATCGCCGCCGCGGAGTAGGTAGGCTCGAGGCTACAGGCTCAAGGCTGAGCCGTACGCCGCGTCAGAGCCCGAACGTCTGCTGGTCCCAGCAGATCACCTTGCCGTCGCGGGCATGCACGACGGTGACGGCTCCGTCCTGCGAGACCACGTAGGCCAGCGTGGCGGGGTGGGCCTGACAGAGTCGGTACACCGATCGATGGCGGGTGCCGACACCGTCCACGACCTCGGCGACCGTGACCTCGGCTTCGAGGTCGATCGCGCGGTGGATCTGCAGCACCGTCTCGGCGACCGTGATCTCGCCGCCGAATCCGAGCAGCTCGAAGCGGCGATTCATCACCAGGGCGCCGTCCACCGACGCCAGCGACGCCATCAACTGCGCCAGCTCCACCACCGCATCTTCGAGCTCCCGCAGCTCGCGATCGTCGCGCTGGAGGTAGTACGCCCAGTCCACGTGCCCCACGCCGTCGCGGGCGGCCAGGGTCTGCAGGGTCTCGACGATGGAGAGAATGAGCTGGCGGAACCGTCGCCGGGTGTCCTGGTCGGCGAACCGGTACTTCAGCGTGACCCCGGGAATCTCGAGGTTGCCCTGGTCGTCGGGCGGCACGAGGAGCAGCGTGCCGCCGTGCCGGGCCCGCCGAATCGCCGCCAGCGCCCGGCGCAACAGGTGCTGCGCCACGGCACGCACGACGTCGTCGGAGACCGTCGGGCGGCCGGGGGACGAGGCGTCCGGAGCCCGGAGCCGGACGACCTCGGCGCGCACCGGCGCGAACAGCCGCGGCATCCACGTCGATCCGAAGACGTCGTGGCCGCTGTCGAGGACCTTGCCGCCCTGCAGCTCGAACAGCGGGATGGAGCCGCGGCCGAGCAGCAACTGTCCGGGGCCGAGCACGTGGACGACCAGCGCCTCCGGCAGCTTCGGTCCGTGGGTCGCGCGCCCGCTCTGGATGTCGCGCAGCCACTGCGCGCCCGACGAGGCGAGCCCCCAGATGTAAGGCGCACCCTCGCCCTCGGCGTGGATGCCGATCAGCGTGCGTTCGAAGTCGGCGGCCGGGGCGAGGCGGCGGAGTTCGCTGTCGGACAAGCGCCGCGACGGGTCGAACTCCAGCACCTGCAGGTGCAGGTCGCGGGGCGAGCACGCCGGCAACGCCGCCGGCGGTCCCACGAGCAGGCGGAACCGCAGCGGCCGCTGCTCCTCGGACAGCAGGCTGGCGTGGTAGGCGGTCTCGACGATCTCGCGCAGCGCGGCGTCGTGCGGCAGGCGGATGCGGGATGGACCGGCCTCGGCCCATCGACGGCCCAGCCGCGCCGACACGTCCGGCGGGTAGGCTCTGGTCACGCGTCAGAAACCGCTGACGTATGGCAGCCGCTCGGCGGTCGCCTGCACCGCCGCCTGGTCCTCGAGCAGCAGGCCGGTGGCGTCCCACGCGCCGGTCACGAAAGCCTCGATGGCGGCCCTGGGGCCGCTGACCGGGATGTCGCGGCCACCCGCCCGCAGCGTGAGCGTGGTCAGGTCGAGCGTCGCGCTGCCCTGCGGATCCTGCTCGCCGAGGGCCTGCAGCCACTCGAGATCCTCCGGCGACGCGGTGACGCACGCCAGGCCGATCGCCAAGCTGTTGCCGAAGAAGATCTCCGAGAACGACTCGCCCACCACCGCGGCGATGCCCCACCGCTGCAGCGCCTGCGGGGCGTGCTCACGCGACGACCCGCACCCGAAGTTGCGGTTCACCACGAGGATCCGCGCGCCCGCGAAGCGCTCCTGCGCGAACGGGTGCGGATCGCCTGCCGCCGCCCGCGACGCGATGTCGTCCTCGAAGGCGTGCTTCTCGAGCCCCTCGAACGTGATCACGCGCAGGAACCGCGCCGGGATGATGCGGTCGGTGTCGATGTCGTGCCCGCGCAAGGGGAGGAGGCGCCCCTCGACGCGCTCGATGCGGACGATGGCGCTCATGCGCGGCCTCCGGCGAGCGCCGCCTCGGCGGGCTCGAACGAACGGATGTCGACGACTTCCCCGGCGACCGCCGCGGCCGCCACCATCGCCGGGCTCATGAGCAGCGTGCGGCCCGTGGGACTGCCCTGCCGCCCCTTGAAATTGCGGTTGGACGAAGAGGCGCTCATCTCGCGGCCCTGCAGCTTGTCGGGGTTCATCCCGAGGCACATCGAGCAGCCCGAACCGCGCCAGTCGAAGCCCGCCTCCATGAAGATCTCGTGCAGGCCCTCGGCCTCGGCCTGGGCACGCACGTTCTGCGATCCGGGCACGACCATCGCCCGCACGCCCCTGGCGACCTTGTGGCCCCTGACGAACCTGGCCGCCTCGCGCAGGTCCGACAGGCGCGAGTTGGTGCACGACCCGACGAACGCCACGTCGATCGGCGTGCCGGCAATCGGCTGGCCGGGCGCGAACCCCATGAACTGCAGCGCCTCCTCGACCAGCGGCCGGTCCTCGGCGGGCACCTCGCCCGGCGTCGGCACGCGCTCGTCGACGCCCACCGACTGTCCCGGGTGCAGCCCCCACGTCACCACCGGGCTCAGCGTGTCGCCCCGCAGTTCCACGTCATCGTCGTAGCGCGCATCGGCGTCGCTGGCCAGGCCGCGCCACCAGGCCTTGGCGCGCTCGAACGCCTCGCCCTGCGGCGCGAACGGCCGGCCCTCCATGTAGGCGAACGTCGTCTCGTCGGGATTGACGTACCCGACGCGCGCACCGCCCTCGATGGACATGTTGCACATCGTCATGCGCTCGTCCATCGACATGGCGTCGACGGCCGATCCCGCGTACTCGTACGCGTAACCGACCCCGCCCTTGACGCCGAGCACCTGGATGATCTTGAGGATCACGTCCTTGGCGTAGACGCCGCGCTGCAGCGTGCCCTCGACGCGGATGCGCCGCACCTTGAGCGGCTCCATCGCGAGGCACTGGCTGGCCAGCACGTCGCGCACCTGGCTGGTGCCGATGCCGAACGCCACCGCGCCGAACGCGCCGTGCGTGGACGTGTGGCTGTCGCCGCAGGCGATCGTCATGCCCGGCTGCGTGAGCCCGAGTTCCGGTCCTATCACGTGGACGATGCCCTGGCGGCCGGTGGAGTGGTCGTACAGCGGCACGCCGAAGTCGCGGCAGTTGCGCTCGAGGGCCGAGAGCATCGCCTCGGCCATCACGTCCTGGAACGGGCGCGCGAGGCTGCCGGTGGGCACGATGTGATCGACCGTGGCGAACGTCCGCTGCGGGAAGCGCACCGGCCAGCCGCGCTGCCGCAGGTCGTCGAACGCCTGCGGCGAGGTCACTTCGTGCACGAGGTGCAGCCCGATGAAGAGCTGTGTCTGCCCGGTGGGCAGGGTCCGCACCGTGTGTTGATCCCAGACCTTTTGAAGAAGGGTGTGTCCCACGCCGAGAGTATAACTCCTGACAGCCGCTCTGGCCCACCCCAATAAGCGAGACTAATGCGTCCCCGGGGCCTCGTCGTGGGTGATGACGCGATGCTGGCGCCGCTCCATGAGTTCGTGGACGCGCTGGATCTCCAGCGGCTTGACCAGGTGCACGTCGAAACCGGCCGCCAGCGCCCGGGCCCGGTCCTCGGGACGGCCATACCCGGTGAGGGCCACGAGGTAGACCGAGCCGCCCTGGTCGGAGCGCCGGATGGTCCGCGCCACTTCGTAGCCGTCCATGCGCGGCAGCCCGATGTCGATGAAGGCGACATCCGGGGGATGCGACAGCACTTCGGTCAGGCCGGCGATGCCGTCGCGGGCGACGCGGGTGGTGTGACCGACCGCGGTGAAGAGCGCGCGCATGAGATCGGCGGCGTCCTCGTCGTCCTCGACGATGAGGACGTCGAGCAGTGCGGGCGGGCGGTAATCGCGGAGGTAGCTGTCGAGGGCGGTCGCCTGCGGCGGAGTTGCCAGGTTCAGAGGCGCCAGGGGGAGCGTCACGCGGAACTCCGTGCCGGCACCGAGGCCCGCGCTGTGAGCGGTGAGCTGACCTTCGTGCAGCTCGACCATCCGCTTGGCGATGGTGAGGCCGATGCCCAGGCCGCCCTCCGATCGCGCCAGCGTCGTCTGGCCCTGCACGAACGGCTCGAAGATGCTGTCGATGCGCGCCGGATCGATGCCGATCCCCTCGTCGACGACCCGGATCGTCACCACCGGGTGCGCCTCGTCGGCCCGATCGATCTCGCAGCGGAGCAGGATGCGCCGGCCGACCTCGGAGAACTTGCTCGCGTTCGACAGGAGGTTGGCCAGCGCCTGCCCCAGGCGCAGGCTGTCGCCGTGCACGGGCAGCGGCGAATCCGGCAGGTCGAGGATCAGCGGCTGCCGACGCGCATCGAGGTACGGCCGCGCCATCTGGACCACCTCGTGGATGACCGACGAGAGATCGAGGCTGTCCTTCTGCAGCTGGACGCGACCGCGCGTCAGGCGCGACACGTCGAGCAGGTCGTCGATCAGGCGCGAGAGCTGTCGCACCTGCCGCGCCACCGAGGCGCGCACGTGGCCGAGGTGTTCCTCCGGCACGTCGGTGCGGTCCTGCAGCGCCGTGGCCGTGGCGATGGCGTTGAGCGGGTTGCGCAGTTCGTGGGCAAGCATCGCCAGGAACTCGTCCTTGCGGCGGTTGTCCTCGAGCAGTTCGTCGGCGCGCCGGCGCTCGGCGTCGGCGAGGTCGCGCAGGCTGGTGATGTCGGTCATCACCAGCACGTGGCGATGGGCGTGCCCGCGCTCGTCGAGGATCGGGTCGGTGACGATGCGGTACGAGCAGTCGCCGGCACGGACCTCGGCGACCCGTCGCTCGAGGTTGCCCGCCTCGAGTTCGAGGATGGGGTCGTCGATGCCGAGGCGCTGTCGGAAGACCTCGCGCACGGGACGTCCGTCGACCTCTTCGGCAGAGGCGCGGACGAGGGCCAGCAGCGCGCGGTTGGTGCGCAGGATGGTGCCGTCGGCGCGCAGCACCGCCGCCGACTCGGCGATCGCGTTGAACGTGCGCTGCCACTCCAGGCCGGCTTCGCGGAGGTTGGCCTCGGCATCCTGGGCCCGCAGCAGCGCGCGCACGGTGGCGATGAGCTCGGCGGGCTCGACCGGCTGCACGAGGTAGCCGTCGGCGCCGCTGTCGAGGCCCTGCGCCTTGCGCGCCGCCGACACGAAGGTGGCCGACGTCTGCAACACCGGGATCGTCGCGGTGCGCGGGTCGGCCTTCAGGCGGCGACACACCTCGAGGCCGTCGAGGTCGGGCAGCTTGATGTCGAGCACGATGAGGCGCGGGCCTTCGCGGGCCAGCATCAGCGCCTCGTATCCCGACGACGCCTCGCGCACGTCGTACCCGGCGCGCCGCAGCGTCCGGCTGAGCACGTACCGCGTCGCCTCGTCGTCGTTGACGTTGAGGATCACCCCGGACCGATCAGCCCGCACGGCTCGCCTCCCGGTCCTGGGCCTCGGGCCTCAGCCCTGCGGCCACGAGCGCATCACGGATGCGGGCGATGGCCACCTCGCGCGACAGGCTCTGTTTCGGGAGGATGGCCGCGGCCTGCTGCGAGAGGCGCGACTTCTCCTCGTCGGCCAGCGACTTGGACGTGTGGATGATCACGGGGATGTTGCGGGTGGCCGGGTTGGCCTTCAGGTCGTCGAGCAGGTCGAAGGCGTTGGTGCCCGGCAGCACGAAGTCCAGGAAGATGACCTGCGGCCGCTCGAGCTGCGCCAGGCGCAGGCCCTCGATGCCGTCGGCCGCCTCGATGATCCGGTACTCGCTGTCGGCCAGTTGCCGACGCAGCATGTACCGCGCGACCTCGTCGTCGTCGACGACCAGGACGGTGCGAATGGGCCCGGAGCGATGCGCCAGTTGCTGGAGCTTGCGGGCGATCCACTCCTGATCGAGCGGCTTGACGAAGAACTCGTCGGCGCCGAGCGCCCGGGCGCGATCCTCCCGGTTGGTGATGGTCACCACGAGCGCGGGGATGTCGCGCGTGTCGGGCGAGGCCTTCAGCTCGGCGAGGAAAGCCCAGGAGGTCTCGCCCTCGAGCATCACGTCGAGGACGATGGCGGCCGGGCGCATCCGTCGCATCGCCTCTCGCGCGTCGTCGATGGTGCGGGCCGGCACGATCTGGAAGCCGGCGTCGCGCAGGTAGCGTTCGTAGAGGAAGAGCGTCTGGCGGTCGTCCTCGAGCACGAGGATCGGCGCGCGGCGGGGATCGAGAGCGCGGCTGCGCTCCTCCATCGCCGCCATCTCGGTGACTTCGGGATGGACGCGCGGGATGCGCAGCTCGAACGTGGTGCCCTCGCCGGGCGCCGAGCTGGCCACGACGAGGGTGCCGCCGAGGATGCCCGCCAGGCGCCGTGACAGCGCGAGGCCGAGGCCGGTGCCCTTGACGCGGCGCTGGATCGGATTGTCCAGCTGCGTGAACTCCTCGAACACGCGCTCGTGATCTTCGGGGGCGATGCCGATGCCCGAGTCGGCCACGGCGAACACCACCTCGTCGCCCTCGGCGCGCACCTGCACCCGCACGTCGCCCTCGGGCGCGAACTTGATCGCATTGGAGAGCAGGTTGCGCATGATCTGCGACACCTTGCCCTCGTCGGTCTCGAGCGCGACCTCCTCGTCGGGGGTCTCGAAGGTCACCTCGGGGGACGGGGGGGCGACCAGTGGCCGCAGCATGCCCCGCAAGGCGCCGAACAGTGAGGCGACGGTGAAGCGTGTCGGCCGGAACGCCACCTTGCCGGCCTCGATGCTGGAGAGGTCGAGCAGGTCGTTCACCAACTCGGTGAGGCTCTCGGCGGAACGCCGGATGAACGTGATCTGCTTCTCCTGCTCGGGCGACAGCTCGCCATCGACACGCGACAGCAGGATGTTGGTCAGTCCGATGATCGAGTTCAGCGGGGTGCGGAACTCGTGGCTCACGTTGGAGACGACGCGCGACTTCACCTCGGAGAGGCGCCGGAGCGAGTCGGCGTTCTCCTGCACCTCCGCGTGCAGCGCGGCCATGCCGCGTGCCGAGTCGTCGAGCTCGACGTTGAGTCGCGCGAGGTCGTCGTGTCGGCGCTGCAGTTCCCGCTGCTGCCGATCGGACTGCCGCTGCAGTTCGCCGAGCTCGGCCACCGCCTGGCTGACCTGACTCACCATGCGGCTGTACTGCTCCGGGACGAGACTGCCGACCAAGAGGAGGCGCTGCCCGGGGTAGTCGAAGACCGAGCAAAGCACCGTGCGTGGCGCCCCGGCGACCATCAGGCAGATCTCATAGTCCTTGATCGGTCCGCGCGTCGCCTCGTCGAGCAGGCGCGCCAGCTTGGCTTCCGTACCTGGCACGGCGTGCGTCGTGAGGATGTCGCCGGGAGCGATGCCGAGCACGCGAGCGGCCGAGTCGTCGGCCCATGTCACCCGTCCCGTGGCGTCGCAGAGCAGCGAGGCCTCGCGCCTGAGGGCGCTGATGTCGGGTGCCTCGCGTCCCCCTGGTTCGCCGCGCATTCCAACTGCAAGGGAGCAAGCCGGATGCCAGACCGCCTGGACGGACCGCTTTCCCGTACGCTCTCGGGGGACGCCAAGAAAAGGCGACAGCTGTAGCGGAACCGAACAGCGGCGTCGCGGATGCAGTCTCTGCGGAGGCCCGTGTTCAGGCGTCGAGCAGTCGCTCGATCTCCGCGCAGACTGCGGCGCGCGGCGCCGTGAGGTGAGGCAGGCCGTACTCGGCGAGGTTGCGATCGGCACACCCCCGCCCGCCCACCAGGACAGGCAGGTTCGGAAAGCGAGCCTTCAGGGCGCGGACTGCCGTCGTGAGGGCCGGCGCGTGCACGTCCATGGTCATGGAGAGGAGGACGATGTCGGGCGCCTCGCTGGCGACGCGCTCGAGGAGGGCGTCGACCGGAACACTGGGGCCCAGCAGCCTGACCGAGAAGCCATGATGCTCGAGGACATCTGCCGCGACGCGCGCCCCCATGTCGTGCCACTCGCCGTCGACACACGCGACAAGGACGTGCTCCCGGCGGATGTCCGTCGGCAACGCTCGGCCGTACAGGTGTGACATCGCCAGTTGACTGATGGCGGTGGCGACGTGCTCGTCTGCGACCGACACCGCGTTGGCCTCCCAGAGCCGCCCGATCTCGCGTTGTGCCGGCGTGATGACCCGCAGCAACAGGTCGGTCGCCGACAGCCCGGTGTCGAGGCCCTGCTCCATCAACAACCGCACGGCGCGTCGACGGTCCCCCTTCAACTGCGCCTCGAGAAACCGGGCACAGAGCGACACCAGCAGGTCATCCGTTGACGCACGCACGCGCGGAAGAGATGCAAACGCGCCGCCAGAGATCGAAGCCCAGGCCCCCCTGCCGAGATGCGACCAACCAGAGCCCAGCCCTGAGGCCGTGCCCGAGACGCACAAGCCGAGGCGAAGCCGACGGCCTCTGCCGAGATGCTCACGACCCACGAGCGCCAGCCCTGAGGCCATGCCCGAGACGCACGCGCCGAGGCCAAGCCGACGGCCTCTGCCGAGATGCTCACGACCCACGAGCGCCAGCCCCTGAGGCCATGCCCGAGACGCACGGGCCGAGGCCAAGCCGACGGCCTCTGCCGAGATGCTGGCGACCCACGAGCGCCAGCCCTGAGGCCGTGCCCGAGACGCACGGGCCGAGGCCAAGCCGACGGCCTCTGCCGAGATGCTGGCGACCACGAGCGCCAGCCCCTGAGGCCATGCCCGAGACGCACGGGCCGAGGCCAAGCCGACGGCCTCTGCCGAGATGCTGGCGACCCACGAGCGCCAGCCCTGAGGCCGTGCCCGAGACGCACGGGCCGAGGCCAAGCCGACGGCCTCTGCCGAGATGCTCACGACCCACGAGCGCCAGCCCTGAGGCCGTGCCCGAGACGCACAGCCGAGGCGAAGCCGACGGCCTCTGCCGAGATGCTCTCGACCCACGAGCGCCAGCCCTGAGGCCATGCCCGAGACGCACGGGCCGAGGCCAAGCCGACGGCCTCTGCCGAGATGCTCACGATCCAGCGCCAGAGTGGGATTCGAGCTCGCGGGCACGAGCCGCAGGCGAGTGGCCGCGAGCCTGAAGACGGCTCTCTCCGCCCCGTTCGCCACCGGCGAACGGTGGCGGAGAGAGTGGGATTCGAACCCACGGTACGGTTACCCGTACGGCGGTTTTCAAGACCGCTGCCTTAAACCCCTCGGCCATCTCTCCAGCCCGTGAGTGTACCCGCCCCGGTTGCCGCGCGCGAAGTGGCGGGTCACGCTCCACACCCCCGGCATCGCGGCATCGCAGCCGTCCCGTCAGATCCTCGCCCGCCCGCCCGTCCTCCCGGGGTCGGCTGCTCCACCATGCCCATCCCAGTCCGCGCGAGCTGGACCCGCACGATTCTCCAGGCCAGCCAGACGTGGGACATCCTCATCGCCTGCACCGCCCTGCTGGCCGGCACCACCGGGGTGGCGGGCCTGGCCGCCGCCGGGCGCACGCAGGCCGCGTGGCTCGCCGCGACCTGCGCGCTACTGAGCTGCGCGCTCACGATCACGCGGGCCGGCGTCGCCTGGACCCGCGACGCACGGCGGGAGTCGATCCACGAACTCCGCGGCTGCCTGATGACCCTGCACGCCCTCCTGGTCGAATCCGATCGCGCCGGAGAGGAGGCCCGCGTCGGCCTCCGGCTCACCGTGCACGTGCCCACCGCCGACCATCGGGAGCTCGTGCAAGTGCTGGACTACGTCGGCGATGGGCGCGGCGGACGCACCGCGGGTCGTCGCCTACCCGTCCACTGCGGCATCGCGGGACACGTCTATCGGACCGGCGACGCCTACCACGCCCGACGTGAGGACGCCGACTACGAAGCCTACGTGCGCGACCTCGTCGAGCAGTGGGCGTACTCCGAGCCACAGGCGCGCAAGGTCGACGCTGCGTCCATGAGCTGGATGGCGGTGCCGCTCGGCGCCGGCCGACGCCTCGAGGGCATCCTGTACCTCGACTCGCGCGACCCCGGCTTCTTCAACGAGGCCCGCCAGGACCTGATCCTCCGCGCCGCTGTCGGCGTTGCGCGCTATGTGGCCGAGCGCTACGCTTGACGCCACGCGAGGCTTTCACGTGACCCACAACGAATCGTCCGCCGCGTCATCGTCGCCGTCGGTGACCCAGCGGCGCGTCGTGTCGCAGGTCGGCGCGCCCATCCGGCTCGAACGACTGACGTTGTCGCGCCCCATTCGCGACGCCATCGCCCGCCAGTTCGTGCGCGTGTCCGACCCGCGCGCCACTCCATCCCCCGCGCAGTAGCCGCGCCAGGAGCGGCGCCTCCAATGGGGCCGGGCGCTCACCGTGTCTCAGGTCCCGCGCCTTCTCAGGCCGCTCCCGCGGTGTTGCGCTCGCTTGTGCCCGGAAGTACCCTGTCGAGTACCGCGCAGGAGTCCTGTCGAGGGCCATCGCAGGAGGACGGTCCATGTGCCGGCGCTCGTGGCTGCTCGTCGTGATCATCTGCACCTTGGCCGGTCACGCGACCGCCGCGCCTGTCACGCTGAGGTTCAAGGGCACGACAGACCTGTCGTCGGTCGGCGGCAAGGTCGATAGCACGTTTGCCGGCGAGGTCACGTGGGACCCGACGATGCCGTGCAACGCGAACGGGCAAGAGTACAGCTCCTGTCGGTTCGATCCCGACTACTCTGACGGCGCCGAACCAACCGGGCACTTCTCCATCGACGGCATCGATTTCACCGATCGGATCGCGCCGTACTCGCGGCTCGAGGTGTTCCCGTACGACCTGTTCCTCGAGTTCTGGTTCGAACCTGTCGGCGGCCCTCACATCATGGGCATCGACAGGGCGTATCTGTCCCTGTGGAGCCCGCGTAGTTGGGCGGCCGGAACCCCCGTGTTCGATGGCTCCCTTCCTGAGCATCTCGGCTTCCTCTCGCGCCTGGAGCGGAAGGAATTCGTACTCACAGGGCCCTGGGATCCGGACGGAGAAACGCCGATGTTCCGCGCAGAAGCGAGCACACTGCTCGTCGGCGAGCCCGGACTGCTGACGATGCTCGAGGTGAGCCTGTGCGCAGCACTCGCCCACCGCTCACGACGACGGAGACACTGAGCCCCACATGAACCAACGCGACTCTCCCGCCCCCACATCGTCTGCAGCCGTGAGCCAGCGGCGCACCGTGTCGCGCGCCGGAGCCCCGATCACGCTCGAGCGGCTGACGCTCTCGCGGCCGTTGCGCGACGCCATCGCACGCCAGTTCACCCGCCCGCACGACACCCGGCCGGCGCCCACGCCAGGCCGGTAGCGCCACCTGCCGCATGACCTCGATCGCGCTGACCGTGTACGAGGGGCGCGCCGGCGACCGCAACGATCTCGCGGTGCCCGGGGCGGCCGCGATGGCAGGCCACCTCGCGACCCGGCTCGGCGTGCACATCGCGCGCGTCGGCCACCAGGCGCCAGCGCTGGCCGCGGCGTGGGACGTGGAGCTCGCCGCCGCGTCGGCCGACCTCAGGACGCTGGCGGAGGTGATCGATCGCGCGATGACGCGGGGCGCCACCCCGATCACGGCACTCACCCGCTGCGCCGCCGCCCTGGGCACCGTGCCGATCGTCGCGCGGCACCGGCCAGACGCCTGCCTCGTGTGGCTCGACGCGCACGCCGACCTCAACACGCCGGCCACCACCTCCAGCGGGTATCTCGGCGGCATGGCAGTGGCAGGGGCGGCAGGGCTCTGGAACTCCGGACTCGGCGCCGGGATCGCGCTCGCCAACGTGGTCCTGGTCGGGACGCGCGACCTCGACCCCGCCGAACAGGAGGTGATCGAGACCAGCGGCATCCGAGTGGTCAGGATCGGCTCACGCGTCGCCCAGGATCTCAGGGCCGCGCTGATGGGGCGACCGGCCTACGTACACCTCGATTGCGACGTGCTCGAACCGGGGATCGTCCCGACCGACTACTCGGTGGCAGGCGGACTCACGCTCGCGCAGGTGCACGACCTGTCGACCGCGGTGGCAGAGGGCGAGGTGGTCGGCGTCGAGATCGCCGAGTTCCAGGGAGCCTGGCACCCGGGAGGCCAGGCGGTGTCGCCCGCCCCCGTCGTGGAGGCACTCGAACCCCTCTGGCGGCGGCTCCTCGGCGACTAGCCCAGGACGATCTTCCGCATCGTCGCAATCTGCCCGGCGTGCCGCGTGGCGTGCTCGGCCGCATGAAACAGCAAGCCGAGAACCGTGGTGGGCAGCCTGGCCCGTCCCACGCCGCGCGCATCGAGCAACCTGGCCACGTCGGTGCCGCGCACCTGCGCGAGCGCCCGATCGATGGCGGCACAGGCGACCTCCAGCGTTTCCCTGGCGCCGGCTGGCGGCGCGCCAGGATCGGCCTCCGCCTTCAGCCACGCGAGTTGCTCGGCGGTGAGGGCCTCGTCGCGCGCGTACGTGAGGAGACGGTCGGTGGCGCCCGCGATGTGGCGCAGGTGGAAGCCGATCGAGCCGGCGCCGCCCGGCCGCGCCCACAGCTGCGCGGGCGTGAGGTCGGCGGCGAATCGTTCGATCTCCTCGCGCACCTGCAGGAACGAGTGCGCAACCGGTTGCAGTTCGGGCGCGACGCCCTCGACAGGGCCGCGCATCCACACTTCGGGAAGATTGTCGTTGCTCAAGGCTCGGGGACTCGGGCTCAGGGTTCGGGGCTAGGACTGGGAGATCCGGGACTCAGGCGCCCGTCGTGACGGGCGCGAGCGACGCGGCCTCCTGCTCGTCGAACAACCGCGATCGCGTGAGGAAGCGCACTTCCCTGCCGTTCTCGAGCGAGAACATGCCGCCGCGGCCCGGCACGACGTCGATGATCAGTTGCGTGTGCTGCCAGTACTCGAACTGCGATGGACTCATGTAGAACGGCGCGTCCGCGATGGTGCCGAGGCACACGTCGCGGTCGCCGACGATGAAGTCCGATTGCGGGTAGCACATCGGCGACGAGCCGTCGCAGCAGCCGCCGGACTGATGGAACAGCACCGGGCCGTGCTCGGCCTGCAACGTGCGGATCAGATCCTCCGCGGCAGGTGTGCACGTGACGCGAGGGACGGTCGCCGCCTGTTCGGGCATTCGGTGACTCCGTGGCAGGGCGGGGTGTCCCCTTCGACTTCGCTCAGGGCAAGCCACCCCGCCGTCATCGGTGCGCATCAGCCAAGGGCGCGGTCCGGGACCGCGACCTACCCCATGCTGCGCTTCAGAAGAAGCCCAGCTTCTTCGGACTGTAGCTCACCAGCAGGTTCTTGGTCTGCTGGTAGTGCGACAGCATCATCTTGTGCGTCTCGCGGCCGATGCCCGACTGCTTGTAGCCACCGAAGGCGGCGTGCGCCGGATAGGCGTGGTAGCAATTGGTCCACACGCGACCCGCCTGGATGCCGCGGCCCATGCGGTAGCAGGTGTTGGCATCGCGGCTCCACACGCCCGCGCCGAGCCCGTACAGCGTGTCGTTGGCGATCGCCAGCGCGTCGTCGGCATCCTTGAAGGTCGTGACCGAGACGACCGGTCCGAAGATCTCCTCCTGGAAGATCCGCATCCGGTTGTGCCCCTCGAACACCGTCGGCTGCATGTAGTAGCCACCCGCGAGGTCGCCGGGTTGCTCCTTGCGCGCCCCGCCGATCAGCACCTTCGCGCCTTCCTGCTTGCCGATGTCGACGTAGCTCAGGATCTTCTCCAGCTGCTCGCTCGACGCCTGCGCGCCGATCATCGTCGACATGTCGAGCGGGCTGCCCTGCGTGATCGCGGCCACGCGCTTCAGGGCGCGTTCCATGAACCTGTCGTAGATCGAGGCCTCGATCAGCGCGCGGCTCGGGCAGGTGCACACCTCGCCCTGGTTGAGCGCGAACAGCACGAAGCCCTCGATGGCCTTGTCGAAGAAGTCGTCGTCTTCGCGCGCCACGTCGGCGAAGAACACGTTGGGCGACTTGCCGCCGAGTTCAAGCGTCACCGGAATCAGGTTCTGGCTGGCGTACTGCATGATCAGCCGCCCCGTGGTCGTCTCGCCGGTGAACGCGATCTTGGCGATGCGCGGATTGGATGCCAGCGGCTTGCCGGCCTCGAGGCCGAAGCCGTTGACGATGTTGAGCACGCCCGGCGGCAGGAGGTCGCCGACCAGTTCGGCCCACATCAGGATGCTGGCCGGCGTCTGCTCTGCCGGCTTCAGCACCACGCAGTTGCCCGCGGCAAGCGCCGGCGCCAGCTTCCACGCGGCCATCAGTAGCGGGAAGTTCCACGGGATGATCTGGCCGACGACGCCGAGCGGCTCGAGGAACTGGTAGGAGACGGTGTCGTGATCGAGCTCGCCCATGGTGCCTTCCTGGGCGCGGATGACACCGGCGAAGTAGCGGAAGTGATCGATCGCGAGCGGCAGGTCGGCGGCCGTGGTCTCGCGAATCGGCTTGCCGTTGTCCCAGGTCTCGGCGGCGGCCAGCTGCGGCAGCGCGTCTTCCATCCGTTGCGCGATCCGGTTGAGGATGATCGAGCGCTCGGTGACGCTGGTGCGGCCCCACTGCTCCCTCGCCTTGTGAGCGGCGTCGAGGGCGAGCTCGATGTCGTCCTTGTCGCTGCGCGGCACCTCGCACAGCGGCTTGCCGGTCACCGGCGAGAGGTTGGAGAAGTACTTGCCGTTCACCGGCGGCACCCATTGGCCACCGATGAAGTTTTCGTAGCGCGCCTTGTACGGCGGAGCGGCCAGCGAGACCAGCGGATCCATCGACGTCGTCATGTACGTGCCTCCAGGGATGGAGGCGAGTATCCGGCGCGGTGGCGACGCCGATCCATCGGCGCCGCATCACCGCATGCGGATGCGCCGAACGGCGGGATCAGGGGCGAATCGCCGTCACGCCACCCATGTAGGGCACCAGCGCGTCGGGCACGCGAATGCTGCCGTCCGCCTCCTGGTAGTTCTCGATGATGGCGATCAGCGTGCGGCCGACGGCGAGACCCGACCCGTTCAGCGTGTGCGCGAACGAGAGCTTGCCGCCGCCTGCCGGGCGGTAGCGGATGCCGGCGCGACGGGCCTGGAAGGCTTCGGTGTTGCTGCAGGAGGAGATCTCGCGGTACACACCCTGGCTCGGGAGCCACACCTCGATGTCGTAGGTCTTGGCCGACGCAAAGCCCATGTCGCCCGTGCAGAGCAGCATCGTGCGATGGGGCAGGCCGAGCAGCTGCAGCACCTTCTCGGCGCAGCCGGTGAGGCGCTCGAGCTCGTCGAACGAGTCGTCGGGCCGGGCGAACGACATGAGCTCGACCTTGGCGAACTGGTGTTGCCGGATGAGGCCCCGGACATCGGCGCCGTAGCTGCCGGCCTCGCTGCGGAAGCAGGGCGTGTAGGCGACGTAACGTCGCGGCAGGTCGCCGTCCTCCAGCGTCTCCTCCCGGTGCAGGTTGGTGAGCGGCACTTCGGCCGTGGGAATCAGGAACAGGTCCCACTCCCCTGCGACCTTGAAGAGGTCCTGCTCGAACTTGGGCAGGTTGCCGGTGCCGGTGAGCGCGGTGCGGTTCACCAGGTAGGGCGGCTCGACCTCCGTGTAGCCGTGCTCGCGCGTGTGCAGGTCGAGCATGAAGTTGATGAGGGCACGCGACAGGCGGGCGCCTTCCTTCATCAGCACCGCGAAACGGGCGCCCGACATGCGTGCGGCGCGCTCGAAGTCGATGATGCCGAGCGCCGGGCCCAGGTCCCAGTGCGCCTTGGGCTCGAAGTCGAACACGCGCGGCGTGCCCCAGCGGCGCACCTCCACGTTGTCGTCGGCGCTGCGCCCGACCGGCACCGAGGCGTGGGGGACGTTGGGCAGCGCCAGCAGGAGCGGGGTGCGCTCCTCCTCGAGGCTGGCCAGCTCCGCGTCGAGCGTCTTGATCTCCTCGGCGCGCTGCTTGTTCTGCGCCAGCAGCTCGGTGGCGTCCTGACCCGCGCGCTTGGCCTGCGCGATCAGATCGCCGGCCCGGTTGCGCTCGGCCTTCAGCGCTTCCACGCGCGGCAGGAGGTCGCGACGGCGTCTGTCGAGTTCCTGCAGGCGGTCGAGCACGGCGTCGGCCGCCGGTCCCCGGGCCTGCAGTCGCGCGCGGGTGTCGTCGAAGGCGTCCCTCAGTTGGGCGGTATCCAGCACGCCCTCATTGTACGGATTCCGGCGACCGCGGCGATTGGATCAGCAGCGTTCGCGACCTGCCGCAGCAGCGCCCATCGAGGCCGGCGAGGAGACAGCCGCCCGGCAGGACACGGGCAGGGTGGTGGGCGACCTGATGGCGGTCGACTGTGCGCGAAGAGGCGGGCGGTCGGAACTCGGCGCGTGCCTGGTGACGCTGCGCGCGTCGCCGCAGGCGTGGGGGGCGGCGCGGCGGGAGCGCCGCGCCGGAACGTGCGGTGGACTAGGTGGTCCCGCCCGACGGCTTGGCGCCGGCGTCGGTCTTGGGCGCCGGCGAGTCGGTGCTCTTGGACTCGCTCGAACCGCCTTCCGACTTCGTGTTGCCGGCTGCCGTGCCGCTCTTCTTGGCGTAGTCGGTGATGTACCACCCCGACCCCTTGAACTGGATGGCCGGCGACGACAGGAGCTTGCGAACCGGTCCCTGGCACTTGGGGCACTCGGTCAGCGGGCCGTCAGAGAACTTCTGGATCACCTCGAAGCGGTGACCGCACGTGTCGCATTCGTACTCGTAGAGAGGCATGCTGCGTGTGACTCCAACCCTTGATTATACCGACCGGGCACCGGGCACCGGGCACCGGGCTGGTAGGGCGGGGTGTCCCACCCCGCCGTGAGCCACCCACGTCGCCCAATGGCGCGGTGGGCCCCTTCGGTGCCCAGGGAGACCGGGCGCTACCGTGACGACGCTCGGGCGGGCCGGAAGACCGCGCCCGCCCTCACAGGCGCGCTACGCCAGGACCACGCCGTCGTTGGCCTCGCCGGGCAGCATCTGCTGGCGGAGGACGTCGAACGGCTGCAGGCCCAGGCCCAGGAACTCGTCGTGGAAGCGACGCGCGTCGAACGCCGACCCGCGGTGGGCCTCGACGTCCTTGCGCAGCTTCAGCAGCATCAGCTTGCCGAGCGCGTAGATGACGTAGCTGGGATCGAAGGTGCCCCGCTCGGCCTCGCGGCGGGCGCTGCCCTCCTCGAGCATCGCCTCCTCGCGGAAGAACCGGACGCCCTGCTCCACCGACAGGTCCTCGGCATGCAGGCGGAGGCCGACAATCAGGCGGCACAGGCGAACGAGCGACTCGGCGAGCTGACCGAGCTCGATCGCCGGGTCCTTCTTCGCGAAGCCCTCGTCGATGACCAGGTGTTCGGCGTAGTGCGCCCAGCCCTCGAGCACCGACAGCGGCGCCAGCACGGTGGCCTTGCGCCACGCCGCAGGGATCTTGCGCAGGTGCTCGAAGTGCAGGAAGTGCCCCGGCAGCGCCTCGTGCATCGAGATCGCCCAGAGCACCGCGTCGTTCATGTCGCGCAGGTGCTCGTCCTGCCGCTCCTGCGGCCACGACTGGTCGGCGTCGGTGACGTAGTAGAAGGACCGCTGCTGGCGGGCCTCGAGCGGCCCCGGGGCCCACAGGCTCGCGAAGGTCCAGCGATAGAAGGGCGGCGTCGGCGCGATGACCAGCGCGTCGGCGTCGGGGACGGTCACGATGTTGCGGTCGCGCAGGAACGTGTACAGCGCCGCGCACTGCTCGCGGACGCGCGTGACCAGTCCGCCGGGCTCCACGTGGGTCTGCTTGACCCTGGCCCACACCTGATCGGGCGCGTCCTTGCCCAGCTTGCGAGCCACCTCCGCGAACCGCTCGCGCGTCGCCGCCAGCTCACGGTCGGCGATCCGCAGCAGGGCGTCGGTGTCCAGCGTCACGCCGTCACCGAGCTTCAGCTTCTGCTCGATCCGCTCCTTGCCGAGGCGGAACGTCGCCTTGGCGCGCGGCGCCTGTTCCTCCTCCAGGTCGCGCACGTACCGCTCGATCGACGTCCGCGCCAGCGTCGCCGCATCGTCGAGGTCGGCCAGCAGGGAGAGGTCGTCGACCTCGCGGAGGGCGCGCGGCAAGTCGCGATTGAGGAAGCTCACCACGCCACGCAAGGTCTCGGTGGCGGTCTTGATGAAGATGCCGGCCGGTTCCCGCACGTTGGCGCGAGCCGCATCGAGGACGCCGGCCACCTGCCGCAGCTTGGACAGCAGCCGACGCGCCCGTTCGGCAGCCGGGGCGTAGGTGAAGATGGCCTGCGCCGCCAGGCTCGTGGCGATCGTGTCGGCGTACAACTGGGGGTCGCGTTCCCAGGTCCTCACGACCTCCAGTTCGTGCAGGCGCGCCTGGGCGCTGGCCATGAGCGCCGAGTGATCGGGACGCTCGGCCGCTGGAATCTGGTCGACGGGCATGGAGGCCAGCCGACGCGCGAAGCCGTTCAGGTCGCGCACCTGCCGGTCGATGGCGGCGCGACTGAAGTCCTCGAGCAGGTCGTCGTGGACGTGGACGCCGTCGAAGGTCGCCGCCGTCGGTTGCACCTCGTGGCGCCAGGACAGGTAGTCGGCCGCAAAGTGCGGAAGGGTCTCAGCAGATCGCATGCGCTCGCACGGACAAGGATGGTGGCCGGTGGGCCTGTGGGGCCCAATCTCCCAATGTACAATACCTTCCGTGCTCTCCCGGCCGGCGCCCGGACGTTTGTTCGTCGTGGCGACCCCCATCGGCAACCTGGAGGACATCACGCTCCGCGCGTTGCGGGTCCTCCGCGAGGCACGCGTGATCGCCGCCGAGGACACGCGTCGGACCGCCAAGCTCCTGGCCCACGCCGGGATCGAGACCCCCATGGTGAGCGTGCACGCCCACAACGAGGTCTCGCGACTGCCGGGCTTGCTCGAGAAGCTCCGCGCCGGCGAGCCGGTCGCCCTGGTGACCGACGCAGGCACGCCCCTGCTGTCCGACCCCGGTGATCATCTCATTCGCGCCTGTCTCGACGAGGGCATCCCCGTGGAACCCGTGCCGGGAGCCAGCGCCGTCCTCGCGGCGTTGACGATGAGCGGTGTCCCGGCGAGCGCGTTCACGTTTTTAGGGTTTCCACCCGTAAAGAACGGCCCCCGCCGCCGGTGGTGCGAGGAAGCCGGCGCGTACCAGCACCCGGTCGTCTTCTTCGAGGCGCCCCACCGTATCGCCGGGACCCTGGGAATGCTGGCCGAGATCGTCGGTGGCCAGCGACGAATCGCCGTGTGCCGGGAGATCACGAAGAAGCACGAACAGCTCATCCGCGGCGCCATCGGTGAAGTCGTCACCCATCCAGCCATCGCCGAGCCCATCGGCGAGTTCACCTGCATCCTGGAAGCCCCTCTCCGCACGGAAATCCCCGCCGCCATCGTCGAACAGGACTTGCTTGACGAATTCGACCGAATAACCGAAAAGGGGACCTTCGAGCGGCGCGCCGCCATGAGCGAGGTCGCGAGGCGACTGCACGTGCGCACCCGTGACGTGTTCGATGCCCTGGAGCGGCGCAAGGCCGCCGAATTCGAAGGATGAGCCGCTCCGTGCCTTGCGTCATCGTCATTCTTGCCGGCGGGCGCGGTCTCCGCATGGGGACCCGAAGGCCCAAGGTGCTGTTGCCCGTCGCCGGCCTTTCGATGATCGAGCGAGTCCTTCGGGCGTCGGACGACCTCGAGGCCGCTCGGCGCGTGACCATTCTAGGTTATTCAGCAGATATCATCGCGTCCACCCTGATGGCGCGCCAACTGGACGTCGCGACGCTCGAGCCACTGCTCGGACCGGTCCACGCGCTGACCGCCCTCGACCTCGCCGACGAACCGGACCGGTCGGTCGTGGTCCTGCCCGCGGACGTCCCCCTGCTCCGCCGCGAGACACTGCGCGCCCTGCTGGCCCACCGAGTGACCTCATCGGCCGCCCTCACGATGGTGACGGCGGTCTCGGAACGCCCGTACGGACTCATGCGGGTGCTCAGGAGTGACACGGGTGAGGTGATGGGCCTGGTCGGCGAGAAGGACGCCTCCCGACAGCAGCGCTCCATCAAGGAGTGCACCAGCGGCGTGTTCGCCTGCTCGGCACAGGCCCTGCGCGCCGCCCTGGCCACCTTCTCCTGGGACAACGTCGAGCGCGAGCGGACGCTCGGGGAACTGGTGTCCGCACTCCGGCGAGCGGGCCACGAGGTGGACACCATCAGCGCCACGGTGCCGCACGAGATCCGCGGCATCAACAGCCAGACGGAGCTGGCCGAGGCAAGCGCCATCATGCGACAAGCCAAGTGCGAGGAACTGATGTCGGCGGGGGTCACCATCATCGACCCCGCCACGACCTACGTCGGGCCTGACGTGGAGGTGGGCCACGACACGGTGCTCCACCCCAACGTCTATCTCGAGGGGCGCACCAGGGTGGGCACCGCCTGCGAGATCCACGCCGGGAGCCGGTTGGTGGACGCCACGCTCGAGGACCACGTGGTGATCCTCAACTACTGCGTCGTCACCGACTCGGTGGTGCGTTCACGCGCCCAGCTCGGGCCCTTCGCGCACATCCGCCCCGGCAGCGACGTGGGCGAGGACGCGCGCGTCGGCAACTACGTCGAGTTGAAGAAGACCACGCTCGGACGGGCCTCCAAGGCCAGCCACCTGACCTACCTGGGCGATGCCACCATCGGCGCCGACGTCAACGTCGGCGCGGGCGTGATCACGTGCAACTACGATGGCGTCAACAAGCACCCCACGGTGATTGGCGATGGCGCGTTCATCGGCAGCGACTCGCAGTTGGTGGCGCCGGTCACGGTCGGGCGCGGCGCGTTCGTGGCCGCAGGCTCCTCCATCACCCGCGACGTGCCCGAGGAGTCCCTGGGCATCGCACGCAGCCGCCAGGAGAACAAGGACGGCTGGGCGAAGCGCCGGAACCGCGGCTGACGTCCGGCCTCCCCCGCCCGGCCCTGCGCTGCGGGGCCGGCGGACTCCAGCCCAACAGTAAGGTTCGGCTTGCGCCTGGTGCGGGCCACGGTGTCTGATCCCGTGGCATGTGCGGCATCATCGGGTATATCGGTCAGCAGGACGTCGTGCCCGTGGTGCTCGACGGCCTGAGGCGCCTCGAGTATCGCGGCTACGACTCGGCCGGCATCGCCGTCGTCGGCCCCGACGGCATCGACGTTCGCAGAAGTGCCGGCAAGCTCGGGAACCTCGAGCGCGCCCTGCACGAGCAGCCGCTGCGCGGCACCTACGGCATCGGGCACACCCGGTGGGCCACCCATGGTCGCCCCACCGAGGAGAACGCCCACCCTCACCGCGACCAGTCCGGGCGCGTGGTCCTCGTCCACAACGGGATCATCGAGAACTACCTCGAGCTCAAGAAGGAGCTGCAGGGCCGCGGCATCGTGTTCCGCACCGAGACGGACACCGAGGTCGTGGCGCACCTGATCGGGCTCGAGCTCCGTGACGATGGGCTGCATGCGGCGGTGCGGAGGGCGCTGGCGCGGCTGCAGGGCCTGTTCGCGCTCGTCGTCATCTCGAGCGCCGACCCGGGCACCATCGTTGCCGTGCGGAACGGGCCGCCGGTGGTGATCGGCCTCGGTGAACAGGAGTGGTTCGTCGCCTCGGACATCCCGGCCATCCTCGCCCACACGCGCGACGTCGTGTTCCTCGAGGACGGGCAGGTGGCGGTGCTCACGCGCGAGGGCGTGCGGTTCTTCGACGCCGACGGGCGACCGGTCGTGCGCCAGGCGCAGCGCATCACCTGGGATCCGGTGATGGCGGAGAAGGCCGGGTACAAGCACTTCATGCTCAAGGAGATCTTCGAGCAGCCGTGGGCGATCAAGGAGACGCTGGTCGGGCGGCTGTCGATGGAGCAGGGCGACGTGCACCTGCCGGAGGCCAACCTCGACACGGCGGCGATGACCGGGTTCTCTCGCGTCGTGCTGCTGGCCTGCGGCACGTCGTGGCACGCGGCGCTGGTGGGGAAGTTCCTCATCGAGCAGCTCGCACGCATCCCGGTGGACGTGGACTACGGCTCGGAGTACCGCTACCGCCAGCCGATCATCGCGACGACCGACCTGATGGTGGCGATCACGCAGTCGGGCGAGACCGCCGACACGCTCGCCGCGCTGCGTGAGGCGCGTCGGCAGGGCGCGCGGACGCTGGCCATCTGCAACGTCGTCGGCAGCATGGCGACGCGCGAGGCCGAGGGCACGATCCAGACGCACGCGGGACCCGAGATCGGCGTCGCGTCCACCAAGGCGTTCACGACGCAGCTCGTGGCGCTGACGCTGCTGGCGCTGAAGCTCGGACGCGCCCGCGGCGTGCTCGACGCCGACGCCGTGCGGCCCATCCTGCAGGCCCTCACCGAGCTGCCGCGTCACGTCGAGCAGGTGCTCTCGTGCGCGCCTTATCTCGAGGACGTGGCGCGTCGCTTCTACCAGTGCTCCGACTTCCTCTTCCTCGGGCGCGGCATGCACTACCCGATCGCGCTCGAGGGCGCGCTGAAGCTGAAGGAGATCTCGTACATCCACGCCGAGGGCTATCCGGCCGGCGAGATGAAGCACGGCCCGATCGCGCTCATCGACGAGAAGATGCCCGTGGTGGCGCTCGCGCCGCGCGATCACGTGTTCGAGAAGATGCTGGGCAACGTGCAGGAAGTGAAGGCCCGCGGCGGCTCGGTGATCGCGATCACCGAGGAGGGGGAGCCGCACCTCTGGTCGCTGCTCGATCCCCGCCGTGACGCGCGCCTCGTGCTCCCGCCGATCCACCCGCTGCTGTCACCGATCACGATGACGGTGCCGCTGCAGTTGCTCGCCTACCACGTCGCCGTGCTGCGAGGCTGCGACGTCGACCAGCCGAGGAATCTCGCGAAGTCGGTCACGGTCGAGTGACGGCAGTCGGGAGTCGGCAGTCGGCAGTGCCAGCTCCATGGCGGGGCAGTGGCAGCACTGTCGGCTGCGTCACGACTCCAGCCTCGAGACGAGCGCGTTGAGCATGCGGCCCACACGGTGGCAAAGTGCTGCCATCTCCGAGACCCCCTCAGGGTCTCCGATGCCGAGTTCCCTGACGAGGTCCAGTTGCGTCTCCAGTTCAGCGTTGCTGCCCGCAGCGATGTTCAGATACCGGGCATAGGCATGCCGGGATCTCTGTCGGTATCCCTCTGCGATGTTCGAGGCGACCGACACGGATGCTCTCCGCATCTGTGAGCCGATCTCGATGCGATGCATGTAGGGGTAGGTGAGGGTGGCGTGGTACACGCACTTGGCCAACTCCTTCGAGAGTTGCCACACCTCGAGGTCCCTGAATGAGCGTGGGTGCACACGGCGGGCATTGCACGGCAAGGGCCAGACGGTGCTTCGAGCGTGGCGACGGTATAATCGAGGTTCCTGAAGTGATCGTGCAGAAACTGCAACGACGCTACAGCCACGCCTGGCGCACTCTCGGCCTCGAGTCCTCCGTCAATGAGTCACACGAACGCACAGGGCGCTTCTGGTCGCGCTGAGACAATGACTGCCGACCGCCGACTGCCGACTGCCGGCGAGGATTTCCTCTCCTCCCTCAACCCCGAGCAGCGCGACGCCGTCCTGCACACCGACGGACCGCTGCTGATCCTGGCCGGGGCGGGCTCTGGGAAGACGCGCGTCATCGCCTATCGCATCGCGTACCTGATCGGCAGCGGGCTCGCCCGGCCGTTCGAGGTGCTGGCGGTCACCTTCACCAACAAGGCTGCCGAGGAGATGCGGGAGCGGGTCGGGAAGCTGATCGGCGCCGACGCACGCGACGTGTGGGTGTCGACGTTCCACTCGCTGTGTGCACGGCTGCTGCGGCGCGAGGCGCCGGCCATCGGCCTGTCGCGCGACTTCGTGATCTACGACAGCAGCGACCAGCAGGTCGCGGTCAAGCAGGTGATGCGCGAGTTGCAGATCGACGACAAGTTGATCCAGCCGCGCCAGGTGCTCGGGCGCATCAGCCAGGCGAAGAACCGCATGGAGGCCCCCGACAAGGTCGGCAACGGCTCCTACCGCGACGAGCAGATCGCGAAGATCTACGACGGCTACGTGAAGGCCCTCGAGCGAGCCAACGCGCTCGACTTCGACGACCTGCTCCTCAAGACCGTGGAGCTGTTCGAGCACGAGGGCGTGCGCTCGAAGTACCAGCGGCAGTTCCGGTACGTGATGATCGACGAGTACCAGGACACCAACAGGCCGCAGTACCTGCTGATCAAGCACCTGGTGGGGGCCCGGCACAACCTCGCCGTCGTCGGCGATCCCGACCAGTCCATCTACAAGTGGCGCGGCGCCGACCTGCGCAACATCCTCGACTTCGAGCAGGACTTCCCCGAGGCCGCGACCGTCCGCCTCGAGCGCAACTACCGCTCGACCCAGAACATCCTCGACGCGGCGTCGGCGGTGATCGCCAACAACGCGGACCGCAAGGAGAAGCGCCTCTGGACCGAGCAGGGCCGGGGCGACCTGATCACGTACTTCCGCGGCGAGGACGAGCTCGAGGAGGCGTCGTTCATCGCGCGCGAGCTGCGCAAGGAGGTGACCGCGCGGCGCGACGCGACCGTCGCCATCCTGTATCGCCTCAACTCGCAGTCGCGCGCGCTGGAAGATCAGTTGATGCGCGACGGCACGCCGTACCGCATCATCGGCGGCGTCCGCTTCTACGAGCGCAAGGAAGTGAAGGACGCGCTCTCGTACCTGAAGCTGATCATCAACCCGCACGACGATGTGAGCTTCAGGCGCGTGGTGAACGTGCCGGCGCGCGGCATCGGCAAGTCGGTGATGGACGCGCTCGAGCGCGACGACCCCGGCGCGGGCGGCAGCGCGCCGCCGATGATGGCGGCCGGCCTGTTCGAGGTCGCGGCGTCGCAGTCGCTCTGGGCCAGGGCGACGCACCTGATTGCGTCCCGCACCCTGCCAGGTCGCGCCCACAACGCGCTCAAGCAGTTCGTCGAGTTGATCGACGCCCTGGTCGGCATCGCGAAGCACGAGCCGGTGTCGACGCTGATCGGCAAGATGCTCGATCAATCGGGCTACCTCAAGGCGCTGCGTGAGGAGAACACCGAGGAAGCGGAGAGCCGCATCAACAACCTCGCCGAATTCGTCTCGACCGCGCGCGAGTACGAGGAGCGGGAGGCCGACGCGTCGATCGGCGGCTTCGTCGATCGCCTGTCGTTGCTGTCGGAAGCCGACGAGTCGCAGGGGTCCAACAGCGCGCGCGTGTGGCTGATGACCATGCACGCCGCCAAGGGCCTGGAGTTCCCGGTCGTCGCCCTCGCCGGCATGGAAGAGGGCCTCTTCCCGCACAGCCGGGCAGGGGAGGACCAGGAGCAGATCGAGGAGGAGCGCCGGCTCTGCTACGTGGGCATGACCAGGGCGCAGTCGCGCCTGCTGCTCACCAGCGCCGCGCGCCGACGCGTCTTCGGCGAGTACCAGGCGACCGAGCCCTCACGCTTCCTCGACGAGATCCCGAAGGAACTGGTGCTGGAGACCCCGTCGTACACGCGCGCCCGCTCGTTCGGCACCTCGTCGTACGGCGGCCGCGCTGCCTACGAATCGCGGCCGAACCCGTACGGACGCCGGACGCCGGCGCGTGAGGAGGCGCCGGCGACCACGTACAAGTACGAGGACGAGGACCAGTCGAGCGACGGATCCCGGCCGAAGGCGGGGCAGAAGGTTCGCCACGCGCAGTTCGGCGTCGGCACGGTCAAGGAAGTGGACGGCAAGGGCGACGACATGAAGCTCACCGTGTACTTCCAGACGGTGGGCACCAAGAAGCTGATCGCCAAGTACGCGCGCCTGCAGCCGGTCTAGGCGCGGTGCGCCGACCTGAAGGTCGGCGCCTACGAGATGGAGCGCCTGCGAGATGGAGTGGCGTAGCCGCCGACCTTCAGGTCGGCGGTCTCGCTACGTGCGTGACGACCTCAGGCCTCGCCGTCCGTGTCGTCGGCGTCGTCGGACTCGTCGACGACATCCTCGATCGGCTCGTCGAGCGGCTCCTCGACGGCGCCCTCGGTCTCGAGCGGCGCCACCACCTCGGACGTGTCAGCAGCGACCTCCGCGATGTCGAGCCGGGCCAGCGCTTCGACGCGGTCCCCCTCGTCGAGGCGGATGAGGCGCACGCCCTGCGTGTTGCGGCCGATGGGCCGCAACGGCGCCACCGCCATCCGGATCACCATGCCGTCCTTGGTGATGATGAGGACCTGGTTGTCGTCCTCGACGTGCGTGACGCCGACCACCGGGCCGTTGCGGTCCGACGGCTGGATGTTGCGGATCCCGACGCCGCCGCGACCCGTGATGCGGTACTCGCTGAGCGGCGTCCGCTTGCCGTACCCGTTGGCCGTCACGGTGAGCATGGCGCCCGACTCCGACACCACCTCCATGGCCACGACCTCGTCGCCCTCGCGCAACGAGATGCCGCGCACGCCGTAGGCCGTCCGGCCCATCGCCCGCACGCGCGACTCGGGGAAGCGGATTGCCGTGCCACCGCGGGTGCCGATGAACACCTGCTGCGTGCCGGTCGACAGCTGCACCGCGATCACCTCGTCGTCGTCCTCGACGCCCATCGCGATGATGCCGCCGGCGCGCGGGTTCGAGTACGCCTTGAGGTCGGTCTTCTTGATGACGCCGCGGCGCGTGCCCATCACCACGAAGCGCTGGCCCTCTTCCGACGGGAACTCGCGCACCGCGACGACGTCGGCGACCTTCTCGCCGGCCGTCATCTGCACCAGGTTCGCGATCGACTTGCCGCGCGCATCGCGGCCGGCCTCCGGGATCTCGTGGACGCGCAGCCAGTAGGCGCGACCGCGGTCCGAGAAGACGATCAGGTACGCGTGCGTCGACGCCACGAACAGGTGGTGCACGTAGTCGTCGTCGGGCAGGCGCATGCCGATCGTGCCGGCGCCGCCGCGGCCCTGGAACCGGTACTCGTCGAGCGACGTGCGCTTGATGTAGCCCTTGTGGCTCACCGTGATCGCGATGTCCTCGTCGGCGATCAGGTCGAGGATGTCGATGTCGCTGGTGTCCTCGACCAGCTGCGTCCGCCGCGCGTCGCCGAAGCGGTCACGGGCATCCTTCAGCTCGTTGATGACGATCTCCATCACCAGCCGTTCGCTGCCGAGGATGGCACGCAGCCGCTCGATCTCCTTGATCAACTCCGCGAGCTCGTCGAGGATCTTCTGCCGCTCGAGGCCGGTGAGGCGCTGGAGCTGCATGTCGAGAATGGCCTGCGCCTGTAGCTGCGACAGCCCGAAGCTGGACATCAGGCCTTCGCGGGCCTCGCCCGGGCTCTTGGCAGCGCGGATCAGCGCGATCACCGCGTCGATGTGATCGAGCGCGATCTTGAGGCCCTCGAGGATGTGCGCACGCGCCTCGGCCTTGCGGAGCTCGAACTCCGTGCGCCGACGCACCACCTCGCGCCTGAACTCGATGAACCGCTCGAGCATCTCGAGCAGCGGCAGCACCCGCGGCCGGCCGTCGACGATCGACAGCATGATGATGCCGAACGACGACTGCAGCGGCGTGTGCTTGTAGAGGTTGTTCAGCACCACATCCGGCATCTCGCCGCGCTTCAGCTCGATGACGACGCGGATGCCCTGGCGGTCCGACTCGTCGCGGATGTCGGAGATGCCCTCGATCGTCTTGTCGCGCACGAGGTCGGCGATGCGCTCGATCAGCTTCGCCTTGTTGACCTGATAGGGCACCTCGGTGATGACGATCGCCTGGCGATCGCCGCCGCGGCCGATCGTCTCGACCTCGCTCTTGGCGCGCACGATCACGGTGCCGCGACCGGTCGCATACGCCGACACGATGCCGGCGCGGCCGACGATCACGCCGCCGGTGGGGAAGTCGGGGCCGAGCACGTGCTGCAGCAGCCGGCGACGCTTCTCGTCGCGGGTGAGCGGCTGCGGACGGCCCTCCTCGTCGATCGTGAACGCCTGTTCGGGATCGGCGATGGCGATGATCCCGTTGACCAACTCCGTGAGGTTGTGCGGCGGGATGTTGGTCGCCATGCCGACGGCGATGCCCGTCGACCCGTTCACCAGCAGGTTCGGGATCGGGGTCGGCAGGACCGAGGGTTCGGTCGTCGTCTCGTCGAAGTTGGGCACGAACTCGACGGTGTCCTTGTCGAGATCGGCCATCAGCGCCTCGGCGAGCGCCTCGAGGCGGGCTTCCGTGTAGCGGTAGGCCGCCGCCCGGTCGCCGTCCATGCTGCCGAAGTTCCCCTGGGGATCGACCAGGGGATAGCGCATGTTGAAGTCCTGCGCCAGGCGCACCAGCGTGTCGTAGGCCGACGCGTCGCCGTGCGGGTGGTAGTTGCCGATGACCTCGCCGACGATCTTGGCGCACTTGCGATAGGCGCGATTGCTCGCCAGGCCCATCTGCCGCATGGCGAAGAGCACGCGCCGGTGCGCCGGCTTCAGGCCGTCGCGCACGTCGGGCAGGGCGCGCCCGATGATCACGCTCATCGCGTAATCCATGTACGAACGGCGCATCTCGTCTTCGATGGTGACGGGCACGCGGGTCGGCGGAGGGGTGCTCATAGCGATATCGGGTCTTGTGTCTCACGCGGTCGACGACCGGGTGAGAGCGCCGCGCTGCCTGCCCCGAGCGACGTCGAGGGGGAACAGCCGGCCCTGCCTTGCAGACGTGGGGAACCGCGCCTACACGTCGAGGTTCTTCACGTCGAGGGCGTTGTCCTCGATGAACTTGCGGCGCGGCTCGACCTGGTCCCCCATCAGGGTGGAGAACATCAGGTCCGCTTCGGCCTGATCCTCGGCGCGCACCTGCAGCAGCGTGCGCACTTCAGGCTTCATCGTGGTCTCCCACAACGTCTCGGGGTTCATCTCGCCGAGGCCCTTGTAGCGGTTGATGGCCACGCCCTTGCGCCCGACCTCGAGGAAGTAGTCCACCAGGTCCGAGAGCGACTGCACCTCGTGGTCGGCGTCCTTGCGGGCGACTCGACGCACGGGTTCGGCCGCAGCCTCGCCACCGGCATCGGCAGCACCCGGCTCGGCGGCGACCTCCTCGGGCTCCTCGGCCTGCGGGGCCCCGACCTGCGTCACCACCATGCGGCCGTGGATGCCTGACACGTCGCGGTAGCTGTTCACCAGCGCGCGGAAGTCGGGCGTCTGCGCGAACTCGATGCCGGCCCGTGACACCCGCGGGTAGCCGGCGCTGCGGTCGTCGATCTCGAACAGCAGCGCGTTGTGCTCCTCGTCGACGACCACCGAGACGATCCGCTGCTCGTGCGAGAGTTCCGCCGCGAGCGCGTCCATGCGGCCGCGATCGCTGAAGAACGTCCGGTCCCGCGCCCCGGCGTTCAGCAGCGCCCGCACCACGTCCTGCGGCACGCCGCGGCGCTCGACGTGACGGAGGTTGCGGTCGAACGCGATCAGCTTGTGCAGCAGCGTCTCGAGCGCCTCGCCGCTGTACTCCTGGCCGCTCTCGACCAGCCGCAGCACGCGCGAGTCGGTCGCACGCTTGATCAGGTATGCCTCGAGGTCCGCATCGTTCTTGATGTAGACCTCCTGCTTGCCGCGCTTGGCGCGGTACAACGGCGGCTGCGCGATGTAGATGTGGCCGTTGTCGATCAGCTCGCGCATCTGCCGGTAGAAGAACGTCAGCAGCAGCGTACGGATGTGCGATCCGTCGACGTCGGCGTCCGTCATGATGATGACGCGGTGATACCGCAGCTTCGCGATGTCGAAGCCGTCCTTGTCGCCTTCCTCGCGCTTGCGGCCGATGCCGGTGCCGAGCGCGGCGATCATCGTCTTGATCTCGTCGCTGCTCAGCATCTTGTCGAAGCGGGCCTTCTCGACGTTCAGGATCTTGCCCTTGATCGGCAGGATGGCCTGGAAGCGGCGGTCACGACCCTGCTTGGCCGACCCGCCTGCCGAGTCGCCCTCGACGATGTAGATCTCGCTCTGCGCGGGATCGCGCTCCTGGCAGTCGGCCAGCTTGCCGGGCAGCGAACTGCCGTCGAGCACGCCCTTGCGCCGGACCAGGTCGCGCGCCTTGCGCGCCGCCTCGCGGGCCCGCGCCGCGTCGGCGGCCTTCTGGATGATCGCGCGCGCGACGGCCGGGTTCTCCTCGAAGAACGCGCCGAGCCGTTCGTTGACGATCGTCTCGACGATCCCCTTGACCTCGGTGTTGCCGAGCTTGGTCTTGGTCTGGCCCTCGAACTGCGGGTTCGGGATCTTGACGCTGATCACGCCCGCCAGGCCCTCGCGCGCGTCGTCGCCGCTGATCGGGGTGTCCTTGAGATCCTTCGGCAGGTTCGCGCTCGACAGGTACGCGTTCACCGTGCGGGTCAGCGCCGCCTTGAAGCCGGAGAGGTGAAACCCGCCCTCGTGCGTGTTGATGTTGTTGGCAAACGTGTACAGGTTCTCGTCGTACGAGTCGTTCCACTGGAGCGCGATCTCGACCTCGATCTCGTTCCGCTCGCCCCGCATGTGGATGGGCGCCTCGTGCACCGCCCGCTTGGCGCGGTTCATGAACTGCACGTACTCGACGATGCCGCCCTTGTACTCGTAGCGCGCGTGCCGTCCCTCGCCACGCTCGTCCTCGAGCGTGATGATCAGGCCGGCGTTCAGGAACGCAAGCTCGCGCAAGCGGTTGTTGAGCGTGTCGAAGCTGTAGACCGTCGCCTCGAAGATCGTCGGGTCGGGCTTGAAGTGGACCTTCGTCCCGCGCTTCTTGGTGGTGCCGGTCTCGACCAGCGGTGCCATCGGCACGCCGCGCGCATAACTCTGCTGGTAGACCTTGTCGTTGCGCCAGATCTCGAGGTCGAGCTGCTCCGACAGCGCGTTGACCACCGACACTCCGACGCCGTGCAAGCCACCGGAGACCTTGTACGCGCTGCCTTCCTGGTTGAACTTGCCGCCGGCGTGCAGGACGGTGAGCACGACTTCGGCCGCGCTCTTGCCGCTCTCGTGCATGTCCACCGGGATGCCGCGTCCGTCGTCGATCACCGTCACCGAGTCGTCGACGTGGATGGTGACGTTGATCTCGGTGCAGTGCTTGGCGAGCGCCTCGTCGACCGAGTTGTCGACGACCTCGTAGACGAGGTGGTGGAGGCCCGCTTCGCCCGTGGTGCCGATGTACATGCCCGGCCGCTTGCGGACGGCCTCGAGGCCTTCGAGCACCTTGATGGCATCGGCGCCGTACTCTTCGGCCGCCCCGTTGGCGGGGCGCATCGGGGTCTCTGACTCGGTGTTCGGGCTGGTGGTCGGTTCCATCGGGACTCGCAAGGGACGTTCACCGGGTGGGGGCGGCGCGTCGATGCCACCCACCTCTCCCGGTCTCGCGCGGCGTCGGCGGCGTCGGCCGGCGGCAGCCGCGTGATGCGTGCGGCGCGGCGCGCCTACGGACGCATCGGCATGATCACGTACGTGTAGTCGTACCCGTCGGCGCCCACGGGCTTCATCACCGCCTGGCTCATCTCGTCGCGGAACGAGAGGCTGACCTGCTCGGTCTCGACCGCCGCCAGGAAGTCGGTGACGTACTGCGCGTTGAAGCAGATCTGGACGTCGGGCCCCTCGTAGGTGACCAGGAGCTCTTCCTTGGCCTCGCCGAGGTCGGGACTCTGCGACGTCACCTCGACCTTGCCGTTCGAGATCAGGAAGCGCACCGCCCGCGACCGTTCGTTGGACAGCAGCGACACGCGACGAATGGCGCTGGTGAGGCGATCGCGCTCGAACTCGATCTGCTTGTCGTTGTTCTTCGGGATGACGCGCTCGTACGCCGGGAACTGCGCGTCGATCATCCGCGAGAACAGGCGGCGGCCGCCGACCGTGAAGAACAGGTGGTTCTCGGCGCGCTCGTACAGGACGTCGCCCTCGCCGTCGGCGAGCAGCCGGCTCAGCTCCTGCATCGTCTTCTTCGGCAGCAGCGCCTTGCCCTCGGCCGCGCCGGTCTCGCCGGTGACCGTGACCAGCGCCAGGCGGTGCCCGTCGGTCGCGACCAGGCTCATGCTGTCCGGCTTGAGCACGAACAGCGCGCCGTTGAGGTAGTAGCGCGTGTCCTCGCCGGTGATGGCGAACATGGTCTTGGCGACCATCTGCTTGATCGGCTCACGCGGCAGGGTCGCCACCGTGTCGCCCACGGTCGGCAACTGCGGGAAGTCGTCGGCCGGCAGCGTGGAGAGGTGCGACTCGAAGCGCTCCGCGGCGACGGTCACCCCCGAGCGGTTCTGCTCGATGCGGATGTCGGTCTCGGGCAGCGCCTTGACGATCTCGAACAGCTTCTTGGCCGGCAGCGTCAGCGTGCCCGGCTTGGCCAGGCTCTGCGCCACACAGGTGCTGCGGAGCCCCACGTCGAGGTCGGTAGCCACCAGCTCCACCTGGTTGCCATCGGCACGCAGCAGCACGTTGGCGAGCACGGGCATGGTGTTCTTGCGTTCCACGATGCCTTGAAACAACTGCAGTTCGCGGAGCAGATCGTTCTTGCGGACCACCAGTTCCATGCAGCCGATACCTCGTGTACGGGAGCGAGCCCCTTGGCGCGTGCGACGTCCCTAGGAGGTGTTCTCCATAGAGATCGCAAGAAAAGAAGTATAACAGAGATCAGAAGGGCGTTTGAAGCTGTGTGGGCAGCATCTAAACCCATTTCCTACAACCATTTACCCTGTGCAGGGATGGTGTGCAAAAACGGCCCCGATCCTGTGGGCGCCAGCCCTGCCGCCCGGCCTCCACACGTTGTCCACAGGGTCGCCTCGCCCGGGTTGTGGAAAACCTCGTCCGCCGCCGGTCCGCCTAGCGGAAATTGTCCAGCATGGCGTTGATCTGGCTGTTGAAATCGCTGTCCTTGCCCCGCTCGTCCTCGACCTTCCGGATCGAGTGCAGCACCGTCGAGTGGTGCTTGCCGAACGCTCGTCCGATGTCGGGCAGCGACGCCGACGTCAGCGACTTGCACAGGTACATCGCGATCTGGCGCGGCATCACGATGTTGCGCGAGTTGCTGGCCGCCTTGAGCTCGCTCGGGCGCACGCCGTAGAAGTCGGCGACGAACTTCAGGATCGTGTCGATCGTGATCGCCTTCTCCTCGGTGCCGATGATGCTGCGCAGGACGTCCTGGGCCAGCGCCAGGGTGATGTCCTTGCCGGTCAGCGAGGCGTAGGCGACCAGCCGGATCAGCGATCCTTCGAGGTCGCGGATGTTCGACTTGATCTTTGTGGCGATGAACAGCGCGACGTTGTCGGGCAGCGGCACGCCGTCGGCGTCGGCCTTCTTCTTGAGGATCGCGACCTTGGTCTCGAGATCGGGCGGCTGGATGTCGGCTATCAGGCCCCAGTTGAAGCGCGAACGCAGTCGCTCCTCGAGCGCCGGGATCTCGTGCGGCGGTCGGTCGCTGCTCAGGACGATCTGCTTGCCGGCGTCGTAGAGCGCATTGAACGTGTGGAAGAACTCGTTCTGCGTCGCTTCCTTGCCGGCCAGGAACTGCGCGTCGTCGACCAGCAGCACGTCGACGTTCCGGTAGCGCTCGCGGAAGTCGATGATGCGCTCGTAGCGGATGGCGTTGATCATCTCGTTCATGAACCGCTCGGACGAGATGTAGGTGAGCATCGCCTGCCGGTGATGGCGGTCCACGTACTGCCCGATGGCGTGCATCAGGTGCGTCTTGCCCAGGCCCACGCCCCCGTACAGGAACAGCGGGTTGTACGATCGCCCCGGCGCCTCGGCCACCGCCCGGGCCGCGGCGTTGGCGAACTGGTTCGACGGCCCGACCACGAAGGTCTCGAAGGTGTAACGGTGGTTCAGCCCGGAGGGGCCCTGGGTGGGACTCGCCGGGAGGGAGGGGTCGTCGGCCTGGCGGATCAGCAGATCCTCGGCCGGCGAGGGTTCCACCGGCGCCGAGCCATCGGCTGGGACGAACGACACCACGGCGCCCGGTCGCCCGGCCTCCGCGACGGCCTCGGCCAGGATCGACCCGTAGTGGCGCAGCAACCAGTCGCGCACCGTCCCGTCGGGGACCTCGACGATGAAGGTGTCGCCGTCCTCGCGGATGAAGCGGGTCGGCTTGAACCAGGTCAGGAACGTGTGCCGGTTCAGTTTCGCCTCGACACGGGCGAGGACGCGTTCCCAGATGTGTTCACTCAT